>MFQK01000039.1:26417-41172 GCA_001783035.1 Candidatus Magasanikbacteria bacterium RIFCSPLOWO2_02_FULL_44_11
AATTTACAAAGCGTTTTACTTTCATATCTACTGCGGCAGTGGCAACGGTCGCCGTAATTTGAAAAGTGTTTTGACATACCAAATGTGGTGAAAAAACACTGAGACCTTCGTAGGCGGTGCAAGCGGTATGGTAAACGATGTCCACATCCTTAAGCAATTTTTTCATTGTATTTAAATATCCACAGTCGATCTGATAGAATTCAACACCTTCTGGAACATTATCCAAATACCCCCCAATAAGAGTATCACAACCCGACACACTATGCCCATGACTAAGAAGCGCTTCAGCTAGTGAGCTTCCCAAGAAGCCGGCCACACCCGTAATAAAAACATTCTTTTTCTTCATAATTATTCTAAAAAATGCTTATCGATGCTCGAAAACCATACCACAAATAAAGGACTTTGTACATTCCCGCCGCCTAGGGGTGAAAAATATATTTATATAACGAATAGCGGATAAGTTGACTTAAAAATAATAAGTACTCTTTATTATTTAATTTTGAAGTACTGTGTTTACGCATTCTAAAGTTGTAGGAGATTTCTTTTAGTTTTTTATAATGACCTTTTACCAACAATTCCAGAAGAATCTTATAACCCGTTGTATCCAGCACAACACCTTCAATAACTGAGCGCTTTAAAAAGAAATAGCCACTGAGCGGATCGTGCACGCCGGTTAGGCGTCGTGCTAAAAAAACGCCAATCTGAGATAATCTTTTACGCCATGGTATCCAGTTTTCGACAACACTTCCCTGCACAAATCGGCTACCAATAACGATATCACTACTAGCGAGCTCTTCTAGCATGGTATTTATTACGGACGGATCATGACTTAAATCGGCATCCATCACTCCAACGATCGGGCGTTCGGAAAATAAAAAACCTTCGCGAACCGCGCTGCCTAACCCGAGCTTTCCCGAACGGTGTATTACTTTGACAGGAAATATTTTGCCCAAACTCTCGGCAATGTCCCCTGTTCCGTCTGGAGAGTTGTCGTCAACAAATATTATTTCAGCATCATACTTTTTATTGACTGAATTAAAAATTTCTTCCGCTAACAATGGGAGATTTTTTGCTTCGTTATAAGTTGGAATGATAATCGATACGGATAACATGTGACTAGAGTGTCATGCGTTTTTTATAAAAGGTTTGCCAAATGCAGCTTGGTTTTATGTGGCAGTTGTCTATAATTGAAAAAACATGGACGTAGCCCAGTGCACCCTGTAGCAGATATGGCGTGCATATCGCCACAAGTACATAGCCAACAGCGGCGGAGTGGGCCCTGGGATATCTCTGGCATATTGCATACAGGCCGTATGCCGCCATAGGCAAAATGAACCAGGCGCTGATGACCACGGTTCGTGCAATAAAAACGGGCCAGATAAAATAGGTTAAACTCGAAGGAATAATGGCAAGTTGAAATAGTTTAATTTCGCGACTCAATTGCTTGAAATTTTTTATAAAATAATATAGGCCGATGAAAAATGCCACCCAGATCACATTATAGGTTGTTGTGTTCACACCGAGCCAACGGATAAATGTATAATTCTCGGCTCCGTAATATGTCCAACTATACTTAAGTAAATCAAACGAGTTAAACTGAAGGTCGTGGCCGCGCATTTGATTGACAAATAAGACTAATAGAGGGAATATTGAAAACTTAGTAAAATAAACAACCTTTTCTTTAGCGGGTACTTTATCGAATAAAAACAGCATGCCGGCAAATAAGGCCCCCATGCTCCCGCTCTCTTTGGTTAACATTCCAAAAGCGACCGCAATACTGCCCAAATATAGCCAGGGGGACTGCTTCCTCTCCCACCAACGCCACACTGCATAGAGAGTCAGTACAAACCAAAAGTATCCACCCATGTCTTGGACCTGCGTCAAGGCATAGCGGATTAAAGCGTAGTGTGGAATTACCAGTAATGTCGCTATAAAGGCGATAGTTTGATTTTTATAGACCCGAAGGATAAGACTAAACGTCGTCACTATTATGATAAAGTAAAAGACAATGTTGAGACTAATTAAGGCTTGAGCTGGTGATAGAAAATACAAAACCTTACCTGCTAAAAGCGGATAGAAAGGATTTAAATAGCGTATTGGATCAACATACGGCGTATCCAACCCCCTAAAGAATTTGATGGTCAAAATAAAACTATCCGTATCATTATTGGGATGAAAACCGTAAAGCCAATAAAAAACCAACAGATTTGAAATTGCCAATACTATGAGTAGTAGCTTTTTTGACTTCCACAAGCGCTGGATTTTTTCTCTAAACATAGGTAACAGCGAATTTCGAGGCGAACAATTTTTAATAAAGCAGTTTATCAACCTTCAATTGCAACAATGCATTCCGCAATTCGGGGGTATTTTCGTTGGGTCTGATGTACATATAAAGTTCCAGACCGGCAACATGGGCTGCCTGCACCAGCGCGGCAGTCATTTTGTTTGGTTCGACAAAAAATACAAAGTTACAACCTAGTTCTTTAGCGGCTTTGATCCCAGCCTGCTCCCAATTCTTTCCTTGCTCATAATATCGCAAAGCGGGAGCGGCGATAGAATTATTTTTAGCGTGTTCATAACTACTGAGCCAGGTAAATCCTATACGTAATGACAATCCGGTTTCCGCGAGCGTACGTCTAGCTTCGACAATTGCATCGGGAGAAAAAGAATGGATCCCTATTTCCTCTAAAAATTTCGAATCCTCCTTACCTTGAACTTTAAACGATCCTTCAGTTTGCATCTCTTTAATTGTTTCTACTGTCCGGCGTGCTGCCTTGGCCGTCATCTCCGGCGTGCTGCCTTTAATTTCAAACGTCGCACTTATTCCTCGATCGTAACAGCCCGCCAGATATTCGGTGAAAAAAGGCGCAGCACCTCCCTGCTGCTCCCCTTTCTTTACTTTGAGCTTACCGAAATCTGTCGGGCTCATCGCTTCAAAAGATTTATCGGTAGCTGTAAAATCACCTGGATGCGCTACAGCAAGAGTTTTGCCATCATTTAACAGCATCACATCTCCTTCCAAGCTGGTTTTGTATAATTTAAAGGACTCAAAACTATTGGGAAGTGACTGTCCTTCCCATTGTCCTCGATGAATAATATGTTGTTCGCCCATATAATTACTTATTCAAAAAGCCAAACCAACTCATTATGCAAACATCCGTTAGATACCAGAATTCCATCTCCGGCTTGAAAAATATCCCATTGTTTTCCATCTAATCGGGTAACTTTTCCACCTGCTTTTTCAATAAGTAATGAAGCGGCGGCGACATCCCATGGCTTCAACGTTGGGATTACATAGATATCGCTTTGACCTTCGGCGAGGGCCGCCAAATCAGCTGCAGCACTGCCTCCCGAAATGATTGATCGGACATTACCTTTTTCAGTTAACCGTTTAAGTATCTCAACCATTTGCATCTTTTTATTAAGATCATAAGGCCAATCACAAGCAAAAGTGGCTCTACTAAGATCAGAAGTATCCGACACTTCAATCGAATTACCATTCACCAAAGCGTGCTCATTTATCCTATCTGCTTCATAAATTTTACCAATCATCGGCACGCCAATCACTGCGACCTGTGTCACACCTTCATCCACCAGGGCTATAGAGATGGAAAAATTCTGCCGACCCCTCGAAAAGTTTGTGGTGCCATCGATAGGATCAATAATAAAGAGATTTCTCTTTTTTTCATAACCGCGGAAATCGTTGGGAGCCGTTTCTTCAGTTAAAAACTCGCTATCAGCGTAGACGGCCTTAATTTGTTCACGTAATTTCTTATCAACTTCATCATCGGCTTCTGTAATAATTTCTACACCTTTTTTTGACTTAACGCTAAAATTTCTTGATGTAAAATAATCCTTCAAAAGGACGCCGGCTTCGCCAACTATTTTAACAAGAAAGGCTCGTTTCTTTTCTAGCGATTCTCGTTCGGAAAGTTTGGACCTATTTTTGTTTTGTGACATAGTATATTGCTTTACAATTTACTGAGTCTCCCGCTTATTTCTTCCATCATCCTAGTTACCTTAGACCCAAACTCAATATTGGTCAGAGGTTTACTGTCTGTATTAACGCACTCGATAAAATGTTTCAATTCGTTGAGAAGCGGTTCCTGCGCGCTTACCGGAACGACCGCTGGCTGCTCAATCATACCGTGTAAAAACATCGATGATTTCTTTCTATCCCATTCAGGATATGAGTTTTTTATCCATTTTAATTTTGTTTCATCGCGATCATTGAAGAGAGCCATTCCTTTATCTCCAACTAGTGTCACTTTGCGCACTTTTTCTGGCCAATACCAAGAAGTTAGGATGTGTGCCGCTAGACCACTCTGAAAGGTAACTGTAACGGCTGTAAAATCATCTTTTTTTGACTTTTTCAACGAACTGCTCGCTCCTATAACCTTTGTGATTTTCCCTGGTGAAAACAAATACTCCAAAATTGCGCAATCGTGTATGCCCGCATCCATAAAACTACCGATGTCTGATCGAAATGGTCCACAGTAGAGATGCTCCCCCAGCACATATTTAACCTCTCCCAAGTCACCAAGATGCTCTTTTAAGTAACGAACGTGATCATTGTAAATATATTGAAAACCAACCATGAAAACCTTGTTTTTCTTTTTCTTCATTACTTTTTCAACAGCTTTGGCTTCGACCATACTTGTTACCATCGGTTTTTCGACCAAAACATGCTTACCGGCCTCTATGGCAGCCGCTATGAGATCCTTATGAGTTGAAGGTGGAGCAGCTATGACTACGCAATCAATTGTGGCATCGTTGAAAATTTCCTGAGTATTGGTGGTCTTTTTAATATGATCCGGAAGATCTTTACCATTGACGGCAAACATTTCAACAGAAGTATTTGCAATAGTTACGAGCTCTACTCCAGGCATGTTTTGCAGCAATCGGGCATAGTGTCTCCCAAAGTGACCGAAACCAATTAAACCGAAACGTAATTTTTGCATAGTTAAATTAAGGCATTTTTCATCCAGAGATAGGAGCGACGTAAACCGGATTTTAAGTTGATTACTGGCTTGTAGCCCAAATCAGTTGTTATTTTTGTTAGATCGGGACATCGACGGCGCGGTTCATCTTGAGGGTAATTGTCTGGATAACTAATCAGTGAAACCGGCACACTTTTATTAAAGACATCTTCTGATACCATATCAGCCAGAGCTTTCATATTGATTTCGTCGTTGGCGTTCCCTATATTGTATACTTCCCCATCCCTACCTGCTAATAAAACCTTAAAGAAACCGATGACAGCATCTGTTGCATAGCAAAATGTTCTAGTCTGATTTCCTTTGTCATGGACGGTCAGCGGCTTGCCTTCCAAACCTTGGCTCAAAAAAGTTGGAATAACGCGATAATCTTTTGAACTCATGCCGGGGCCAAATATGTTGAAGGGGCGAACTATTTTAATGGGAACTTTATGTACGTTGTAATAAGCCAGGGCAAAAGTTTCCCCCAGTCGCTTTGACTCGTCATAACATGAACGTGGGCCAATAGACGAAACATTGCCTTTGTATGTTTCCGGTGTTGGAACAAAGTTTGGATCCGGATCGCCGTAAATTTCACTAGAACTAAAATAGAGAATACCCTTAACTTGTTTCTCACGAGCGACTTCAAGCGAGTTTTTGAGGCCAAAAATGGTGCCCTCAATCGTTTCAATGGGATAGCGCTTGTAGTACACTGGCGAAGCAACACCGGCGGCACAAATAATGTAGTCAACTGGACCATCAATCTTTATGGCATTGCACACATTGTGATTTATATATTCAATGTGCTCACTGTTAATTTCACGCAACAAGTTGTTTTTTTTACCAATAATGTGGTTGTCCAGGGAAAGTATCTCGCAGGGTTTTTTAAAATAATGACGATTTAAGAAATCAATGGCGGCTATCATGTAGCTGCCGATGAATCCGGAGCCGCCGGTAATCACTACTTTTTTACCCTCAAGCAGAGGCGCTTCTCCTTGGATTCCTTCGACAATGGTAAAAAGGTCCAAGTCGACCAAATCTTCGATAATGACTGGTCGGGGTACGGGGATGATGAATTTTAAATTTAAATCAAGGAAACGTTCCATGATGGGACGAGCAAAATTCCAGGCTAAAATAAGAATATAATCAGGCTTATCCTGACGCAATACGTCAGATGACACTATCGGAATATGCTTGCCAGGCGAATACAAGCCTTGTTTCCAAGAACTATCGTCCACGATATAATCAAGCAAATCTGTCCCAATGCCAAAATAATTTAATAAGGTATTGCCTTTCGCCGGGGCACCATATCCAACAATCTTTTTACCTTGCGCTTTGAGCGTGCGCAGCATAGCCAGGAGATCCTCTTTGTTTTTTTGAATTGTTTTTTCGTATTCAAGGAACGTTTCTTCCTTATTAATTTTTTTGTTCTTCTCTTCGTTAATAAATTTCTGGACTGAATTTTGGATATTTCTGCCGCCACCATGTTTTTGTATAAAAACGCGCAAAGATCCGCCGTGTGTGTCGGTTTTCTCAACATCAAAAACTTCCATTCCCAAGCGGTTAAAGAGCGTGGTGAGGGTATCAACGGTAAAATACGATAAATGTTCATGGTACGCCGTATCAAAAAGATTTTTTTCTACCATATCAACCAAGTAATAGGCTTCTACAATAAAAATACCGTTATCTGCCAGGAGTTCTTTGATAGCCGCAACCAGAGAGTTGAGGTCATCGACATGAGGAAAGACGCTGGTAGCAGTTATGATCTGAGCCGGGCCTCTTGCTGAACGGATTGTATGGGCAACATCTTTATTAAAGAAAGCTGGAATAGTTTCAATTCCATTTGCCGTTGCCATCTCTGCAATTTTAGTTGCCGGGTCAACACCTTGAATGGTCATCCCTAATTTTTTAAATGGTCGAAGTAGAATTCCATCATTACTACCAACATCCACAATCAATGATTCTTTTTGTAATTCGAAGCGTTTACAAATAGTTTGTGCAAATTCTTCAAAGTGAGCGATGAAAACCGGCGAGGTCGAAGAGACATATACGTAATTACCAAAAAGTAGCTCGGGGGAGACTATGTCCAGAAGTTGGACAAAACTACATTGTTGGCAGAAATAACACTCCAAAGGAAAAGATTCTTCCTTTTTATTTAAATCTTCTTGGCGTAAAAATGCATTGGCTGGCGGTGTTGAACCAAGAGATAATACCTTCTTCAAATTTTTTCCTTCACAAACGCGACAGGTCGTTCGTCGCGCTAGGGTAGCAGTCAGCCTCTCAGACATATATTAAATTAATTTTACGCGGACAGTATCCGCTTCGTAGTGGTCTTGGCTTCGCGAATTCATTGCGAGAACAACCCAGGTGGTATCTTCGAGAAAACGCATGGCGTGGGCCAGCATAGGTGGAGAGTACACCATGTCTCCTGATGCTAAGACGACCGATTCACGTTTTGACTGATCGGGAATACCATCTTTGACCGGTGCTTCAAAATACTCCATTTTACCGCTAAGCAAATAAACGTAATGTGAATCTTCTTTATGATAATGATTGGCACGAACTGAACCCTTTTTACTAACAATATAGAGAATACTTCGAGGGGCGGTCTTTCCGTCATCTAAAATTTTAGTAATCGAACCGCGATTATCAACAAATTCCGGCATGATGTTCTTTGTAATATGCATAACAATAACTGTTAAATTAATTAATAATTTTGGTCATAATAGCATATTTCATTTTTAAAATCAAGATAGAAATTTAAATCCTACTACTCCGGACATATGAAGGCGTGCCTACTTTACAGCCACTACAAAATTGTTTAAGCCAAACAAAAAAGTACTCGCCTGGATTTTTTGTTCTTGAAAGCCGGTTGGAACTAGCATATCTCTCAGTCGCTTGAGGTTAAAGTAATCTTTGTGGTCTTTTACTTCATCTTCGTTTATGAGGCCGAGCTTGAATGACAGGAATTCTAGAATAGGTTTTGATAAAGGTGTAGGCGTTGTTAAAACTAAGCGACCCCCCGGTTTTAGAATTCGATAAATCTCTTGGATATTTTTGAGAGGATTAGCTAAGTGTTCCAACACAGCTAACGACGTCACTAGATCAACCGAATTATCTGCCAAGTTAAGATCGTTGTTGAGGTTGCCGTTGAGAAATGAGATTTTTTCGTTCGCCAGCGCCTGGTTGCACGACAAATCTATCCCAACCGCTTTTTCTATTTTAAACTTCTGTATAACCCACTTTAATAAAAGTGCATTGTATCCGCACCCTAAATCAACATAGACTTTGCAGTTGGTCAAAAAAGGTTCTATTGTTCTTTTTCTAAAATAGAAAGCTGGTGTTTCCAATAAAGATAGGCCCGTTTCGCCGTGAGAGGTTTTTCTTGCCATAGGTGATTATATTTTTTTAAATCGCCATTTACCTATCGCCCAGAGCGCTTTTAGGCCGTCACTATAGGTAATTTTTTTGCCTTCGGCAAATGTCCGAGGATTATAATGTATGGGGGCCGTAGTGATAACAATATTTTTCCTAAATAATTTGCACAATAATTCGATATCGTAAGAAAAATCCCGTGCTTCAACTTTTAGATCTTCCAATAGCCTACGAGGCATTATTTTATAGCACGCAAAAAAATCATTTCCTTTTCGCTGATAGAGGACTTTAATAAGCCAAACGATTAACAGGTTACCGATGTACGTTAAAGGATGGGGATGGCGCCATTTTATACGTGATGCGCTGTTGTTTTCGAGAGAACGCGAGCCTATTACCACCGCTGCTTGGTTCGTGAGGATGGGTTGCAACAACACCCCTAAATCGGTGGGGTCATATTCAAGATCAGCGTCTTGAAAAACGACATAATCACCTGTTGCGCGGCCTAGCCCCGTTTGAAGAGCGGCACCTTTTCCTTGATTTCTTTTTTGCCAGATAACAGTATGTTTGGTGATTGCAGCTTTCAAGAGATCCCTTGTACCGTCTGTCGAGCAGTCATCGACAATAATGATTTCTTTTGAGATAGGAAGAACGACATTTTCAACTCGTTTGAGAATTTCTAAAATGGTATTTTGCTCATTGTAGACGGGGATGATGATCGACAGCTTCATACCACGGAAAAATATGCCTTTATCAACCGCTCCTTATAAAGGTCTCCGGAAAACTTTTCTTTAACTTGTTGGCAGTGTTCTTTAAGTTTTTGATATTTTTCAGCATTTTCAATTGTTAGTAAAGCATCTTTAATGGCGACGGGGTTTGCCGGTGGTACTAAAATACCAGCATTTTCAATAACTTCAGGAATGGCGCCCGAAATGGTGGAAATAACCGGGCAACCATGCATGATCGCCTCGGCTAGCACATACCCATACTGCTCTTGCCAGGTACGAGTCGGAGTACTTCCCAACAAAAGTGCTCTGGCATGTGGGTATAATTGTTGTAAATCCTCATAGGGAATTGTTTTAATGTGCTTGACGTTGGCTTTCAAATTAAACTCCTTGATGAGCCGATCAATGTTTGCATATTCAGGCCCATCACCTACCATGACTAATATTTGTTGAGCGGCTTTTGGTGAACTATGCTGGTACATTTTCCACGAGTAAAGCACGTCATAGACCCCTTTTTCCCAAACCTGACGACTAATGGAAAGATAAAATGACGCACCTTCCAATCCGTATTTTTTAATCAAACCATCTGCCTTCTTAACCGGTGGCAAGACGAATCCTTCAGGGATAATAGTTATTTTGTTCTGGGGGGCTCCCAAATCGCGGATAAGTTCTGCGGAGTACGATGATATTGCTAAAAACGCATCAATGCCGCGAATACTTTCTTGCATGATACCGTTAATTTTTTCACGCCAATAGGCCGGAGGCATTCGGAAGCGTGGCCAATAATTATATTCAAATCTGCCAAAAGTATTATCTACGACGGTAGTAACCACTTTTAATTTCGTGTTTAACCGCTTCGCACGAACAGCCTGGAGTGTATAATAATTGTATAGTTCGACCGTGTGGGCAATATCATAGGCGCGCAATTCATTTTCAAGCCCAAATAACATGTTGTAGCGCCCGAAAAGGTATTTATAGAAATTTTTTCCAACAAAGGTGTCGGCCGATGAACGGAGGCGCTTTACCGGCAGCGAAACACCTTCGAGCGAAGGAATATTTTTTAGACCGCAGCAGGCAGTGATGTTGAATTTTTCCTTGTCGAATTGCTCGAAAACCTGTGTTTCTTGTTTTTTGAGGGAATCGCCGCGAACAATGGCAATATTTATTGGTTGCATAGACTTTTAACTATTTTCCGCTACAAAAATAAATTGAAAAGCAAACAAACCTGGGAAAAAATAAAGGATTTTCTTACCAACAGCTTCTAAGCCAATCTTTCTAAACCATCTTTCCAGATCGCCGCGTGGACGATACCGTTCAATATGCAATCCTTGTGCCGTGATAAGTTGTTGGGCGGATTTAAACGTATAAAAATGCAAATGCGTTCTATCCAAAATTCCACTATCAGCCATGTCCCATTTTCCAAACAGCAGACTGCATCTTACTGAATAATGGGCTACGTTGGGAAGAGAAATGACCATACGGCCCCTTGGTTGTAAGTACTTTTTTAACTTTTGTAAAACTTCTTCCGGAGCTGGTAGATGCTCGAGTACATCACCGAGAATGATAACATCGAAAGACGCCTCTTCAAGGACTCCTTCGTTAAGAGCTTTTTCAATCGGGGCATTAATCACCTGCTTATATATCTGAAGCGATGTGTTCGCTCTTTGCTCCCTCGGTTCAATCCCCCACACTTCACAACCTTTATAGGTAGACAAAAATTCACCCAGGTATCCACCCGCGCAACCGACATCCAGCACCTTGGATTGTGGGGGGACTTCACTTAAAATTATGGCGTGTGTGCCGGAAGGTTCGGCTGAAAATGTGTACGGCGATTCCCGCATAAGACTTTTTATGCTAACTGAATGATGCCGCAATCTTAGCATGATTTCGTCGGCTTGTAAACCGACTTACTCCGGTGCTTATGATTTGCTTTTTTGCTATTATTACGCTACAATGCTTTGTGTTTTACGTACTTTATAGTTCAAAAAAACTGTATGGATCGTCCAATCTTAGCGGTTGTCATGCCTGTCTATAATGAAGCGGCAATTATTGCTTCGGTAGTCGATCAATGGACTAGCGAATTAGAAAAATTAGCATTGGATTTCCAACTCCACATCTACAATGATGGATCAAAAGATGGCACCTTAGCCATTCTCAATGAAATTGCCAATAAGAACCCACGTTTAATTGTTCACCACAAAACGAATAGTGGTCATGGACCAACGATTTTACAAGCGTACCGTGAAAATAGCACTACTCCATGGTTATTCCAAACTGATTCCGACAACGAAATGCCCGCCAGTGAATTCCACAAATTATGGAACAAGCGAAACGAGTACGATTTTCTTATAGGCTCACGCCACCACCGTGCGCAATCATTGGGACGAAGTCTGGTTAGCTTCATTAGCCGCGTCGTTGTTTGGTTTTTTTATGGTAAATCCATTAAGGATGTAAACTCTCCTTACCGTTTGATGCGTACTGAAAAATTCAAGAGCATCTTTGCATCCATGTCCAGTCTCACTCTCACTCCAAATCTGATTGTCACGGGGATGGTCCGTCAACTTGGTATGCGATACTTCGAAATCGCTATCGATCACGAGGTGCGTAAAACCGGCAAGGCAACCGCCACGTGGCGTATTTTTGAAATGGCCTGCAAAGCTTTTACCCAGGTAATTATCTTCCGTTTTACGTATGTTCGGTAAACTTAAACAGGCGATTGTCTCACCAACCGCACTTTTCTTTGGCATCGCCATTACTCTTTCTTTACCAGCTTTCTTAAAATATCCCGGGACTGATCAAGGTGTTTTTCTCTATACCGCGGAACGCCTCCTCCACGGCGATCTTCTGTACCGTGACGTCTGGGATCATAAAGGGCCGGTGCTCTACTTGTTTGAGATACTCGCTCTACTTGTAGGCAGATCCTCGTACTGGGGGGTCGGAATTATCTCCTTTTTTATCACTTTTTTCTTACTCTTGGCACACTATACATTGCTTAAGAAATACGTTTCACGCTCTGTGGCGTGTTTGGGCACTTTAGGCGTGGGTTGCCTACTTGGCTACTGGCTTCGCGGTGGTAATGTGCCATCGTTTTATGCGTTGTTTTTAGAAAGCTTCCTTCTACTCCTAGCCTGCAATTCATTTACTAAAAAAACATTTTTTGCCGCCGGCGTACTCCAAGGGCTGCTTTTCTTTATTAAACCTACATTCGTAGGGATGGGCACTGCCATATTGGTTTACTGGGCATATTTACTCCGTAAGGATATTCCCAAACTAATCTCGGCGTATGGTTGGTCGTTGGCGGGATTTGTGTCAATCGCAGCACCTATCGTAGGATATTTTTTTTACCACCACAGCCTGGGCCTCTTCTTTGACACCTATCTTATTTTTAACTTTTCCCACGCCACAACCTCTCTTGACGAAGCAGTGGACTCAACTTCACTCCTAGCTCGATGGGTAGCCTTTGCGCACCACATTTTCCTCAGTCCTATATTGCTTACTTCTTTTTTGGGGTGGCTGGGAGTTGTCTATGTCTTTCTAAAAAAACGTCTCCTAGAATCCATACGCCCGCTGACTTTTTTGGCAATTATACTTTTTCCAATTGAAGTATTTTTAAGCAACTTTACCCTTTATAAACCTTTTTACCACTATCAAATTACGGTCATCCTGCCTATCCTGCTGATTGCCACCATTGCGATCGTGGCGAGTAGGATTACCATACCACACGAACTAATAAAACGTTATGCTTTTTTACCCATTACGATAATCGCTATAATTTTTCTAGCACTGGGTATCCCGCGAATTCGCACCCATGTGCAGACTATTTTTAGCGAGCAGCAACCGCTGCGAGAAATTGTTGATTACATAAAAAGCAACTCAAACCCCGATGATTCCATTCTTGTTTGGGGATCAAAAGCTACCCTGAATTTCATGAGTGCGCGGAAAGCCCCTTCCAGATATTCCTATATGAGTCCGATTTTCTTTATACCCCATGTCCATGCCAAGAACATGATGCTCGAGTTCACGGAAGATGTCACCGAAAAACGTCCCAAACTCATTATTGACGCCATGCCCGGGGGAATGTATAGTTTGGAGCGTGGTGCCGGCCTTGAAGCCTGTGAGCAATCAAATGCTCGTTGTTCTCTGAAGAATTTTTATATTTTTGTCTCAGACAATTACACTCAAACAACTTCTATTGGAAATTTTGTGATCTATGTCCGAAAAACCCTTTAATTATAGTGCTTACGATTACGTTATTATTGGGGCAGGATTTTTTGGTTCGGTTATTGCCGAACGCATCGCCAACGAACTCAACAAGCGTGTCTTGATTATTGAAAAAAGAGACCACATCGGTGGTAATTGTTATTCGGTTGATGATGTGGAAACCAAGATTCACTATCATAAATATGGGACTCATATTTTTCACACCTCTAGCCCCAAGGTTTGGGATTACATCAGTCGTTTTACCGAATTTAATAGCTACTTCCATCAAGTCTTAACGACCTATAAAAACAAAGTGTATCAGATGCCCATCAACCTGGAAACTATCAATACCTTTTACAACATCAATCTTAAACCATTTGAAGTTGAAGAATTTTTAAAAAAAGAAGCGGGTAAGGAAAATATTTCTGAACCAAAAAATTTTGAAGAAAAAGCCATAAGTGTTATTGGCCGCAAATTATACGAAGCCTTCATAAAGGGATATACCGTCAAGCAATGGCAAAAGGATCCTAAGGAATTGTCGGAATCGATCTTTAATCGTTTACCGTTTCGCACTAATTATAATGAAAGTTATTACTTTGACCGTTGGCAAGGCATCCCTGTAGACGGCTACACAGCGATCTTTGAAAAGCTTCTGGCACACTCGAATATTACCTTGCAGCTCAATACTGATTTCTTCGCCATCCGCCACACGATTCCTGAAACAACTAATGTTATTTACAGCGGGCCCCTGGATAAATTTTTCGATTATAAATATGGAAAATTAGAATGGCGTTCCCTCCGATTTGAAAACGAAATAAAACCAGTGGCCGATTACCAAGGCACTTCGGTCATGAATTATGCCGAACAGGATGTGCCCTACACCCGCATCCACGAGCCACGCCATTTACATCCGGAAAAAAAATACACCAATGATAAAACTTTGATCGTCCGGGAATATTCGGTTCTTGAAGCTGAGGATGATCCCTACTATCCTGTTGGCGGCCCCGAAAATCGGGTGCTGGTAAAAAAATATCTTCTAGAAGCCAAACAAGTATCGAACTATATAATTGGCGGTCGATTGGGAGATTATAAATACTATGACATGGATAGAGTCATTGAGCGTGCTCTCGATGTCTACGAAAAACAAATAATGAAAAATCGTTAGGTGTTTTTTTATTTATTTTTTTCCAGCAGGAAGACGCTGTATTTGTAGGTATAACTCTGTCGATGCAAAATCTTCTCCTTCAATTTCTTTAAAGTTGGATCAAGTGGGACAGAGTCGTATTGTTTAACTATGGTGTATCCGGCAGGAACTGAGGCGTCAGTAGAGTGGGTAGTGAATAGGTCATCCGAACCAGTCGAAAAAAACCACAGTCGAGCGTGAGCTGGCAGTGTGTTAAATTGTTCTGGTAGGACCGCTTCAAGCTTATAAAAATATTTCTCTTTATAAAACCGGTACACTCCTTGGTTAAGATTCCCCGT
>MFQK01000039.1:41181-41515 GCA_001783035.1 Candidatus Magasanikbacteria bacterium RIFCSPLOWO2_02_FULL_44_11
ATATTCACCTTCCCGGCTGTTGTCACGTGTATATTCCATACTCCTGAAGGTATTGAAGTAGCTGCCGTTGAGATAATTGCTGGTCGAATAAAAGTTATATAATCCAAAAACAGCCACGCCAAACCAGGCTATAAAACATGCTTGTCGCCAGCGCAGAGGTAAAACTCGTAAAGCGCCTATAAGTGTAATAATAAAAAAAGGGTAGGCCACGAAGCCATATTTAGGTAAGACAATAAAATTGTACCGCGGGTTGGCAATGTTAAAGAAAAGCGTATTAAGGATAATTAAAGAGAAAAATAAAACGACGCTATAAATATACATCGGCGGGAAAATT
>MFQK01000039.1:41567-55081 GCA_001783035.1 Candidatus Magasanikbacteria bacterium RIFCSPLOWO2_02_FULL_44_11
CGCCACCAGCCAGTGCGCCATTATTCCAGGGCAAAATATTTTCGCCAAAAAAAAAGCTATAAATATGAAATAGAATACCTACCAATATATGGGAACTGGAATTGCCTAGTAAATTGGACATCCCCCACCCATTATCTCCCTGGTAAACGATCCTGTGGTAGATGAGCCAAACTAAGGGCAGAGCAGTAAGCGCGACCACCATTTGCGCCGCAAACCATTTTTTTATAGGAAAAACAGTCTTTCTCCGAAGTCGGTAATAGAAGAAAGTGGCATTAGTCAGGGTGATAGAGTAAAAAAAATGAGGGTAATCTGTCCACGCTACTAAGGCATAAAGCACTATAAAAAGACGGTAATATCTTCTGTCGTACCCTGTGGTTACGAGCTGATGGGTTAAATAAAAAACTACAAACGTAAGTAGAGCAGCAAGACTGTGATATCGTGCCGTCTGTGAAATGAGTACGAAATATGATGATAGTGCAGTAAAAAAAGCGGCATTATAGGCGTAGGTCTTCCCAAGGAGATGCTTGGTATATATAAAGACAAATGTAACAATACCAAGGCCGGCTAAAACTGATACCAATCTTACCGCAAACTCACTCCAGGGCAGGATATGGAGCGTTATAACTACCAGCAAATAATAAAGTGGCGGGTGGTTGTCAGGAAATTTAAAATACTCAATAATGAAATGAACCGGGCTTGCATGGAGATAAAGTAAGACCGCGGTTTCATCCATCCATAATGTCCTATAGCCTATCCTGAATAGTAGCAGGCAACTGGCCAAAGCCAGGATTGACAAAAAAACTCGGTCGTATTCTTTAATTTTTTTTAGGTTAATCATGATGTTAAACTTTATTTTTAATTGACCGAGTCATTCTCCACACCCCATAATAAAGCGTGAGATAGTAGACATATTGCTGCAAGGCCACACTCCAACCCCAAATGCTCGTATATAGGCCGTTTTTAATCTGACCCAGTGACATTTTAAGTGGCATCCAAAGAAAATATAAAAAGGGGTGACGGCGGACCTTTGCGCTAAAATCCAGCCAGCTATCAATACTCGTATTAAAACACTCGTATGGTGCCACGAGCTCTGGAAAGAAGAACTTTACATGAATTGGCACCCATTTTTTCCTTTTCTTGGCGAAAGAATGCCATGAAATATTGTTATACAAAGGGCGATGCCGTAAAAAAATATCGGCATCGATCAACTTTCCGTCTTTGATGGCCACGTTCCCATGAGGAATTCTCTGATAGCCGCCCTGTGATTTTCTAAACAAACAAAGCTTCTTTAGACCTTTAAAATAAATAGGCTTTTTCCCATTCCACATTTCCCATTTCAAATACATACCGCTGACATTTTGGTTATCAGTCAATTTTTTAATAGCTGGGATATCCTGTTGGTCAAAGTATTCATCAGCATCGAGCCGCAGGATCCATTCTGACTTTGCCAAGTTAAAAGAAAAAACTAAATGGCCGTCGGAAATACCCACGTGATCTCGTTCGAAAATCTGGTCGGTATATTTGCGAGCGATCTCGAGCGTCTTATCCGAACATGGTCCGTCATGCACCACAATAATTTCGTCCACTAAACCACTTATCCCTGATAGGCAGCGGTCTATAATTTTCTCCTCATTAAAAACGACAACGCAGGCTGAAATGGTGCTCATATCAATACATCTTCTTTTGTTTAAATCGGTGTTCAATAAAATCTATTACTTTACGGTACATTTTTTTTGGTTTAAATAAGGCATTGTAAACCATTTCTTTATTGGTGAGAGGCGAGAAAGTGTTGGCAATTCTTTTTTGGTAATCTTTTCGATAGGCTACCAGGTCATTTTCGGAAGGAAAATAATTTATCTTGGCGTATAAATCTATAACTGTTTGGCATACGGGAATATTTTTTTGGAGAAGTTTTTCAACAAAAACTTTTTCCAGGCAGCGGGTGGTGGCTTCAGCGTCGTACTCCTGTAGAACTTTGAAGCGAGCCGCCTCCCCCATTCTTTCCTTTTCTTTGGGGTGCGCATAAAGATACGCTACGGCTCGGGCAAACGCCTGGGGGCCGTTGGCTATAATACCTGTTTGCATATGGTTAACGACCTCCACCTGGCTATTATCCCTCTGTGGTGTCGAATTTACTACCACCGGCTTCTTAAATAGTCCGGCTTCAGCTAATGTCATACCAAACGATTCTCCAATTTTTGAGGCATGAGCGTACACATCAAGGCTGCTAAAAAACAGCGCTATATCTTTGTCTTCAGCGGAAGGTTCAACAAATATAAAATTGTCCCGGTACCTGCCGGTCAAAACCTGTCGCTTTCTTGATTCGGGAGCAGATTGAATCAGATACTTAATTCGAGGAATTAACTTTACTAAATAAGGGACCGTTTCAATAAGCAAATCGGACCACTTGGCTATATCCGGGCGCCCTAAACGGCCAATAACAAAATCAGCGGGCTGAATATTATTTTTTTTCTTATAGGCGGTAATTTCTTCCTGGGTTGGAATATTCTTTGCAAAGGAAGCAGCGTCAACAGGGAAATACAACGTCCTCATTCTATTGAAATCAAATACGCCAGCTTGCTTCACAAAAACCTCATTCAAATTCATTTTACTAATGACTAGGCTGCAATCGATAAGTGAAGCACTGCGGGCATCGTATTTCCCAAAAATGTTTGTTTCAACAATGACTAACAGAGGATTTTGGCTTTTTAATTTTTGAAGAACTAGGTGCTCGAAAGGGACATAGTGGCCGGAACGATGAAAGTGAACAATCTGGATATTTTTTTGGGCGACATACTTGAGCAGTGAAGCAATATCATTTTTGAAAATAACGCACTCGATACCTAGGTCATGAATTTCTTTTTCCCTTGGCCCCCCCTCGATGTATGTCGCTACATGCATTTTAAAAAAATGCCGATCGCTATAACGACAAAAATTAACGAGCGCACGCTGGCTCCCCGCATAATTTAGGGAACTAATGAGCTCAAGGACGTTTATAGCTGCACATTTGTCCATAGGATACTTATTGCACTTTCTTAGCCTACTCCATTTATTCGAGCGTAGCAATGATTAGAAACTGCTGAGAAAGCAATGTTGGCCACATAAAAAGAACTTTCCGACCAATCCCGAAAAGTTTATTAATGCCAAACCGCTCCCAGGCGCCTCCCGCCGGACGGGCTTTTTTAATCTTTAATCCACTTTTTTCAACCATCTCACACATTGTTTTTAAAGTAAAAAAATGAAGATGCGTTCTATCAAGGATGCCGCCGTCCTGCATATCAAAGCGGCCTATCAACAAATGCCATCGAATTGAATAGTGGGCAATATTGGGCAGTGAAATGACACAGCGACCCGTTGGTTTCAGAAAATTCTTCAGACCCGCCAAGACTTCATCCGGATTCTTCATATGTTCAAGTACGTCGCCCAGCAGAATAACATCAAACTTTTCATTGGCCATTTCCGGCAAAGTTAACAAATTTTCCGCCGAAATTTTGAACAATTTTGTATAACCGTATTGTTTGGCATCATTATAAAGCTCTTCAGCCGGTTCAATTCCCCATATTTCGCAGTTCTTTTTTTCAATGAGATATTCGCCCATATAGCCACTTGCGGTGCCGATCTCTAATACGCGGGAACCCTCCGGAATTTCTTGCAACATAAGCCAGTGTGAGTTGTACATGCCGGGGTCAAAACGGTAATTACGCTGTACCATATGCAATAAATAATTACTAAACTTTTTTTAAAAGTATAAAGAAAAATGGACCATAGTACTTGATAAACGGAAAATTATGTTTGCCTAAAAAGGACATGGTTTCCAAGAATATCTTTTTGGCCCGACTAACGCCACCGTAAGTAAAATTACCCCAGAACGAGTTTGCTTCGACTATTTCATAGATCGGGTTTGTTTTTATGTGCTTCATGAAAAACACTAAGTTTGGCTCGATGGTAGTGTCATAGTCGATAATATGGTCCTCTTTATCCAAAATTATCGGGGTAACTTTTTCCCAGCAAAAAGATTCAGTGAAAAAAAATTTTGGCATAAATGATTTAACCAATCTTTTCAACAACAGGACGGTCTTGTTCTCTTTGTTGCACGGAGATCTAAAAAATGGCGAACCGTAGTTAGGGCAAGCGATCAATATATATCCTCCCTGCTTGGTAACTCTCCCCATTTCAGCAAAAACCCGTTCGGGTTTGGTAAGATGCTCAAAAACAAATGTTGAAAACGCCAACTCAAATTTCCCATCTGAGAAAGGAATTGTTAGACCGTCATATAGTTCAAAAGTGGCATTGGTAACGCCTTTCTTCTTGGAGCGCTTAATACCAATTGCAGCGACATCAACGCCACTAAAATTTCTCGTTCCCGATGTTCGTTGCGCTAAATCACTTATCACGCCGCCTTCACCACAGCCAACATCTAAGATAGAGGTCGGATTGTGCTTATTGATTATGTCCGCAATGATATTGATAAAGAACTTTGATTCTTCACCTTTGCCTTGAGCGTTTTCGATGAGTTGGTAGTAGGCTTCTTTGTTCCAAAGTTTTTCGATTTTTTCCTTTTCTATATCCATAATCTTTTTTTAAGTATCTTCAGGCCGTATAATACGAGTAGCACGGCATTGACCAGCGATTTACCCGGTGATAATTTCAGGTTATTCGTCTCAGTAAAAACTTCTGGCACCGTATTTTTAATTTTAAAACCTTCCCCCAACAGTTTAAGTGAGTAGGTCATAACCTGCTTATGCCTGCCCATAGAAACTTCGTGATCTTTGCTTGACCTTTCTAAGGCTGAAACATGCCAATATTTTTCGGCCATGATAACATAATTGCCCGGTCGTATCAAATCGCCTTGGTTATCCTCCACATAATCTCCTTGGCCATAGGGACCAAGGTGCCAGCGTACCCCCGGTACTCTTCTGAAAAACCGCGGCAGAGCGTGAATTGTAACTGTTCCATAGTGATATTTTCCGCGTATAGAGTGATGGAAAATGTCGCCGACGCACAAATAATACGGCGCAATGACACAATTAACTTTTTCGTTTTCTGTTATGAGATCTTTAACTTCTTGCATTCCTCGTTTTGTCCAGATCTCATCGCCGTCTAAGATCATAAACCAATCGGACGCGGTGCGGTCAAGCATTTCTTGTCGGAATTTTGTATGTTCTACCTTGCTGCACGGTCCCTTTTCTTCAAAAATGATCTTGTCCGGATAGCGCGCGGCCAACTTTTGAATTCTTTCTATCGTTCGGTCGGTTGAACCCGTATCAAAAATAATAATCCGATCAACATACTCTATCACGGAAGCGATGGTATAATGGACAAAGTTTTCCTCGTTTTTTACGATGCAGTGGGCGGTAATCGGCATAATTTCTCAGCTTACTTTCGTAATGTTTTGATTTGCCTTGATTTTTTTTCTTAAAGTCTTCCGGTATATTTTTTTAAGGAAACTATAAAATCCAAGGTACGATAAAGTATTCTTAAAGGCTCTAAAAAGGACGTCGTACACCAGACCTTTGAGGTGAAAAAAATTGGTTCCAAAATCATTTTTAAAACGTTTTCCAATCTCCCAGTTTTCTAATCTGGCTTTGAACCAATACTTGAAGGAAATGCCTATGGTGTCTATTCTTGCCACGATGACATCGACTCGTTGGAATATAGCCCCGTCAAGGTTACATTTCATAACAAAATCAAAATCTGAAGAAATTTTGTATTTTGTATCAAACGGAAATTTTTTAATTAAATATAATTTGGTAAACATAGCCTGATGACAAAAGGCCATACCCTGCCATAATTCTTTGGTATCAAGTTTGCTGGTATACAAAGCTAGTTCGACTTTTTCATTAACCGGACCAATAAAGTTGCCGTAGACAACATCTCCGTAAATTTTTTGCTTAAGAAATATATCTTCTAAAACTGTTGTATTGTTGAAGCAGTCACCAGAATGTAACATAATAACATATTCACCCGTCATAAGGCTGGCGCCTTTATTAAGAGCGTCGTGGGTACCTTTGTCGGGTTCACTGATCCAAACATCAAGATATCGTTCATATTTTTTAATGATTTCAACGGTCCCATCGATGGAGCCGCCGTCAACCAGTATATATTCTACATGGCGGTACGTTTGATTGAGCACGCTAAGTATGGTGCGCTCCACGTATTTGGCATTGTTCATGACGATTGTAATTACGGTAATAAGAGGTAAGCCCTGAGTTGCCACCTTTCTCAGGCCTTGCAGTCGAAGACCACCCCAGCTTTGGTACGTATAGTGTGGCACCACTCCTGGTTGGAGTGATTGGATTGTGCTGAATAGTAATCCGGCGGCTTGCTCCATATCCTAATGAATAATAAAATCTTTATTCTTAACCAGGTATGTTGCCCAGCCAACATTCCAAAAAAATTGTGTGCAATTACTGATGGCAAACGCGATCGCGGCTCCTTGAATACCAAATCTTGGTATTAATAAATAATTGCTGCCGGTAAAAAGTATTAATTGAAAAATTCCCGCCAAAGCCATTATGTGCGTTCTGTTAAAGGCGGTGATCGCTAAAGAAAAAGGAATTGAGATCACATTGAATAAAAGGCTGTATGCCAGCACCAGATAGACGGGTATGGCGGGACTATATTTTTGGCCGAAAAGCAAAGTGATAAGATATTGTGAAGGGAAAATTAGGACAGCGATACCAATGGTCCCGAAAAGAATCCACTTGCTGATCCGTCTTACAAAAGCAACTAACTCTGTTTTACTAGCCAGTCCGCTGACCTTTGGCATGAGCACGGAATTTATTGACCCATAAACAACAGGCATTGCTTGAACAAGCTGCCACGCGACTGTATATGTTGCCACTTCAGCTAAACCGAGATAGTGGCTGATCATTACTTGCTCTAATTTTCCTACGCCAATGGTTAAAAGCGACGAAACTGTCAACCATAAACTAAACCTGGCCAATTGAGCGTGAAGTTTGTCTTTAATCTCTTTATCAATAGTAACCTGCCTAAACCTTTCCGGTAACACCCCATAATTTACTGCAAATAGTAACCACGGTACAAAAATATAGGCTGATAGGTACGCGTAAAGGTTTTTAACACTGAAAAAAGCCAAAACAACTACGGTAAGTAGCCGCAAAATGCCCTTGAGTGCCTGCACTGAAGCTTGGCGAAAAAATTGCTGGCTTGATTGCAAATAGGTTGCCACAAAGCCAATTAAAATAACACCTCCGATACCCAAAAAAGAATAGGCTATGTATGGTGTCACTTCGGTTTGCCCGAATATGTACTTAGCGACAGGATATGCCAAGGTAATACCCAAGATCGTCAATATCCCAGCAAGATTAACCCGCCAATTCCAAATTGTTTTAATGAGTTGTTTAAGTTTATCGGTTTGCTGAGTGGCGATATAATAAGGAGCAAATCGTAACAATCCTAAATTAAGCCCAAAATCGGACATCTCAGCTACAGTGCTTAGAGCTATGACCGAGAGTGAAAATATCCCGAACAAATCCTGGCTAAGCGATCTTGTCAAAACGACGTTCAAAGCAAACAAAGAGGCGCCATTTATCAACGACCCAGCAGCAACAATAGATGTGTGATGCAAAGCTTTCTTCTTTAGAATGGTTTGTACCCGACCTACAAGGGGCATAGTTTTATCTTTCGAGTTTACTCTGATTTGTGGTTTAATAAATTCTAATCACGTCGTCGGCCACTTCAAAATGAAGCTCGGGTTTCTTTTCCAAAACATATTTCTTTAAAGCTTTTATTGTTGGATAATCGTTTTGCCCTCGAAAAACTCGGGCGTCATCTATTAAGATGACAAATTTTTGTTTCAAATTGCTGAATATACCGGCTAATTCTTCGACAATTGGCGTTTCCTTATCACCGCGCTTGGTGATGCCTGCCGAGTAATGGGCGTCTAACCAGAAAACAACCGGCTCATTGATGGTTGGCAATAGTTGTGAAAGGACTACGCCGCTATCCCCTTGAAGAATTTTAATATAAGGAAATTCTTTAAATCTCTCCTGGGCATTTTTTGCCAACTGCGCATCCAACTCAATAGAAAAAATGGTTGAAAAATTATTCTTATTGAAGTCAATCATGTTTCCTAGGTAGGTGCCGGTTTCAATTAAGCACTTGTAGGCATTTTTTTCGCCATATTCCTGGACTAACTTCCAGCGAAGCGGGTCTGATAACGGTTTAGCTTTAATGCGGTCAGCCAACGGACGATAAACCGGCAGTAACCAGCGGTATAAAAACGTTTTTTTAATAGCTGCTTTGATTGGTGAATCCATACTTTTTTGGTTATAGTGAATGAATAATAAATAATTAATCGATGTCCTCCACCTGTGAAGACGCCCCGATTCCCGACACGCCAAGCACTTCTAAAGCGTGTACTTGGTGGCGCGGAATATATTTAGACAACGTATTCTCAACGGCATAAGAAATCAGGGCTAGCGGCACGCTTTTCCAAAGAGCTGATTTCCAGGTAGCGAGTGCTTCGCTGCGTAAACCATAGAGCCTAGTGCAAATATAATCGGGTTGGATATATTTAAGTACAAATAATCCCCTCCCCTTCCAGTTGGCTATCTTGAATTGGTCATTGAGGTGGTAACGGCCGCTTATTTTAAAATAGAAATCGGTGACAATAGTGGACCGCTTCAAAGCAGCCACGAGCATCACTATTTCACCCAGACTCTTATAGTGGCTATCACAAGCGGCACGGATAAGCTTTCGGTTCCCAAGATAGATGTATTGATCAATTTTTTTATCGAGCCCAAGCGGCAGATCTTCGCGTAACCCTGCCTCGACCAGAATGATCTTTGCACCCGGAACTTTATCTCGAATTGAGGCAATTGTTTCCAAAGTTTGCTCGGCGCGAGTTTCCGGACTAAACACGGTGCGCGGGCTTTCATATTGGATCTGTCCACCCTTAGTATAAATTAAAGAGGTAATAATGAAACAAAAGGACAATGGCTCCCGATCTTTCAATTTTTGTCGTGAAAATAAGTGAAGACCGGAAACAACAAGCTGAAAGGGGACAACAATAACTATTCGATACACCAAACGCACCAAAAACGTGGCCGGATGGCCGAGGACCTTTTGTAAGGTCCTTTTGATTGTCGAAGTTAAAGTGGACACAAGAGTTACTTTCTAATAGATGGATAATTTTTAACGAACCAGGCAATGGTTTGCTCCAGGCCATCTGCTACTGAAGTAAATTTGAACTCCGGCAAATATTTTTGTAATTTAGCGGAATCTGATGGTTTCCTGAGCTGGCCATCTGGTTTGGTCGCATCAAACACTATTTTGCCTAAAAAGCCCATTTTTTTTGCCACCAGGTGTACAACATCTTTAATACTCGTTTCTATACCCGAGGTAAAAATAATTGGCGATTCTTCATTATAGTTGTTTAAAGCCCACAAAGCAAGCTTGACGATGTCATCAGAAAAGACAAATTCGCGTAAGGCTTGGCCCGATCCCCAGACTGACAGGTCGGTGTTGTTTTCTTTGGCTAAGAAGCATTTATGGATTAAAGCCGCCAAAACATGGCCGTTTTCTAAGCTAAAATTGTCGTTGGGTCCGTAGACGTTCGTGCCGATGGCAGTAATAAAATTACAGGCCCACTCTTTGCGGTAGGCCCGGCTTTGCACGTCCATCATTCGTTTGGCGTAGGCATAGCCGAAATTGGAATCGTGGGGCAGACCATTATGCAAGTCTTTTTCATTGAGGGGATAGCTAGCATTGTTGGGGAAAACACAGGTTGAAATAAATGACAATAATTTTTCTACACCAGCCAGACGTGCAGCCTCAAGCGTGTGGATGTTAATCAAAAGATTATCCCTAAAATAGGAACCGGGGTGTTTCAGGTTTGCACCAACTCCTCCGACAACCGCGGCAGTATGGATAACACGATTTGGTTTTATTTTTGCAAATGTTTTTTTGGTTTCCTCAAAGTCTGTCAAATCTAAATCCGCGTGTGTCAGGTAAACTGCATTTGGCAGGTTAAGGCGTTTGATAGCCGACCCCACCAACCCATCAGCGCCGGTAACCAAAGTAATTTTGTTCATAATATTATCGGCATAATGCTCTTTGCCACTCAATAGTTTTTTTGAGACCGATATCAAGTGGTAAAAAATCTTTTTTTCCGAATTCGCGCTGTACTAAAGACATATCAAGAAAAACATCATCAGGCGCTCCGGCCACGGTGTTATCGGAATTATTTGGAAATGTAACCGGCGCACCGACAATTGTACCAACGCTTTTGGCTAATTCAGCAATGGTAGTCTTAGACTCGCCACCGACATTGTAAATCGGTTCTTTACCTGACAAGAGGATGTGCCACAGTATTTCAACTGCATCAGCGACGTAACAATAGGTGCGTTTGGCTTCGCCTTGATCAAGCAAATCAATCTTTCCTTGCAAGGCTTTATAGATAAAATTATTGATAACCCGCTTGTCCCCCGATTTTGTGCCCGGACCATAGGCCAGGGATAATCGGGCTGATTTAGCATCTACTCCTTTGGCACGAAACGCATTAACAATAGTTTCGCCACAACGTTTACCTTCGATATAGCAGGATCGTGGATGGGTTGTATTTGTTGTCCCAATTTGTTGTTCGTTAAATGGCGGATTTCTTAAACCACTATAAACTTCGCTCGTACTCATGAATAAAAATTTGCCACCGGGGAGTAGTTTTTCGAACAGAGCGAGGGTGGCCGTGGTATTAAGCTCGATCGTTTTAATCTGGTTTTCCATGAATTTCCCCGGCTGACCGTAACCGGCGGCGTGGATGATGTAATCTGCTTTAGGTAACTTTGCGAGAAAATTCTGGTCTGTTAAATCACCCTGGAGAATTTTAGCTCCAGCATAGTTGAGAAAATAGCGAGTGTGCTCAGAAACGTCACTTTGCACTAAGGCGTAGATATTAGTCTGTTTTGATTGGCTTGTTAAAAAACTATGGAGTGTGGCTAGTAAATACGTGCCGATTAAACCAGAAGCACCAGTAATGACAATAGTCTTTCCGACGATTTCATCTAAGCTGATCCGGTCAATAATTTTTTGGGCATCTTCAGCAATAATTTTGACTAATGTACCCATAAGTATCAACGTGCTAGTAGTTTTTCGAGACGGTGGCGGATATTTTCGACCGTCAAACCGATAGTTTTGTCATGATCCTCGGCTTTACCATAGTTCGTTAGAAATTCGCGAGGCACGCCAATGCTGCCCAGCATAATCTTTTCACCGGCTAAAGATTGTGTTACCTCGTGGGCTAGCGTCCCAACATAGTTTGGTTCGACTAATACTATTTTTCCACTGCTACAATTTTCCTGGAGTGTTTGTTGATCGAACGGCGCGACCGTCGTATAATAAAGAATAGTAACATCGAGTCCCTCGCATGCTTCTAAAACTGGTTTTAAGCTCGGGCCAATCGCTATGACAGTTGCCTGATTGCCTTTTTTTACTACCTCGGCTTGACCAAACACCACTGCACGGCTCTCCGTATTTTCTCTTTCACTGATCCGAAAATAAGTTGGTTTGCCGTCAGCATACGCGGCTTTAAAAAGCGTATCAAATTCTTGCGCCGTACCGGGCAAGATAACTTCCATGCCCGGAATATTTTTTAAAATTCCAACATCGCCTGGGCAATGATGCGTGCAGCCTAAAGCGGCGTAATCATACGAAGCACCAACGCTCACGAAATTACCACCCAATTGTTGATAACCAAAATCGAGTTTTAATTGCTCATAAGCCCGCTCGACTAAAAAGGGGGCGATGGTGTGTACCACGGGAATAAAACCAGTCATGGCGAGACCCGCCGCCAAACCGATCGTGGATTGCTCTAAAATGCCGATGTTGTACACATGGCCAGGATAGGTTTGGAAGGTTTTGTTAAAACCAAACACACCAATATCACCGAGTAAGAGCATCAATCGCTCATCGCCGGCCAGGACGGATTCAACGGTCGTGACAAATTGTTTACGCATACTCATATCGCCTCTTCTAATAGTTGAGCAAGCTCTTCTGGTTTAGGCGCTTTATGGTGCCATTCAGGATTATGCTCCATGGACTTGATGCCGTGACCCTTTACCGTCGTAGCAATGACCGCGAGCGGTTTACCCTTTGGCCGGTTGCTCAAGGCAGAAAAAATCGCTTCATGGTCATGGCCGTCGATGGCGCTCATATCCCAATCAAATGCTTTAAATTTAGCGGCTAAATCACCGACGAGTAGCGCCCGATCGGTAGAATGGTTATAATCGACAACCAGGGTAAGATTGTCGAGTTTGTGGTGTGCGGCCAAGAGCGCAGATTCCCAGACAGTTCCTTCGTTTGCTTCCCCGTCGCCGATGAGCGCAAAAACTTTAGCTGGACTCTTGGCTACTTTTAAGCCTAACGCAGCGCCAACGGCCATAGGAAAACCGTGACCGAGCGATCCGGTTGACGCTTCAACACCCGGAACCTTATTTCGGTCAGGATGGCCGCCGAGCGAACTGGTGAAACCGCAAAAGGTTGGTAATTTCTCAAAGGGGATAAAACCTTTTTTGGCTAAAACAGCGTACAGGCCAATCGAGGCATGCCCTTTGCTTAAAAAAAATCTATCCCGGTCATGGTCAGCGACCGTCAGCGGGGTGACATTTAAAACACGATCATAAAGCACCCAAAGAATATCCAAGATGGATAAAGCGCTGGGCAGATGCCCCTCGCATGCGGCAGCGCCGGCTTTAATTATTTCCTGCTTTAATTTTTTTAATGTCGTAAGTTCGGTGGTAGTCATAGTTAAGCCTGCGGGGTAGGATTCTTTTCCGCGTCGCACATGATCATTATTAATTCTTTGAAGTTAACCTTGGGTTCCCAACCTAATTTGTTTTTAGACTTTGAAGCGTCGCCTATTAAAACTTCCACTTCGGCGGGCCGAAAGTATTCACGGTCAATCTCCACGAGCACTTGACCGGTTTTAACATCAACACCTTTTTCTTCAAGGCCCGTCCCCTGCCAGGCTAACTCATAATCAAAATGGCGAGCGGTTTCTTCCGCAAATTCACGCACGCTATGCGTTTCACCCGTGGCAATAACATAATCGTCTGGCTTGGGTTGCTGGAGCATAAGCCACATAGCCTCCACATACTCTTTGGCGTAACCCCAATCGCGGCGCGCTTCCAGATTTCCGAGGTAGACTTTATCTTGCTTACCAGATTTTATTTTGGCGAAACCGCTGACGATTTTTTTGGTGACAAACGTCCCACCACGGCGTGGCGACTCGTGGTTAAATAAAATACCATTGCTGATAAACATGTTATATGATTCGCGATAATTCACGGCCAGGTTGTGAGCGAAGACTTTAGCGCAACCATAGGGGCTACGTGGGTAAAATGGCGTCGTTTCTTTTTGTGGAGTTTCAAGAACTTTCCCAAACATTTCCGAGGATCCAGCTTGATAAAATTTTACGTTTAAACCCGCATCGCGGACAGCATCGAGCAGACGAAGCGTTCCTAACGCTACGGTGTCACACGTATATTCTGGCATTG
>MFQK01000039.1:55131-64187 GCA_001783035.1 Candidatus Magasanikbacteria bacterium RIFCSPLOWO2_02_FULL_44_11
ACTGCTGGAACGACGGACGATCCCGTGAACCTCATAGCCTTTGGCTAATAAAAATTCGGCCAGGTAAGAGCCATCTTGACCGGTGAGGCCGGTTATCAAAGCTTTCTTTCGTGGTTGATTATTTTGCATATGGAGAACTTTCATTAAGTGAGAACGAGTAATCATTTTTTCTCCAAGAGTAGAGCACGTAGATGGGGTGCACCATTATGGTGCCAACCACGAACCACGAAAACCACAACGAAGTTCCCGGGGCAGGATCTTTACTGAGGGAATTAAGAAGTAAAGCTACATGTTGGACTACGGCAACAGTGCTTATCCAAGTGATAATGGTATAGATTGGTTTTTGTTTGGTTGCTTGGTACGCTATGTTTGCCAAAGGAATAAACCACGTCATATACCAAGGCCAGAACGATTTTTGCCAGAAGAGCGTATAGACGAGTAAAAAAATGAAAATAGCGAGGACATACTTTCCACTCTCCCACGCTTCCTTTTTAAGGAGAATGGCCCAGGATTTTTTAAATAGCGGATATAACATGTAGAGTACCACGACAAGTAACGCTCCTTGGACTAGCCTGGTTAAATACCAATGCGCTTGATCGGCCAGCACTGACTCAAACAATGGTTTAAGTGAATAGTAGATAGTTGCAAATATGCTGCTGAACGCCCACTTAGACTGCATGACTAGCGAATCAAAAACTTTTGGACCCACCCAGTAAGGTACCCAGCTCGCCATGGTTATCGCTCCTGAAACTACGACGCCAACAAGCGCTTGAATTGTTTTGTTTTTCCAAGTATTCCAATTTATGTCTTGCCACCACCAGAGGGCAAAAAACGGAACAAAAAGTAGTGGTAAAAACTTTATCCATACCCCGACTGTCAAAGCAGGTAAAACCAGCCACCAGCGCTTGGTGTGGGCCGTATAGATAGCCACTAATAAAGAAAGAAGCCACAGACCGTCAAAGTGGCCGTTAACCAACCACTCAAACAAAAGCAGCGGTTGGGAAAACCATAGTACTGTCCAATCAATGGTATTATTTTTTGAAATTAATTTACAAAGGTATACCGTCAACAACCCACACGCGACAAAGGTAATTAGCATCAACATTTTCCACCCCAATATAAACAACACTACGTTCCCCTTGGTTAAGAGATATAAATAGTGAAAGATTGTTGCCATGATGGGGCCGTACGCATAATAGGTGGCTGTCAAAGACTGCACGGGATCACTAAAATCGACTTGCACTTTCCAAGGTGAATTATAGGGATTTAGGCCCTCGCTTATCGCTTTCCCACTCGAAAAATAATAGGGGAGATCGCTGGAGCCAAGCGGGACAACGAGCAGAGCTAACATACCTAAGCTTAGCAGTATCAAACGGAGCCGACCGGACACAATCGCCACCGCAGTACCGTTTTTCCAAAGCCACAGACCCGCCGCCAGCAAGCAGGCAAAGATGGCTGCGATTACTAAACCTAATCCAATTCGAGCGCCATTCTCAAGCTGCGCTGTACACGCGAGCCAACCGGGAGTTTGAAAAAAACAGGATCGACCCCAAATGGCTCCGTAGCGTATAACCGAAAAAGTGGCCAAAACGAACCATAGAGAACCATAACCGATGATGACCATTTTCTTATTCATATGTGTATGCTGTCTACCGGTACAAACCTCGCCATTGATTTATTTTCATGGTGAGCAGCTCTTTTAATGAGCTTATAATTGCCTTAACGACCTTTACACGCGAATTGGGGTCATGTGACCAAGTCACCGGAATTTGCTTAATCTCCAAGGCATGTAAATGAGCTATATAAAGAAGTTCTGTGTCAAAACCCCAGCGATTAATCCGAGCGCGAGGAAAGATTATTTCCACAGCCTTTTTTGAGAAACATTTAAAGCCGCAGGTGAAATCTGTAATGCCTGGCACAAGGAGGTTAGACAGCTTGGTAAAACAGACCCCCAAGAACGTTCGTACTTTTGACTCATTCATGTGAATTGTTGAACTGGCCATTCGTCGGCTGCAGACAATGATCTCCTGTGGTTGATTTTTTATTTTTTCATCGAGTAAATAAAATGTTTCAAGTGGTGTTGCCAGATCAATATCAAAAAATAAGATCCACTTCCCTATCGCAGCCAGGGCACCCTGCCTCACCGCGTATCCTTTACCACGATTAATTTCGTAGCTGATGACTGAGAATGTATATTTCTTTTGGTAACTTTTTAGGACTTCAGCGGTCAAATCAACCGATCCGTCATTCACAAAAATTATTTCCACGATTCGGCCAATGGCATTAAAAAAACCAAAGATTACATCAATGTTTTTTGAAATTCTTTTTTCTTCGTTGTAAACCGGGAGAACAATTGAAAATTCAACCATATTCTTACTTAATTTTGGCGGCTAAGAGGGCTGCCATTATTTCGTTCCACGTTTTATCTTCATCAGGTGTCATGGTAAACGCATCTTGTTTGACCGCTTCAAGCGTGCTGAGAGCCCTATCGGGCTGCCCAGCGATATTATAGGCCACCGACAAACGCAAGTAACCTTCGGCTATTTTTGGATCATCTTGCAATGTTCCCTCCAGGAGCTTCACTGCTTCCGCGTTCTTACCAAGTTGTAGTTTGATGGTGGCCAGGCTGTAAATAATTTGCTGACGACGAGGCGAATGGCGCAGTGACTCTTCGGCTATGGCTTCCGATTTTAACAGATAGAGGGTGTCGTTGGTTATCGTCAACCAGACACTATACAGCTGGTTCAAAGTTAAATAAACACGAATATCGCGCGGATGAAGATCTATGTTTTTATTCAAAGCTTCTTCTAACATTTCCAAAAGTTCGGTGCTTTTTTGTAAACCGATTTTTTGGTAATATCCGCTCACCAGTGGTAAAATCTGGATACTTAAATCGCTCCGAATATCGTCGATATGCGGCGTACTCAAAGCAAAAGCTTCTTTGATGAGTGGAACACTTCTCGTTGGGTCGGTGCGAATAGCTCGTAGGGCGTTAATAGTCGTCATGTTAGCGCGCGCCGGTTGAATATCGAACACAAAAATAATAATGAACACGGTGACGGTCATGCTCACCCAGGCCGGCGTGGTGATTGGTCTACTGATTGTTTCTATAACTTCACTTTTTGGTTTCGACAAACTCGCTATCATAGCGAGCCAGAACATAAAATAGAGGTATGATGTCGGATTTTCAAAGACGGTAATGTTTTGTACCAAGTGACTAACTAAAAAAGCCAGCCCGACAATAAAAATTTCTCTATTTAAAAAACCTCGGCGATACCCTCGGACCAGCATGATTGCTCCAAATATATAGATAAGTAAATAACTGACCACGCCAAACAACCCTTGGACCGATAACGTGTTCATAATAATATTGTGCGCATTATCAAACCAGGTTTCACCATAACCAAATTCTAGAACACGCGGGTTATAATGTTGATTGTACGCATAAAAAAAGTTGTTGGGCCCCCAACCGAAAACCGGTCGTTCTTTCCAGCTATTAACGGCGCTACCCCATGCCAAATAACGTGGGCTATTTTTGACGCTCTCGATTGAGGTAGACAAGACACGTCCGACCGTTGGAATATTTTGGACAAAGGGACTATGACGATTGAAGTATAAGAAGAAAAAAGCCACCAAAACCAGACCACCGATTCCCCAGAGCGCGTGACGAATTCGCCGGTGTTCTTTTAAAAAGATGCTGTACAATGCCAAAAGTAAGGTTAAACCAACCATCCAGCCCAAAAATGAACCGCGGGTACCGCTGTAAAACATGCCGAGGATTGCGAATACAGCGCAAATAATTTCGACAACTCGCCACACGGTATTTCTTTCTTTCAAAGATAAGAGCAGCGCCACGAAGAATAAGAATAATCCGTATCCGCCAACGTAGATAGAGTTGCCAAGGGTGCTCGCCACACGAGGGCTTCCTTGATTCAACAGTAATTGCGGATTTCCGACCTGCATAACGCCAATCACCATGACCGCTGTGCCAGCCAAAAGGAAAATCTGGAGCGTAGTTTTCCAATCTGACCAGGTTTTGAACGTGACTGAGACAATCACGAAATAGATAAAATAATGCAGAATAGTAAAAAGCCCCAACATTCTTTCGTGGTTGTCCCAAAAACTATGGTACGAATCGACGCCGGTAAAGGTTGAAATAGTAAAACTCGCCATGAATAAGCTAACGCCCAGAAGGACCAGCGTTTTCGGTGGAGCAAATTTTTTGTAATTACTCAAAAGAAGCAGTCCATAACAACCGGCCATAGCTGTAACAATAGCGCGGAAAACAACAATCTTCGGGACAATGAAAGGGAAGATAAATGATTTTGGCAGGACCAAGAGCGGGACAAAAAAAGATGTATAAATCAGGATCTTAATGGCACGTACTAAAAATTGCTGCATACAAAAAAGTAAAATAAGCCGTTAAAACTGCTTTCAGTGTACTTAAAATACCCCTTTTTGTCAATTTGACCAACCAAAATTGGCAAGCTAAAACAAAACCACCCCGACTGTCGGGGTGGTTTGCTCGATTTTTCGTGTATCGAGAAACGTGAGGACTAGTTAATTAAGGCCATTAAGACTTAACCAACGTACCCATCTGTGGTTTACCATCAGCTTTAAGACTGCTGATACTACCAGCGAGACCTCCACTCAAGTTACCGTCGTAACCGAGATCGCTTTCTGCCACACTATAAGTAATGTGACCAAGGGAGGCAATAGACAATTGCCAATTATCACCTGATGTACCAGCCGAGGTAGGACCAAGGCCTTGAATTGATACCGTGACGAAGCGATAAGAACCGCCGTCGATATCAAAGGTACCGCTGTGAGCACCCAGGTTGCTGAAGTTGACAGAGTCACCAGCACCACCACTAGCCCAAGCAGTGCTTGATGCCGTATTAGCGGTGTAATCGGTGGAATTCTGACTGGAATACTTCAAAGTGTATGAAGTTGTCGTGCCAGTGTGTGAACCACTGTCCGTAAACTGGATACCCGAGATAGTAACTTTGCTCGAACCATTGTTCATGATCTTGATGCGAGCTAATTGTGTACCAGCAATAATTGCCTGTGTAGCACTACTACCAGCGGTAGGTGCGTCAGCAGTTGCCAAGACCTGGAACGGAGCGATGTATGTTAAGCCCGTTGCCAAAAGTGGGGCACCAGAAAGCACTGTTGTGTTGTTGTTATCCAAAGTGGCGTTACTCGAAGCACCTTTGGCAACGATATTCGTTGTGGAGGTACTAGAAATTCCAAATTGGAAGCCTTCGCCTAGTTTAACTTGGTTAGCGACACCAATGTCAGCTTTGACATAGATTGTCACTGATGTACCAGGTTGTACGGCGTCTGGCAACAAATTGTCTGTAGCAGTCCAGGTGAACACGGTTGAGGTGTTTGTACCAGGGCCAGTAGACATTTGCGTTGCTGAAGCGAACGAATTTGTTTCGCTGTTGCGGTACAAGCGAATATTGGTCAGGTTGTTGACCGATGACCACGCTGTGCCCGAAGCCATCAAGCGCAACGTAGTAAGCTTGATTGGTTCGTTCTGGGCCGTCAATTTGAAGGCAAAGACTGCAACATTTGTTTGACCAGGAGTGACGAGTTGGTCGGTTGATGGAGATCCACCGACACCTGAGACCATAGATAAGGTCAGGTAGCCGCTTGAAACAACCGTCATACCTTGACCGACACCGCTGCCTGCTGTTTCGTCGATTTCATTGCCGGTATCTTTACCGACAGAAGCGACATGATTATCAGCATCATCAACTGCAAAGGTGTGCGCTCCACTACCAGCTAACACGTCACCTCGTAATTTGAGGACAACGGAACCGGTCTTTGGAACGATAACCGGACTAACGAAGGTAAAGGTGGTTGAAGCAGCACCATTAGATGTACTACCTGTTGTAGGCAATGCGTTTCCTGCTGCATCGTATAATACCAAGTTACCAAAGTCAGTAACTGCACCAGCAGTCTTGGTCTGACTGATAATAATACTTGTTACTTTAACATCTTCACCGGAAGACACGACACCAGCGTTCAATTCGATGTTAGCAAGTTCCTTGTTGGAAGTACCTGCCACAACACTTTGAGCGACTGGAAGTGCCAAGTTAGTCACCCTTAGGGCGGCAGCTTGGATAGTGAGTTGGTTACTTGCAACAATACCAACCCCTGGATCCATAATATCATTGGTAATAAGACGTCGTACCTGGGTCAAATCCATATATACAGTGGTGGTAGCACCATTTGTAGCACTGGAACTAATGTTGCCTTCAACGGTAACATAATTGTTTTGACCAGCCACTAAAGTCGGATACGTTGACAGAGTGACCGAAGTCAATGTAGTTGCATGGTTAGCAATATCTGTTGGAGTCAAAACTGCAACACTGGCGCCATTCACCCGAACGGTGAGTGAGCCGGTGAAAACAGAAGCCGTACCAGTGACCACACCCATAGCAATCGTGCGTAATTCCATGTTTTCGCCCGTTGGTTTGGCATAATATTTAGCCAAGACAACATTACTACTACCTGGAGTGATTGCGGCTGTTGGAGAGGTTGTATCCTTGTTAAAGGAAGTGGTACCACTGCCTACAGTTACCTTGTTGTTATTGGTTGCGTCACCGATTGGGTAGGTCGTGTCAGTTGAACCAACGGCTGGCAATAAGTTTGCGCCTGTGGTCTGACCGGTTACGACAACATCATAGTTGTTGTACGTCACAAGCTGAATCGTGCGAGCTGCACCATTAATTATCTTGCCGCGAACCGTGAAGGTCTTGGTAAGACCCTTGTCAATTTCGTAGGGGGTAGCCAAGACAAAGCGGATATTCTTATTGACCTGTTGAGCGGTTGATAAGACAGTGCTGTCTTGAGCAACCAACTGGAAGTCCTTAAGATCGCTGTCTGCGGCTGTACCGTTGTTATAGAGAGTCCATTCCTTGACCAAGACTTTTTCTTTGCTGGTAGTTTCTTGCAAGGTGAACTTAGCTAAGTCTTGCTGGTTAACATCGTCAACGTTCAAAGTTGCATTATTGTGCACTTGAACAGTATCTAATTTCACAGCAGCGACTGCGTTGCCGCCATCATAGACAATGAATTCATTTCCAGTGACTGGGAATGAGCCGCTAACAGAACCGTTGCCTTCGGTTTGGACTGCTGAAGCAGAAGCCAAACTAAAGCGCAAAGTACCGTTAGTAATAACACTACCTAAGTTGACACGGACAGTAGCTACTTCACTGCCATTGGCGCGAACCACGATTGGATCGCCGCTAAAGATCAAAGTGACTTGATTGTCAGCATTGATAGAAGATGCGACTGAACCATGGCGTAGGCCAGAGGAGTCAACAACTTCAATACCAGAAACTGCAGTGTTAGCTAAGAATCCACTCTTAGTGACAGTTAAGCCGGTAACTTTGACGTCAGCTGAACCAGCGCGCAAAGAAACTTTCAGAACTGGGTTTAATGCAGTACTGTCGGCCAAGTTCCCGCCTGCCGGATTGGTCGCGTCTAACGCAACACTCAATGCACCACCACCAGTTGGTGGGATAGTACTTGAAGCGCCACCGGTTTGGGTGCGATCTGAAAGTGCCGGGACGAGAGCGGAGTATGTGTCACCAGTTGAAAGACCAGTGATCATTGCGCTCGTGACTGGACGAACAAAAGCAGCTTTGAAACGGTTAGCAGTCATACCAGATGGTGTGACTTCGTGCAAAGTACTGTTGTCATCGACATACCAAGTTTTGTCTGCGTTTGAGACGAGCATACCTGGGTGTACTTTGGCTTCGGTGATATCAGCCCCGCGGTTGGCGGAAGGATAATTGGTCCAAAATACGTCTGCGACCGTGAAAGTCTTACGGGTTGTACCGTAAAGAGCATCAGCGGCGGCTGCAGTAATTTTTGCTAATTTGTTACCTGGTTCAACGACGTAAAGTTGATCCGAAGACGCACGCTTTACAATAAATGAACCGGGGCGGAAGTTGACGCCCATTGGTGCCATAGCTGGCACTGGAAGGGAATCATAACATGCCTGATCTACAGCGGTGTAACCACCATAGGTCTCGCCTGTATTCCAACTCTTGAATTCATCGCCAGAAGGGAAATACAGAACTTTACCATTTGAATCGACAGCGTAGATAGCTGGACGACCAGTTACCTTCAACAAATCACCGGACTGGAAAGCTGGGCAGATAGCTGCAGTAGCCGCGACAGGCAGCAAAGCAGATACGCCAACGGACCAGAGCATAGTGCTCATTGTTACGCCGACGGAAACGATTTTTTTAAATACGTTCGACATAATGTTTATTAGTAAGACTCTCGACTACTGCGCATCCGGCAAAGCCAAACGTCAGCGTAGGAGAGTTTCCCGAGTCGCCTAAGCGACCGAGGATACAGTGGTGGGCAAGTGGCTTATGCCACTCTCGACCTTGAGCGCGCACCTTATTTTCTAGAAACCTATCTCTCTCCGGGTTAACGGGGTCTGGCTTGAGGCGACCTCGCCAAGCCGGAGAGAGGGTTTTGACCTATTATCTAATCACCTGCACTTGTTCGGTCGTACTGGCTGGTTTGGTAACCAGCGCCGATGTCGTTGTCGTCTTAACAACAGCCACGGTGGTTGTGGTTAAGAGCGACGGCTCGACTGGCGTCGTACTAGTGAACAACGGGGTGATTTCTTTGGAAGTCGACGTGACCGGTATGGTCGAACTCGACGTCGTCACGGCGATAGGATTAGCGTCTTTGATAACTTGCACAATTGGCAGGACTCCTTGGGCTTTTTCGATCGTAATATCGGAAATTTTTTCGGCTTCTTTGGAAGCCGCGGTCATTTCTTTTAATTTGTCGACTGCTTTAGTGAGTTCCCCGCTATCCACAAAAACTTTTGCTTCGGTTAATTTTTTATCGATATCTACGCTCGCCTCTTGGGCTTTCACAACAGCATCTTTGGTAGAGCTGGCCACATCAGTTAACTGTTCGCTAAATTCCTTGGTGGAAGTCGCCAAACCGATTTTTTGTTTTTTAATTTCGTCTTCTAAATCTTTGACTTGTGTCTTGACTGATTCGACAATCGT
>MFQK01000040.1 GCA_001783035.1 Candidatus Magasanikbacteria bacterium RIFCSPLOWO2_02_FULL_44_11
CAGTCGTGCTCGTGGCTTCAGCCAGTGGCCTGGTGCTCGCGACCGCTCGTTTAACTTGGCCGGTACCGCCCTTAGGCGAAGCCTCAGCCCAGGCTTTTGCCAACCGCTTTGGCGCCGAGCCAGCGGCACAAGCCAGGCTAAAATTGCTGTCGCCGTTATTGCTGGCCATAAGTCGCGCGCCGGTTATGGGCTCTGGTTTTGGCGCCACGGTGAATTATTATTCTGCTGACCCGCGCGCGGTCAAGGCCACTGCCGGCGGCACCGGGCTTGTGACCACGTATGCTTTTGAATGGGGTTACTTGGATCTGTGGTACAAGTTCGGGCTGATAGGCCTATGGTTGTATTTAATGTGGCTGGCTTGGCCTTGGTTTAAAGGTTTAAAATTATGGCGCCAAGGAGCACCAGGAGCAGTGGAGGGCGCGGCTGGCTTAGCTTTAACCGCCGTCTATGTCACTCATCTGACCACGCCGTATCTTAATCATCCGTTGGGCTTAGGGGCAGTGTTGGCTTTAGGCGCAGTTATTTTAGCTGGTGCGCGATCAAGTTAAGGTCATGGAAAATTATCCTGTGTCAGTCAATTTGGTAGTTTATCATGGCGCGCCTTGGTTGCCGTGGTGTTTGGAGTCTTTAGGCAAGCAAACTTACGAGAATTTTTTTCTGCTTATCATTGATAATGGCTCCATTGATAAATCTTTTGAGATTTGCCAGCAATTCTTAAACGACCATACCGCCTTGGCCAAGCGAACGCGACTGGTTAAGAACAAGCATAACGTCGGTTTTGCCCGCGGGCACAACCAGGCGTTCAGTTGGACAAAAAGCGATTATCTGTTGGTGTTGAATCAGGATGTTTACTTAATGCCGGATTACTTGGCGGAGTTAGTCCGCTGCCTTATGAACGAGGAGCGGGCGGCGGCTGTCACCGGCAAGCTTTTGAATTGGCCATTTGATTCAGCCACTTTTCACGTCTCTGCGTTGGCCGCGCCAGCGGCACCGCGCCTGATAGATTCCGCCGGTTTGGAAATCCTGCGCAGCCGCAAGGTCGTAAATCTGGGACAAGGTGAAACAGATCAGGGGCAGTTTAATAAGATGCGCCGGATTTTTGGCGTGCCCGCGACCGCGCCGCTGTATCGCCGCGCGGCGCTGGCGGCCGTGAGCCCCCAAGGCAAGCTATTTGACGAGGATTTTATTTCCTACAAAGAGGACGTGGACCTCGCGTGGCGTTTGGCTTGGGCAGATGGCGATGCCTGGTTGGTGCCTCAAGCTCTTGCTTACCACGATCGCAGTTTAAATCAGAGCAAAGGTTGGCGAAGCGAGTTTAAGCTACGTCAAGGGCGGCCGCGAGACCTTAAAGTGTATTCTCTGGTCAATCATCTTGGCGTGCTGGTTAAGAATGAAAGTTGGCTAAATTTGCTAAAAGATCTGCCTTGGGTGTTGGCGCACGAGCTGACTAAGTGCTTGTTTTTGCTGCTGACTGATCCGGTGACGCTTATTCAGGGTCAGCTCAGGTTCTGGCATTTGTTGCCTAGGTTTTTGAAAAAGCGCGCCGCGCTTAAACCCAGCCACCGCCGCCATTACCAGGAGTTGCGCGCCTGGTGGACTAGGACTAAAGTAGCGGGGCAGAAGATATGAAGCTCTCTATTATTGTCCTAAATTACAAATCAGCTGGCCTGACGCGCCAGTGCGTTAAAGGCATTTTCGCCTCTCAGCCCCAGCTGGAGTTTGAGGTTATCGTCGTGGATAATGATTCGGGCGACGGCTGCTGCCACTGGCTAGGGCAAACCTACCCCAACATTGCTTGCTGGCCGCTCGAGCGCAACCGGGGGTTTGCCGCGGGCAATAACGTTGGCATTAAAAATGCCAAAGGCGAGTATGTTTTAATTCTAAACCCCGACATCACCGTGCTCCCTGGAAAATTAGAACAGCTGGTTGCTTTTATGGAGGCTCATCCCAAATGCGGCTTAGCTGGCCCCAGGTTAGTTAACCCTGATGGTAGTTTGCAATATTCCACTTACAAGTTCCCCAGCTTTTGGCTGCCGATTTTCCGCCGCACGTTTTTAGGCAACATCCCGGCGCTGGAGCCGTGGCTTAAAAGTTATCAAATGATGGCTTGGGATCATAAGGAGTCAAGGGCGGTTGATTGGCTCTTGGGCGCTTGTTTGATTGCGAAAAAGAAAGCGATTGATGAAGTGGGGCTGATGGATGAACGTTTCTTTTTGTACGTGGAAGACACTGATTGGTGCCGCCGGTTTTGGGCTAAAAAATGGGAAGTGTGGTACGCCGCCGAAGTTGAGCTGGTTCATTTTCACGAGCGACTTTCTGCCCAGCGGCCTTTGCTCACCGCCATCTTCAACAAGATAACCTGGATCCACATTGCTTCCTGGTTAAAGTACTTTAGGAAGTGGAAACATGCCAAAGTTTGAACAGCCGCCAATATCCGAATCAGCACCCGAGGAATTGGAACAAGTACTGGTCGATGACACTCAGGTGGAAAAGGTTACCGCACGCCAACCAGAGTCTGCTAAGGATAGCTGGAATTTACCACCCTGGCTGAGGCGATTGGTTAATCGGACTTTGGTGGCCGCGACTTTATTGATGCCGCAAGCGCAATTGATCGCCCAAGTTGAACGAAATGTTGCAGATGATAAGGCAACAAGGACAGAGCGATGGATAGACGTAAATAAGGAGAACGAGACTGAAAAACTGGCTGATGAACGTCGGCAGTACCAAGAGATGGTACAGGCTATCAGAGAAAATGCGCCGGAGGCGGTCATAAACAATAAAGCGATCTGTTTTTCACCGGATGACCTGGTGCTGCTGGATAGATTCTTGAAGTATAATTCTGAAGCAGACAAGGATGGTCATGAAATTTATGTCAGAAAGCCCATGGATGTAGCCAAGGATTTGGCCGTGAATACGTTCGTGGTAGACGAGCGGCTGAGGTCCTCTACTCAGCACGACAAGAAGATCGCGCTGCCACGTTATTACGTACGTTATGGTGAGCCAATTGACAGCGTACGGAAATATATCATCGTTGAAGATTGGCTGGGTAACGAGAGTGAAGCCTTACGTCTAGCTGAGCAAACCATCTCAACATCACAAGAATATGACGCGCAAGTTGAGCTTTTATCAGACGCACTTACCAAGTTAACTGATAAGGAACGCCCCCTTGCCGACGTTACAGAAGTGCGAGAAGCAGGCAGGCAAGTCCTTGGTTTTAGCGAAAAGCAATGGAACGAGCAAGAAAAGCAGATTCTAGAGACTCTGAGGGATGGCGGTTATACCATGCGTCTTAGTTTTGGCTATCGCGGCGAGGGCGAAACACCGAGCTTCGCCCACGATATTCCTCTCGATTCATTGCTTAAGTACGGCAAGCTCAAGGCGGAGCATGTTGCTGACGTTACTATACAGCGCGATATCCCAGAGCTGTTGCGAGATGCCCCGAAAAAGATGGTCGCACCAAAGACCGATTATCAATACGATAAATTCGGAAATTTCATTGTGGCTTTACATGGGCCCAATGGGCGCGAGATAAACTATATACAAGTGCCGCCGCCACTATCTGCCGATACCAGCAAGAACGAACAGGCGGTTGATATAGATTTAGCACCACTTGGCATCACCGGAGAATTAATAGGGTTGGTAACTCGGCCTGTCGAACATCCTTTGCAGCTGCCCAATTGGCCATCGGCTTATCAGCTCTATGCTGCTCCTGACGCGAAGGACATGGTTTCTGAACAGATCATGCAGCCATATGCGAAGGGCGTAAGTTATGTTGAAAAATTATTTGGCAAGCAGCCGGGAGATCTGATCAAGAGGTTATATGTGATTAATGAGGAAGATGCCAATGCTTATGTGAGCTATCGTGATACTCTGCTGGTCACGATTTATGATGAGATGTTCAAGTCCACCCCGTCCGATAGCCTTGTGGCTCTGCAGGGCGAGCTCACCGGACGGCATGAAGCGTTCCATATAGTAGATAGGCACTTTAGTCTGAGTAATAACGAAATGTGGCGGTCTGCTTTTCAGTACCGCGGCCCAGAGGAACGTGATATGTTCGGCCGCTTAAAGAAAACCACGCCTTTCTATCAACAACTCAACGAATCCAATTTCCAAGATGAAGCTGAAATAATCGGTGGTCATAGTGGAGACAATGAAGCAGAGTTCTTTGCATCATTCATGAATGCGCTTACCGATGAGAAATTTGAGATCTTGATTATGCGTAGGCCCCCTGAATTCAGAGTCGAATATATGCAAACTTTGGAAACTTTGGCCACTATTATCAACGAGAATGAGCAGCTTAGGAGTTCGCCGTTATCTGAATTGATTGAAACACGATTAGCCTGGTTTGATCAGAACAGGTATAATTTAGCAAGTGGCACAAAGTGATATGAGACATGTCACTACTTCATAAGAAAATCACACCCCTTTCCTTCGTCCGCAGTTTTTCCGTAGTAGTGGGCTTAGTGCTTATTTGGCGCGGCATCTGGTACGTGCTGGACGGCCTTGACCTGTGGCTGTTCGGCAACAGCCATGTCTGGAGCGCTTTAGGGGGTATTGCCCTGGGGTTATGGATTCTGTATCTACCTGATAAAGATTTGAAAGAAATTGAAAAGCTTTAAATCACTATGTTAAACAAAAATAAGGTGAAGCGGTGCAAGCACATCAAACTAAAGTTGTTAAACAAAGGATCAAGCGGAAAGTTCAGGCGCAGGCGTACGGCATTATATTGGCTTGCTTTGTTGCCGGTTTGATTATCGGCTATATGTATGCAGGGCCAGTCGGTTCCGTGTTCGGCGGCATTATTGGTGCTGTTGCTGGTGTAGTGCTAGTAGGCTTAAACGCTTTGAATATCATATAACAGGCAAACTGTGCAGTGAGCCCGTCAATCTCGGCGGGCTTTATATTTGATTTTTCGTCATCAAAACAACACTCTGCGCTGATTGTTTTTACCGTGGTCTACCGGCGCGCATTTATCGCACCTGGGCTAGTATTATCACGCAGATTCACGCTGGGTACGTGGCTGAGTCAGTGTTTGGGGAAGGTACTGTTACCATGTCAGAGGAACTAGATCACCAGGGGGCTGATTTTCAAGTCACCTACGGTAACCGTACACTTAACTATCAAGTGAAAAAGACGTCTTTTAGTCGAGAAGTACGACAAGATCGTCCGCGGGCACGGCAGCCATTGCCAGGTGAATTTATAGAAATTTCTTATAAGGTGCCCATATATGATCATATCCGGCAGCCCTATCAGTTAAATGGACGTGAGTTTTATAGTGACTATAGACAATTTAAAGAAACATATCTGGATACAGGTATGCTCAAGGTGTGGCCAAATGGTTTTGTGGTCTTTACACCCTTAGTATTTGTGCAGAAAAAAGGTGAGATTGATAATACCTTATAGTAATTTTGGCGTAA
>MFQK01000041.1:0-15064 GCA_001783035.1 Candidatus Magasanikbacteria bacterium RIFCSPLOWO2_02_FULL_44_11
CTTCCGGTTTCTCCCTTCCCCGTTCGACTCCCAGACAGAATAAATACTTCCGGTTTCTCCCTTCCCCGTTCGACTCCCAGACAGAATAAATAAATACAAAACGGTAGCTATTGGCTACCGTTTTGTAGTTGTGCACCCGCTAGGAGTCGAACCTAGATTTTCGGCTTCGCAGGCCAATGTCCTATCCATTGAACGACGGGTGCGTATAATTAACAGTGAAGTTAACACGCGCAATTATAACCCAAAAAAAGAGGCCTGTCAACGAGATAGGCCTCATTATACCACTAGATTTTGAACACACGGGCCAGCCGATCACTAAGTGGTTCTTCTTCTTGAGTCAAATCTTCCGCAAGATACCGATTCAAATAATCGCGCACGGGACGGGGGTCGTAATTCATCAGCGGCACCTGCAAACGATGCTTCACAATATTACTCAAGGTAAAATACAAGTTCTTTACGTCCGGCGGATTGTAAATAATCCAAAAATTAGATAATTCGCTGTAACGATAAAACTTTTTACCCAGAATTATTCCGGTCTCGGTTATGGCGAAATATACTTTGAGAGGGGTGTGCATATCGTGTAGGTACACGATAATACCCATGATAACGATGATTAGCACGAACAAATAATTTTGGGTAAACAAGGCGTAAGCAAACAAGGCCGCAAAAACAAGCATAGCGACCAAGTACCAGCGCCGGCTGTGGTCGTACTGTTCGTATTCTTCGAGCCACCATTCATAAATTATCTGGCCGATGGCTACATTTTCTTTGAGTAAATCCTTGGGCATATATTAAATCGGAAATGAATGCCTTGGTGGACGATGCGGGACTTGAACCTGCGACCCCTGCAATGTGAATGCAGTGCTCTAACCAGCTGAGCTAATCGTCCTTTTCAACACGGGTCGTCGATGGATATCATACCATAACTAAATAAAAAAACAAGGTTGAAATAAAGCGAAAGCTCTGCTATAATGAGCCGTATGCAGGAATCTTTTGACCAACAGTCGGTTGATTTACTCAACACCGAGAAAACCAAGAAACGACGGAATAAAATAATTGCCATCAGTGTTATCGCTGGTCTTTTTTTATTAACACTTTTTTTTGTAAATAAAATATCACCGAAAAGATATGATGTCACCTTGCAACCAAAGACCGGTATTTTCCAAACTGTCAAAAAAATAATCTTCAAAGAAGAAACCGTCCTGGAAGGCCAAAGCGACGACCGCATCAATATCCTGCTTTTAGGAATGGGTGGAGCCGGCCATGACGGCCCCTATCTGACCGACACAAACATCATCTTGAGCATCAAACCTTCAACCAACGAGGTGGCGATGATTTCCATTCCACGCGATTTGGGTGTGACCATCGACAAAAACGTGAGAAAAATAAATTTTGCCTATGCCTATGGCGAAGCAGTCCAACCGGGAAATGGCGGCAACTATTCCCGTCAAATTTTTTCCGAAACATTTGGAATTTCAATACCTTATTTTGTTCGCGTCGATTTTAGGGCATTCAAGGACCTTATTGACCAGGTGGGCGGAATAACCATAGACGTGCCGCGTACTTTTACTGATACGGCCTTCCCCGGGCCAAACTTCGGTTACCGAACAATACATTTTAATTCCGGCCCGGAAACAATGAACGGTGAACGTGCTCTGGATTTCGCCCGTTCTCGCCATGGAAATAATGGCGAGGGATCCGATTTTGCCCGTTCGCAAAGGCAACAGCTAATGCTTGCCGCCCTAAGGGATAAAATGCTTTCCATTGGCACGTACGGTAACCCACGCTTAGTTCAACAGATACTAGGATCTCTTTCTGAACACATCTCAACCAATCTAAATCTTGCCCAATTAATGTATTTGGGAAATTTAGCCAAAGAAGTGAGTGTTTCCAAAAATTTAACACTCGATAATGCCCCCGGCGGCTTCCTGGTTAGCACAACCGGTGATACCGGCGCCTTTTTACTATTCCCGCGAACCGGTGACTATAATGATATTAAGATGGCTGTCCGCGATGTCTTTTTGTCGGCTATAGCATCTTCAACACCGCTCGCTGACATACCGCCAATAACCACTCCCACAACATCGATTAAAATTGCCAATTTAAGAATCGAGATCCAAAATGGAACGTGGCGGGCCGGTCTGGCCGCACGCTACAAAGAGCGTTTGACAGAGAAAGGATACAACATCATTACAGTCGGCAATAGTCTGAAAAAGCCCATTGACAAAACGGCTATTTACGTGTTAAATAGCTCTTCCCCCTTAGAGGTTGCCAAAGCCTTGTCAATCGAGCTGAAAGCGCCACTTTTGACGATCATTCCGGATTGGCTCATGGGCAGCTATAATAACCCCGATACCAGCGAAGATGAATCCGGCATGAAATTTAATCAAGACGCACAAGTACTTGTCATACTTGGAAATGATACCCCCTAACCTATGGCTACCCCAGCATCGATTTTAGACCAAAATTTACCAACCCTTGCTCTGGTCGGCCGAGTTAACGTAGGAAAATCAGCTCTATTTAATAAAATTATTGAGCAAAATTTGGCAATTGTTTCGACTATCCCCGGCACCACCCGCACACGCAACGTCGCGACGGCGACCTGGCGAGGCAAAAACTTTCGCCTTATTGATACGGGTGGTTTAACTTTTTCAGACGACGTGCCCCTTGAAGAGGACATCATCAAGCAAACCGAGTTGGCCCTGAAAGAAGCTGATGTAATCGCCTTTGTGGTTGATTTACAAAGCGGTTTATTACCCCAGGAAAGGAAATTGGCCTCATTGCTAAGAAAAAAATTACAAAATAAACCGATTATTTTGGTGGCCAACAAAGCGGACTCCATAGCGATGTATTCTGAAATCCATAATCAGGAATGGTTGCAGCTTGGATTCGGCACGCCGATTCCGGTTTCGGCGATAAACGGGTCAAACGTCGGAGATTTGCTGGATATTGTTTTCAAATATTTGAATAAATCAAAACGGCGTCCTAAAATTATTAAGGCTGAAGAAAAACCGGTTATTAAGGTCGCCATCATGGGTAAGCCCAATGTCGGGAAATCATCTTTGTTTAATAAACTTATCGGTGAGGAGCGCGTCATCGTCAACGAAATGCCACACACCACGCGCGAACCGCACGATACCTTGGTCGAAATTGACGGCCAGCAAATTATATTTGTTGACACGGCCGGTATTCGCCGCAAAACAAAAGTTTCCGGTGAATTGGAAAAACTCGGTATCAGCAAAAGTATTGCCATGGTGAATAAATCTGATATTGTTTTGTTGGTGTTAGATGCCACCGAATCCATTTCCGACCAAGACCAGCAATTGGCCGGCTTACTGCGCGAACATACCCGCAGCGTCATCATCGTGGTCAACAAATGGGATCGAGCAGACGATAATAGCGATGAATTTAGAAATAATGTCAAAAAAGATGTTTATGCATCTTTTCCACACCTCGATTTCGCTCCGGTGGTGTTTGTAAGCGCAAAAACAGAATACCGCGTTCATCAAATTTACCCACTGATCAAACAAGCTTGGGAAGGGCGAAATATTGTCGTTGATGAGACTGTCCTCAAAGACTTCCTAAAACGCGTCGTTAAAAAGAAATTACCGGTCCGAGGAAAAGGCGTACGTCATCCTCGCGTCGTAGCGATCCACCAGCTCGGCTATAACCCCCCGATGTTCGAGCTGATCATCAAATCAAATACTTCGCTCCACATGTCTTATGTCAACTACATTTCCCACCGCCTGCGCGCCGAGTTTGGTTTTTTTGCGGCGCCGATAGTCATGAAATTAAGCAAGCTTAAACACCATACCTATACTCCTCAACAATAATATACCAAAGATTAAGTCACACTTATGAAGCTTATTGTCGGCCTGGGGAATCCGGGAAAAAATTATCGTCTAACACGTCATAATGCTGGGTTCATTGTCGTCGATAAAGTTCAAGCCGCTTTAGATCTGCCTGAATTTACTCTTGATAAACACAGCAACGCCGAAGTTAGTAAAGGCATCGTTAATAAAAAAAGAGTGCTTTTGGCCAAGCCGCAAACGTTTATGAACAACTCCGGGCAGGCAGTACGCGCGCTGCTTGATTTTTATAAACTTAAACCAAAAGATTTAGTGGTCGTCCATGACGATAAAGATGTTGCCATTGGTAATTTCAAAGTCCAGACTAACCGTGGCGCCGCCGGACATAATGGCATCAAATCACTATTCGAACATCTGGGCACTCAAGATTTTCTACGTCTTCGCGTTGGCGTAGCGCCCAAAGACAAACAAATCAGCGATACGGCAGATTTCGTATTGAGTCGTTTCTCGAAAGAAGAACAGCGAGAAATTACAGATGTCGCCGTGAACATCATCACACATTTGCAACAGATCGTCGGTTAATTTAGGAAAATTTTATCTCTCTTTGATATAGTACCTTGTTGGTATTTTTTTTATGCCTGATATTTATACTATTAATTTGGAATCACCCGCCTATCCACCGCTTTTACGAGAAATCTCTAACCCGCCGTCGTTGCTCTATGTTAGGGGAACTTTACCGGCAAGGTCAACTTGTCTGGCAGTCGTTGGTACGCGGCGCAACACACGTTATGGTCAACAGGTAACTGCCGAGTTTTCAAACGGTCTGGCTCGAGCGGGCTTATGTATTGTTAGCGGTCTAGCTCTGGGTATCGATGGTCTGGCACACGAAGCCGCCCTCACAGCAAAAGGCCAAACCATCGCCGTGCTGGGATCTGGCATAGACGATAACCATATTTACCCAGCTACTCATCGTTCATTGGCTAAACGTATTATTGCTGCCGGAGGGGCGATTATTTCCGAGTACCCTCCGGGCTTTGTACCGTCTCGCTATTCTTTCCCGGCTCGAAATCGCATAATTGCCGGCTTGTCGATTGGCACCTTGGTTACCGAGGCTCCTCGTAAGTCCGGCGCTCTTATTACGGCATATCACGCCTTGGATTTTAACCGTGAGGTGTTTGCCGTTCCACACGCCATTACCTCGCTTGTTGGCTATGGTTGCAATAGCCTGATTGCGCGTGGAGCGATGCTGGTCACATCGCCGGTCGACATACTTCATGCCATTGGAATCAAACCAAAAGAAGACCCTCTTTTGGCAACCCAGCTTACTAAAATAGAGGCGGCTATCTATAACCAGCTTACAAGAGAGCCCAAGCATGTCGACGCTCTTATCGAGGCCACAACATTAGACGGCCAAATGGTCGCCGGCACCCTGACGGTTTTGGAGTTACAAGGTCTGGTTAAACACCTGGGAGGTCACTTGTATGTCAAGAATAATTGACTTTTTCGCTAAAATGCGGTAACCTTGCTGAATTATAGCTATTCTTATGAGTGTTTTAGTTATCGTCGAATCGCCGACTAAAGCCAAGACTATTACTAAATTTTTAGGCAAAGGCTACGTTGTGAAGTCTTCTTTTGGTCATGTCCGCGATTTGCCAAAATCAAAGCTGGGAGTGGATGTCGAAAACAACTTCGAACCGCATTATATTGTCAGCCGAGACAAATCAAAAGTAGTCAAAGAGCTGAAAGAGGCTGCCAAAAAAGCCGACCATATCTACTTCGCAACTGATGAGGACCGTGAAGGAGAAGCTATCTCCTATCATTTAGCAACCATTCTAGATATCGAACCGGCCAAGGCCGAACGCATTACTTTCCATGAAATTACCAAGCACGCCATCATGCACGCCATTGAAAATCCGCGTGAACTTGATTTACGCATGGTCGACGCCCAACAAGCCCGCCGTGTTTTGGATCGTTTAGTCGGCTATAATCTTTCTCCATTCCTATGGCGCAAAGTCGCAAAGGGCTTATCGGCCGGTCGTGTCCAATCGGTAGCCGTTCGTTTGGTTGTTGAGCGCGAAAGAGAAATTAAAGATTTTAAGGCTGAAGAGTATTGGACTTTAGAAGGTGCTTTTGTTACGAAACAATCGGAAATTTTTGCCGCCAAACTTAACAGCGTTAAGGGGAAAAAATTGGACAAGATGAGTCTGACAAACAAAGAAACCGTTGATGACATTATAAAAAATTTACAAAAAACTACCTACAAGGTAGCCGAAGTCGAAGAGAAACAAACCAAACGAAACCCGCTGCCACCATATACGACTTCAAGCTTGCAACAAGACGCCAATCATCAGCTCGGTTTTTCAGCTAAACAAACAATGCGTTTGGCGCAGCAGCTTTATGAAGGCGTGGAATTGGGAGATGAAGGTTCCGTCGGTCTGATCACTTACATGCGTACCGATGCCGTAAATCTCTCCGATACGTTTATTAAGGAAGCTCACGAGGTAATCGGAGAAAAGTATGGAAAAAAATACCAAGTTGACGAGCCGCGCCGTTTTAAAAACAAAAGTAAGGGCGCCCAAGAAGCACACGAAGCTATCCGTCCGACTTCGGCCGGACAGGATCCCGATTCTATAAAAGATCACTTGGATCGTAACCAGCTTCGGCTCTATACCCTGATATGGAACCGTGCCGTGGCAACACAAATGGCTTCGGCCGATCTTAAAGCTATGAGCGTGGATGTGGAAAGTGCTAATAGTTATGGTTTCCGCGCCACCGGTCAGGCGGTTCTTTTTGATGGTTTTCTAAAACTATACCCCGACAAAACAAAAGATTCCTTACTACCTCAGCTGACCGTCGATGAGGCTTTGACCTGTAATGAATTAAAGCACGAGCAGCATTTTACCGAACCGCCGGCCAGATATTCAGATGCTACGCTTGTTAAGGCATTGGAAGAATTCGGTATTGGCCGCCCGTCTACCTATGCCCCAACACTGGCCACGATCGAAGAACGCGGCTATGTCGAGCGCGATGACAAAAAAAGGTTGTTGCCTAAAGATATAGCTTATACCGTAAACGATTTATTGGTTGAACATTTCCACCATGTCGTTGATTTTCAGTTTACCGCTGAAATGGAAGAAAAACTGGACGCGATCGCCCGGGGCGAAGAAAAATGGCGTCCGGTAATCGCCGAATTTTATGCGCCTTTCAAAGAAAATTTGGATAAAAAAGACAAAGAACTGACCAAACATGAGGAGCCGACCGATGAAGTATGCGACAAATGCGGCAAACCGATGGTTATTAAAACCGGACGCTTCGGTAAATTTTTGGCCTGTACCGGATATCCGGAATGCCGAAACACCAAGCCATACGGCACTGACGAAAAAGCCGCGGCGGCCGCGAGCGAGCCGGTCGATGAGCTGTGTGAAAAATGCGGTTCACCGATGGTAAAACGCATGGGACGGTTTGGCCCTTTTATCGGCTGCTCCAACTACCCAAAATGTAAAAATATTAAATCAATAGAGATAAAAATTAATCTCTCCTGCCCAAAATGCAAACAGGGCGAAATTATCGAACGCCGGAGCAAACGTGGCAAAGTATTTTATGGCTGTAACCGTTATCCAGAATGCGACTTTGCGCTTTGGGACAAACCAAATGGCGAAATGTGTCCGACATGCGGCAACCCGCTGGTGTATGGTGCCAAAGGAACAATTAAATGCGGCAGTAAAGATTGCAGCTTTACCAAAACCCCTTAGCTTGCGATTCTGCCACGCATATTGTAAATTCCTCGAAGTCTTACTATAATAAGTAATATGCTTGTTTTTTGACGCGTATGAGCCAAAGAATCGATTTTCCGCCACAACTCAGCATTAACGATATTATTCAGGCGTTAAAAAAGTATTCTCGACCCGCTGAAATTGAAACGGTTCTTTTAGCGTACGAGATGGCCAACAACGCTCATGCCAACCAACGTCGCAAGTCTGGTGAACCATATATAGTACACCTCTTGGCGACGGCCTATATACTGGTATCGATGAAAATCGACGCTTCGATTGTAACGGCCGCGATCCTTCACGACGTGCCGGAAGACACGACGGTGACGATAGAAGAAATTGAGAAAAACTTTGGTGCCGATGTGGCGTCGATGATCCGCGGCGTTACTAAACTTGGAAAATTAAAATATCGCGGCGTTGAAAGGTATATCGAAAATTTGCGTAAAATGTTCGTCGCTATGGCCGAGGATGTCCGAGTAATGATTATTAAATTTGCAGACCGCATCCATAACTTAAGCACTCTGCAGTATCTTGAACCAAGCAAGCGACAGCGTGTTGCCTTGGAAAGTTTGGAAATTTACGCCCCTATCGCTCACCGCTTGGGAATGGGTGAATTCAAAGGTCTGCTTGAAGATTTGGCTTTCCCATACATGTACCCTAAAGAATATGAAAGGACGATCGCGATCCGTGACCAGCTTGCTCAAGACGGAGAGGGCTATATAGACCGTGTTATCGAAGTCGTCCGAAAAGAACTTAAGGAATCAGGTATAAATTACATCGACTTGCACGGCCGCAAGAAACAATTATACAGTTTCTACCAAAAACTGGCCAAGAAAAATTGGGAAGCGAATAAAATTTACGACATCATCGCGCTTCGAGTCATAATTGCCGATATTGCGGATTGTTACGCGGCTCTCGGTGTGATTCATAAAATATGGAAACCACTCAAAGGCCGGATCAAAGACTATACGGCCCAGCCAAAACCCAATGGATATAAATCTCTTCATACCACCGTTTTTTGTTTGGACGGAAAAGCGGTAGAGTTCCAAATTCGCACCAAAGAAATGCATTACGAAGCGGAATTTGGCGTTGCCGCGCATTGGCATTATGATGACAGCGGCATTAAACTTCCGGCAAAAGAAATCCAGTGGGCCAAAGAGTTCGCGCAAATTCAACAAGATATTTTGGTTAATATGGCCGACCTTGAAGACTTGAAAGTTGATTTCTTTAAGAGTCGTATTTTTACCTTTACGCCAAAGGGTGATGTGATAGACTTGCCGGAAGACGCGACACCCGTCGATTTTGCTTATCACATCCATTCAGAAATCGGCAATAAATGCAGCGGGGCGAAAGTAAACGACAAAATGGTCAGCCTCGATACCGCTCTCCAAAGCGGCGATGTAGTTGAAATAGTAGTCGACAAAAATCGGAAGACTCCGAACGGCGAATGGCTAAAATCTGTCAAAACACACCTGGCCAAGTCTCATATAAAAAACCGGTTGCGGGCCAATTCACTCAAAGATTGGTTTCAGAGTTTTATACCGACAAAGAAAAAGAAAAATACCGGTGGCTAACCGGTAATTTTTTTAATTATGTCTTTTAATTCTTCTTTGGAAAAATAATTTATAGCGATAGTCCCCCGCTCACTTTTGCCATTTAAGGTCACTTTTGTGCCGAGCGCGGAGCGAAGCTGTTCTTCTATATAGAGAAGGTTCGGGTCTTTACGCGAACCTGTCCGCGAGGATTTTTTTTGAACTTCTTTTTCCAGTTCGCGGACGGTAATCCTTTCACCGAGCATCGAGGCCAGCATGTCCAGTTGCTGTTTCGCGTCTTCTAAGGTCAAAAGCGCTCGGGCTTGGCCGGATGAAATCTTTCCGATCATAAGGGCATTTTGCACTTCCTCGGGCAAACCGAGAAGGCGTACCGCATTGGCAATGGCCGGACGGCTTTTACCGACTTTCTCGGCAACTTGCTCTTGGGTCAAGCCGAATTCTTCTATCAAACGTTTATAAGCGAAACCTTCTTCAATCGGATTGAGGTTTTCGCGCTGCACATTTTCTATAAGCGCAACTTCCAGACGTTCCTGGTCTGCCATTTTTTTGACGATCACTGGCACGGTGGCTTGGCCGGCAATTTTGGAAGCCCGCCAGCGGCGCTCACCGGCGATTATTTGGTAACCGCCATTTTCTAATTCCGAAACCAAAAGTGGCTGCAAGACCCCATGCTCTTGGATGGAGTCGGCCAATTCTTTAAGTTCGCCTTCACTAAAATGTCGGCGGGGCTGTTGCGAGTCCGGTTTTATTTCTGAAACCGGTACCTGCCAAATCCGCTCGGCGTTGGCACCTGATCTTGTTTCAAAAGTTTTTTTTCTGGCGCCTGTTGATGCGATAAGCGCTCCTAAACCTCGTCCAATGGACATACGTGAAAACAATTAAGCTGTTGGTTCAAAACGATCGAGTAATTCTCGCGACAGTCGTTGATACGCTTTGGCGGCTTTACCATTTGGCTCGTAATGGAAAATACTTTGTCCAAAACTTGGCGCTTCGGCCAAGCGAACCGCGCGCGGAATGACCGACCTAAAAATATTATTAGGAAAATATTTATACAGCTCGTGCATGACCTCGTCGGACAAACGATTGCGAGAATCGTACATCGTTAAAACGGCGCCCAAAACTTCAATCGTCGGTTTGATATTTTCTTTGACTAATTCAATCGTTTTTAAAAGCTGTCCCAATCCTTCGAGGGCGTAGTATTCAGCCTGGACCGGAATGAGAATCTTGTCAGCTGCTACTAAACCATTGAGGGTAAGCAAGCCGAGCGAAGGCGGCGAGTCTATAATTATGTAATCGTAAGCATGTTTAACTTCAGTCAGGAGATCGGCCAGACGCGATTCACGCCCTTCGACCGCGACCAGCTCGACATTAGCACCGGCCAGATCTGGTGTTGACGGTACCACTCTAAGTCCCGTATGAGCCGTATTGTGCATGACATCATGGATGCGATGCTCGGCCATGAGCGCGTGATACAATCCCTTATCTAATTCTTGGTATTTTACACCCAATCCGGACGTAGCGTTTCCCTGAGGATCCAAATCAACTAAAAGGACAAACTTACCTTCTTCGGCTAAACCGGCGGCCAAATTAACAGCCGTCGTGGTCTTGCCGACCCCGCCTTTTTGGTTAACAACAGATATAATAACAGACATACAGAATGAGGCATTCTCAGTGTTTCCATCATATCATATTATTGACAAATGACCAAGATTACGGTAGGATGAGGGTACTTTTACCTGCCCAGATGGCGGAATTGGTAGACGCACGGGACTCAAAATCCCGCGACTTCGGTCATGAGAGTTCGATTCTCTCTCTGGGCACATATGGATTCCCCATTCGTAACTTTCGAAACAGCGTCATTTGCTATCCTATTCGCACTTGGTTTTGCGATGATAGGAATCATCTATTTTTTGACGCGCAAAGAGCTCCATTCAAAAGATGCGACCTTGTGTGGTTTTAACCGCTACTCCATAAAAGTTTTTTTTAGTTTTTTGGTCGGCTTTGCTGTTGCCATACTCTCACGAGCTGGCTTCCTGGGTAATTTTGGCGCATTAGGAGTTCCTTTTTCTGCTTATTCCGATTGTAAAATGCAGCCATCCTTTGGATCAGTAATTAGCCCACATATAACTTGTGATACTTTGTCCTACGGCAACACCTCAATAGTTTACAATATATTATTTTGGGCCATGCTCACATATTTATTGATGTGGCTTAGTGAATACATCATTATCAAATTTAAAAATGGAAATTAATCTTGGTATATATCGCCACTACAAAGGCGGCGAATATGAAGTTGTTGCTGTTGGAAGGCTTGAAGCCACGCTCGAAGAAGTGGTGATTTATAAATCGCTTTATGAGGCAGTGGAAAAAAATCGAGTTTAAGTTGCACTACATTCTAAGTAAGATAGGCGTCCCGGTGGCGTACGTTTATATATTTGCCGCGAGCTCCGGCTTATTTTTTTTATGGCAAACGGGCTCTAATAATAAATACATCTTAAGTTTTCTGTTGGTTTTCAGCATAGTTATTATTTTGTATGCGCGTTTTATTGAGCCGCGCTGGCTCAATGTTTATCGGATTAAAATCCCAGTTTCAGAAGCTGTACTAAACAAACCAATCACCGTGGCGCTTATCGCCGACTTGCACGCGTCTCATTATAAAAAATCAGATTGGATTAGGCGGATTGTCAAAGAAGTGTTGGCGAATAAGCCGGATCTTATTTTAATTGCCGGGGACCTAATTAATAACCATTTCCCTGTTGATACAGAAGTCGATTATCTTGACCCCTTGCGTGAACTGACACATCTGCCCATCTACTACGTACTTGGTAATCACGATTATGGCACGGCCCGACCGCAGGTTTATTTCTTTGACGACCGTTCGGAGGAGGTCGTGAATAAAATGAAGGCACTAGGTATTCCACTTTTGAAAAATAATCTGGTGGAAATTGTAATCGCTGGAGAAAAAATAACTATTTTCGGTTGCGACGATTTGTGGAGCCGACCGATTGATTATTCGGCATTAGATACAGGGGACACAAAAACACCGTTGCTTTTTGTCACCCATAATCCCGATACGGTGATGGCGTGGCCAACCCATATCCCGAAGCCGCTTTTTACCTTTAGCGGCCATTCTCACGGCGGACAATTTGCCCTCTTTGGTTTTCCACTTGGCAGCGCTACGATGCAGTTGGGTCGCAAATATTATCGTGGTGTTCATTCATACCATGGCTTGTCTTTCTATGTTTCACCAGGTCTAGGCGAATCAACGATCCCATTCCGATTCGGCGTACGGCCGGAACTTTCGTTTATAACCCTCACGCCAAAAACAGCCGACTAGGGCTGTTTTTTAATTTTAGCCAGAAAACGAAAAATTAAGGTTTCAAACGACTAATCGTGCGCGGGAAGGGAATGGTTTCGCGGATATGCTCTACACCGGTGATCCAGCGAACAGCCCGTTCAAGACCAATGCCAAAACCAGAATGTGGCACCGCGCCATAGCGGCGGAGGTCCAAATACCACTCATAATCAGCTCGGTTAAGGCCTTCGTGTTTCATACGCTCAATCAGTACGTCGACATCTTCTTCACGTTGGCTGCCGCCAATAAGTTCACCGGCTCCTTCGGTCGCTATTAAATCATCATTCAGGGCGCGATTTGGGTTGGCCGGATCAAGCTTCATATAAAATGGCTTAATTTCTTTTGGCCACTTTTCGATAAATATCGGCACGTCGCTGTTTTTGGTCAGTAAGACTTCATCATCATTACCGAGATCTTCGCCGTGTTTTATATCAGAACCAAGTTCAGCCAGTTTTTGAATCGCCTCATCGTAAGTATAGCGTACAAAAGGAGCATCGGCTTTTTTTAGCTTTTCCACGTCGCGTTCCAATATAACTAATTCTTGAGCGCAGTTTGTTAAGCAATGACGAATAACATGCCGAACCAGACCTTCTTGAATTTGTAAGTTTTGATCGTGTTCCACAAAAGCGGCCTCGGCATCCATCATCCAAAATTCGGTCAAATGGCGCTTGGTTTTACTTTTTTCGGCGCGAAAAACCGGACCAAAATCGTAACATCGTCCAACGGAAGCAATTGCCGCTTCGATATAAAGCTGCCCGGACTGTGAGAGATAGGCGGTTCCCAAATCAAAATACGGAACAGCGAATAATGTTGTTGTCCCCTCGCACGCATTGGGCGTAAAAATAGGAGAATCAACTTTGATAAAACCTTGATCGTGCAGATAACCGTTAATGGCCGTAATGATCGCGTCGCGCACTCGAAGAATAGCCCATTGTGATTTACTGCGCAACCACAAATGGCGGTTATCCATCAAAAAATCCGGACCATGTTCTTTTTTGGAAATAGGAAAATCCTTAGCCAGCTGCAATATTTGAATATCGCTAACCTGCAGCTCAAAAACGTTTTCTTTTTTGGGGTGTTTAGCAACTATGCCGGTCACGATTAGCGATGACTCTTGCGTTAATTTTTCGGCATTTTCCCAAACTGTCAGTGACACGTCGTTCTTGTTTATTACGGCCGATACCCAACCAAACCCATCTCTGATTTCGAAAAAAGCGATCGGGCCGGACGAACGCTTATTAAAAAGCCAGCCTTTGACAGTGACATTTTCACCCACCTGCCGACCTAGTTCGGAGCTGCGAATTTCCATATAGTAGTCATTAAAACCAAAATTGCTTCTTTATCCTAGCCGATTTATATTGCTTTGGCAAGCCTTGGAAAGGGAAGATTTTATTATGAATCCTTGCCCCAATCTGCCAGAGGTTGGTGGCTGTGAAAAATAACGAAGTTATATATGATCGTATGAATGTCGGGAAGCCATTCCAATTTTAAAGATCGATTAATCACCTTCAAAGGCTGCTCGAACATTTTTCGAAGAAGCACGCGCTCGCTTTTGTTTATTGGAAAAACTATTTCACCGTCTTTTTTCTTTACTACGGCACACATTTTACAAACGACTCCACCGCTCGCCACACTGATATTTTCAACAGAGACGGAACCGCAAGATACGCAGCGCTCGATGACCATCTTGAAACCAAGCAGCGCCCATAATTTCAAAACAAAGGTGTCAAATATGGCCTGATGCACCTCGGCTTCATTGTTAAGCAGGCGCAACCATTCCACCAAACCGTCGAATATTTTACGGTCATGTTCTTGCCGAAAAACCCGATTTATAAGATCTAAACTTTTCGCCATCAGCTTTATATTAGCCAAATTTGAACTTAACCGATCAAAGGTTTCCACTTGCTGGACGGTCGTGAGACGCGGCAGATCTTTGCCGCCGACATAATCAATATCGACCAAAAAAAACGGCGACAGGATGGCCGCATTTTTGCTGGTGATTTTTTTTATGCCCTTGGCGAGCAGATCAATTTTTCCGTCCTCGCAGGTATAGAACGTCACGATTTGATCATATTCGCGAACATCCCTCCGACTAAGGACAATCGCTTGCATATTACCGTCGTTTTATTTTTTCCAAATAACCTTCCAAAATAAACATGGCGGAACGCTCGTCGCGAGTGACGCCATCGCCCATGGCATCGGCGCCATACGAAGAAAAACGTTCATCGTGGTAATCTATGGGTATGGAAATTTGTTTTTGCAATTCAAAAACAAATTTTTGCACGCGCTCGGTATTTTTTCCTTCTTTGCCATCGGCACTCAATGGATAACCCACCACGAGCTTGTCGACCCGCTCCCGCTTCAAAACATTTACCAAAGCGGTGATCTTTCTGGGCAGCGTGTCGCCCTCGATAGTACCAAAAGGCAGGATAACGCCAAGCGTCGTATCAGACCAAGCCAAGCCAAGCCGTTTGGTTCCATAATCAATAGCCAAAATATTCATAGATCTATTCTTCAACGCGTCGGGTGGCAACCACATTGCCATCTTCGGTAATGATGATAGTATGTTCAAAATGG
>MFQK01000041.1:15092-15933 GCA_001783035.1 Candidatus Magasanikbacteria bacterium RIFCSPLOWO2_02_FULL_44_11
GATAGCTATGACCATCCCCGGCTTCAAAAGAATCGTCTCCAGCGCCGGATCATAATAATTGGGAATAAACGGTTCCTCGTGGACAGTGTATCCGACCCCATGACCAACTAAATCTCGGACAATACCGTATTTGCCTTGCGACTTTACATAGCCTTCGATGGCTTGGCCGATGCTCGCCACACTATTGCCAGGTTTCACGGCTTTAATACCGCGTTCCAGAGCCTCTCGGGTGACCTGGAGTAATTTTTTGGTCTTTTCGGGAATAACTCCGACTGGCACCGTAAGGGCAGTGTCGGTAAAAACTCCGTGATCGCCTGGAGCGACTAATTTGCCGTGCGGCCATTCCATGCCAATATCCAAACTGACAATATCTCCATCCTTGAGAATTGTGCTTTTTTTGGGAATGCCGTGAACCAGCTCGGCGTTTAGGGACACACACACTGTTGCCGGAAAAGGACGGACAGCCGTGCGTGTTTTGTAACCCTTAAAAGCGGAACGGCCGCCGACATTACGGATCATTCTTTCAGCTTGCTTGTCGATTTCCAGCGTAGAGACGCCCGGCTTGCACAGCAATGCCAAATCGGCCAAAATTTTTCCAATTAATTGGCCGTTCTTTTTAATGTTTTCGATATCGCGCTGCGTTTTTAACAGCATAATTTATGCTAAAGCGTCATTTATATCTTTTTGAACGGCGGCGATGGGTTGCTCGCCATTTATCATTTTCAAACTTCCTTGCTTCAAATACCAATCGCGAATTGGTTGAAGTGACTTATTGCCTTGTAAAGCGATCCGCTCACGGATTGTTTTTAGATCATCATCAGCCCGTTTGGCAAGTTTGCCT
>MFQK01000041.1:15939-20276 GCA_001783035.1 Candidatus Magasanikbacteria bacterium RIFCSPLOWO2_02_FULL_44_11
TTTGGACAGACTTCAGCACTGGCCGCTCCCGAAATTATTTCACCGCATTTATCACAGCCGCGACGGTTTGCTAAACGGTTTAATGTTTCCTGTTCCGATAAGGTAATGTCTAAAATCAGAACGTCACTTTGGTAATTATTTTTCTTAAAAAAAATATCAAACTCTTTAGCTTGCTCTGGGGAACGAATCGCTCCATCCAAAACCACGCCTTGTCCCTGGCTAAGATATTTTTGAATTTCGCCAAAAACCAGCTTATAGATGAATAAGTCGGAAACAAGCTGTCCGCTCTTCATAGCATCGATAGCCGCCTGCGCAGCTTGGCTCACCGCGGGCGATTTCTCCAACCGACGCAACAAGTCACCGGTGGAAATATGCTTATAATCGTACTTTTCAGCAATCTTTTTCGCTTGTGTGCCCTTTCCGGAACCGGGTGGTCCGATAACAATAATGATCTTTTTCACATTCAGGAATAGTTGATAACTGGCGTAGTATATCAACCTTAGTCGCGAAAATCAAGCAGCTAAGGATGAGAGATGCCTTGAGGAAACTTATCGGAGACCGACTCGCGGCGGTCGAGATAGAAGCAAAAACGGCCGCCGAAGCGACCGTTTTATGCTGTTTTCCGAAAGGTATCTCTCATCCTTAGATAGTATACTGTGTTCACAAAGTATCCGTATTATTATCTGAACCCTAGATAGTGTCGTATTGGTGCATCGTGAGCAAGGCTTCGATTTGTTTAGAGGTTTCGATAGCTACGGCCACCACGATCAATAGGCTGGTGCCGCCGATTGTAAGCGACTGCGTTCCCGCCAGACTCTGCGCAACCAATGGTAAAATAGCGATCGCCCCGAGAAACAACGCTCCGGCGAGGTTCAAACGATTCATGGTTTTAGTCAAATACAACTCGGTCTCTCTACCAGGACGTATTCCAGGAATAAAGCCGCCTTGTTTTTGCAGATTCTCCGCTATTTTCTGAGGATGGAACACAACCGAGGTATAGAAGAAGGTAAAACCAAACACCAACAAAAAATACATGGAATTATAGAAGGGCTGATTCTGAAAAAGTTTAATTGTGCCGTTGGCCAAGTTACGCATCCATTCCGCATCGGCGCTTACAAAAAATTGCGCGATCATGGATGGGAACAAAATCAAAGATACGGCAAAGATAATCGGAATAACACCGGCCATATTGACCCGAAACGGCAAGTGAGTGTTTGCCCCGCCAAAAGATTTATTACCGCGCATGTGTTTGGCATAGCTAACCGGAATATTACGCTGTCCTTCACTGATAAAGACCACGCCAACAACCGTCAGGATGGCGGCGGCGGCGAATAAAATATAGGTAAATATTTTAGATGGGTCGTAGTTTAGATAAGCCTGGTTTACAAAACCCGGCAATGAAGAGACGATACCGGCAAAGATCAAGAGTGAGACGCCGTTACCGACTTTCTTTTCGGAAATAAGTTCGCCGAGCCACATCAAAAACATCGTACCGGCAGTCACCGTCAACATGATGGCGACCATGGAGAGCGGGGTTAAGTTGGTAAGAACTTGCTGCCCGGATTGGTTCAGCAATTGGATCATACCGTATGATTGGAGCAACGCCAACGGGATGGTCAACCAGCGCGTATACATGTTGATTTTATGTTGTCCGGCCTCACCTTCTTTACTCATTTCTTCCATGGAAGGAACGATCATGGTCAAAAGCTGTATGATAATCGAAGCGGTGATATAAGGACCGACACCCAGCATGACAATTGAAAAATTTTGCAACGTGCCGCCAGAGAAAATATTAAAAAGACCAAGTATTTGGTTGCCATCAAGATAATTACGCAAATTGGCCAGATTAACGCCGGGAATCGGGATATGGGCTACCACTCGAAAGATAACCAGCATGGCCAAAACGAATAATAAACGGTTGCGGACGTCTTTCGCTCTCCAAATTTGTGCAAATTTATCCCACATAGGATTATTTTACTTCGCCGCCAGCCTGTTTGATTTTTTCGGCTGCGCCTTTAGTTGTAAGAAGTCCGACTATTGTTAATTTTTTCTTGAGTTCACCAGTCGAAACTATCTTTACGGCTTTATCATTGATGCTAACCAAAGCTTTAGCTTGTAAAGCCTGAAGATCAACAGTGTCTCCGGATTCAAAGCGAGATTCCAAATCACCTAAATAAATTTCGGAAGGTTTCTTGTGAATACTTTTAAAACCACGCAGTTTTGGGGTTGATTGCATCAAGTTTTTAAAAGCTTTGAGGCGCAAACCGCGAGTACCGCCGGAACGGGCCGTCTGACCCTTGCCGCCGCGAGTTGCAGAAGTACCGTGTCCGGACGCGTTTCCGCGACCGACACGCTTAGTGCGGTGTTTGGATCCGTGAGCAGCTTTTATAGTGTGTACTTGTAACATATGTAATAGGTTAGGGTTCTTAAGCGTGGACTGCTACCACTGGTTCTTTCTTTATCGGCGCAGTCGGAACTCTCTTAAAACTCTTAAGCGCTTCGAATGTCGCCTTGACGATAGCAATCTTGTTTTTGGTGGTACCTAAAATTTTAGAAGAAACATTCGGAATACCGGCTAATTCAAGAACAACGCGGGCAGCACCACCGGCGATCACGCCGGAGCCTCTTGGCGCCGGTTTCAACATCACTGCCGCAGCCTTAAATTTGTAGAGGACAGCATGTGGAATGGTTTCGTGAATAATCGGCACTCGGATCATATTTTTCTTGGCCTGGTGGACTGCTTTTTCAACGCCGCCTTGCACATCTTTACCTTTGGCCACGCCAAAGGCAACGCGTCCTTTTCGGTCACCCAAAATAACGCAGGCGCGGAAACTTAGATGTTTACCGCCTTTGGTAACGCGTGTGACGCGGGCCAGATCCAAAACGAATTGGTCAAACTCCGATTTTTCTTGTCCTCGTCTATTTCCTTTAAATCCTGGTCTTGGCATAAGAGTAAAAAATTAAAATTGCAGGCCGCCCTCGCGAGCACCTTGCGCCACCGCTTCAACGCGGCCGTGGTATCGATAACCACCACGATCAAAAACGACTTTAGAAATTCCTAAGCCTTTAGCTTTTTCGGCAAGCGCTTTACCGACTGCATACGCGGCGGCCACTTTAGCGGTTTTACCTTCCACTTTCACACTTTTCAAATCGGAACTCTTGGCAAAAGCAATGGTCTTGCCGGCGGTATCATCAACCAGTTGGGCGGTCATAGAGCGGAGACTGCGAAAAACGGACAAACGAGGAGTCTCTTTGGTGCCGATCATTCGTGAGCGCACACGGTTGTGACGGACGGCGCGGAGGTTGCTTTTATTTACTTTAGCTAATCTTTTCATATGATTTGGCGAAATCATGCCGCGCAACGTCCTTTGAAGCGCGGCGTTTTTAAATAGTGATTAGGCAGCTGTCTTTGCAGCGGTCTTACCGGCCTTACGAACAATGGTTTCTTCCAAATATTTAATTCCTTTACCTTTATAAGGTTCCGGTTTTCGGACGCGGCGGATCATGGCGGCCATTTCTCCGACGAGCTGCTTATCGATCCCCTCCACGGTAATAATATTTTTTTCGACTTTAAAAGTGACACCGGGCATAGGCTGCACCTCGACCGAATGTGAAAATCCGACTTCCAGGCTTAACAAAGCGCCCTTCACGGCGGCCTTATAACCGACCCCGTTGATCTCCAGTTGCTTTTTAAAACCGTTGGTTACACCTTCAATCATGTTCTCGATGATACTGGAAAAAGTACCCCACAATGAACGGTCGCGAGTGTTTTCGGTGTTAATTACTTGGGTTGTAATCTCACCATCCTTAATAACAACCGTCACGCGAGGATGGATAACTTGCTTTAGTTCACCTTTAGGCCCTTTGATCACCAGTTCGTTAGCTTTCAATTCTGCGGTGACACCGGCGGGTAACTTTCTAATTTTTTTTCCAATACGTGACATATGTTTAAAGTAAGTAGCGCAAGCGTTTAGTAAACCTCACAAAGGAGCTCACCGCCAACTTTGGCTTCCTGGGCTTCTTTCGCTGTCAAAATTCCTCGTGGCGTAGACAAGATGGCCATGCCGAATCCGTTCAAAACCGGTTTAATTTCATCCGTCTTCACATAACGGCGATGGCCTGGGGTCGAAACACGTGATAAATGTTGAATAGCCGGCTGCTTATCATGATATTTAAGCGTCAAAACAATAAAGGCGGGCTTACCCTTCGTTTCTTCAACTTTGGTAATGTAACCTTCACGAACCAAAACTGACGCAATTGCCATTTTGATTTTTGAAAAAGGAATAGTGACCTCGTGTTTGTGAACGGTCGAGGCGTTGCGAATTCTGGTTAACATG
>MFQK01000041.1:20285-24794 GCA_001783035.1 Candidatus Magasanikbacteria bacterium RIFCSPLOWO2_02_FULL_44_11
GGATCAGTCATCATAGTAATAGAATAGTGTTCATGAAAGATTACCAGCTTGATTTACGAACTCCCGGGATCAAACCAGCGTTGGCAAACTCTCGGAAACAAATACGGCAAAGTTTAAACCGGCGCATATATCCGCGCTTTCGACCGCAGTTCCAGCAACGCAATACTTCGCGCGTGGAGAATTTAGGTTTCTTTTTTGATTTTGCGATTTGTGACCAAGTAGCCATAAATTATTTTTTACTGAAAGGGAATCCCAGATGAGTAAGCAACGACTTGCCGGCGACCTTATTTTTGGCGGTCGTATTTACAATGATTTGTAAACCGTGGATCTTATCGATTTCTTCCATTTTAACTTCCGGAAAAGCCACGTTTTCTTTGAAACCAATGGTGAAGTTTCCCTGACCATCAAAAGCTTTGTCCGAAATGCCATGAAAATCGCGCACGCGAGGGAAGGTCACCTTGACTAATTTTTCCAAAAAATCATACATACGCGGACCGCGCAAAGTAACCATGACCCCGATTTCCTGGCCTTCACGAATCTTGAAGTTGGAAATAGCCTTTTTCGCCTTGGTCCTGATCGGCTTTTGTCCGGTAATCTTTGTCAGCGTCTTTTCAACATTATCGATGAAATTGGCTTCTTTGATAAAGCGGCCAATGCCGGCATTCAGTACCACTTTGGTAACTTTAGGCACCTGCATGACATTCTTTAAACCCAATTCTTTCTGAATGGCGGGCACGACGGATTTTTTGTAGGTTTGGTATAAACTCATATGATTAGTCAATAAATTCACCGGTCGCTTTGGCTACGCGACGTTTCTTGTCGCCATCCAGCTTGTAACCCACGCGAGTCGGTTTGCCGGATTTCGGATCAATGAGCATGGCTTTACCAATGTAGATTGGGCCGGCTAATTCAATACGGCTGCCTTTTTCACCGGACTTCTTGGCCTTGATATGTTTTTTGATAATATTAACACCTTCAACAACAATCTTTGCCTCTTTCGGAAAAACCTGAATAACTTTGCCTTCTTTTCCGGCGTCTTTGCCACTTAAAATTTTTACTTTGTCATTTACTTTGATTTTCATATTCGATATGTAGTGAGTGAAGTGGTCGCTTAAGGCGACTACTTCCGAACGAATGAGAATATATCATAGATATATAAAATCTTTAAACCACTTCCGGCGCTAGGGAAATAATCTTTTGAAAACCTTTGGTACGCAATTCGCGAGCGACCGGTCCAAAGATGCGCGAACCTTTTGGCTCTTTACTTTCACGATCGATAATCACCGCGGCGTTTTCATCAAAGCGGACATATGTGCCGTCCGGTCGACGCGTTTCTTTGCGTTGGCGGACAATAACGGCGTGGACCACGTCGCTCTTTTTGACGAGACCGCGTGGCGCCGCTTCTTTAACGACACACGTAATCACGTCGCCAAGACGGGCATAGCGTTTCTTGTAGCCATCCAGTACGCGGATGCATTGTAGCTTCTTGGCCCCGGTGTTGTCGGCGACCGCGAGCATGGCGCGATGTTGAATCATATTCGATATGTAGTGAGCGAAGTGCTTAGCTTGCTAAGCACTTCCGAGCGAATGAGAATATATCGTAGATATATATCGTGAATAAACAAGGATTTTTAAAACATTATTTCTGAACTGCCACTAACTTCCAGCGTTTGGTCTTTGACATTGGCCTGGTTTCGGCAAATACCACCGTATCTCCGACTTTGGCTTCGCCTTTTTCATCATGGACATGATACTTCTTGCTGACACGGTAATATTTTTGGTATTTCTCGTGCAACTTTTTCGCATCAACCCGAACCGTGATTGTTTTCTGCATGGCATTTGAAACGACGGTCCCGGAAAAAGTTCGTGCGTTGATTTTTTTGGCATCCATAATAAATAATTTAGCGGATCTTTTCAATAAACTTCGTTTTTAGACCGAATTTGTAACCAGCCATGTTCATTGCTTCCTGGGCTGATACTCGGGTAATACCGACCATTTCGAACAAAACTGTACCCGGTTTAACTACAGCTACATAATGGTCCGGAGCGCCTTTACCGCCGCCCATCGGGGTTTCATTGCCTTTCATCGTGACCGGTTTATCTGGAAAAATACGAATCCAAACTTTACCACCTCGGCGAACATAACGGGTCAAAACCCGGCGCGCGGCTTCAATCTGACGGCTGGTTACCCAACCATAGCTCAAACTCTTCAAACCGAAATCACCAAAGTCAATGCTATTGGCACGAGTAGCCACGCCCTTCTGGCGGCGGCGGCCTTTATGCCATTTGCGGTGTGCTACTTTTTTTGGTAATAACATATGCGCGAATTATTTTAGCGGAGTCTTATGAACAACTTTCTTGGCACTTTCTTCAGCTTTTTTTTCAAATTTATCGCGACGTCCAAACGTTTCACCGTGATAAATCCAAACTTTGATACCGATCTTGCCGAACATGGTGTGTGCTTCCGCAAAACCGTAATCAACATTACTGCGAATAGTGATCAAAGACATTTTTCCGGCGGCTAATTTCTCGCGGCGGGCGATTTCCACACCATTCAAACGTCCGGCCATACTGACCTTCACGCCTTTGGCGCCGGCGGCCATAACTTTTTCTAAAATTTGTTTCATGACACGGCGGAACGGGAGACGCTTTTCGGTGTCGAGTGCGGCGTTCTGAGCCACGACCGCGGCCGACAACGCCGGCTGGTTCACGGGCTGGATATTTAGTTTTACTTTGGTTTTGAACTGTAAGATCTTCTTTTCAATATGCTTCCGGACTTCTTCCAAGCCGGCACCTCCGCGACCAATGACCACACCTGGTTTTGCAGCCAAGATGGTAACAGTTAGATCTTTTGGAGTGCGCTCGATACTAATAGCATCAATACCCGCTTCTTTTAATTTTTTATATAAAAATTCACGGATGGCAATTTCTTGCTCCAGGAATAATGGATATATTTCTTTCTTTGCAAACCAACGAGAATCCCAAGGGAAGATAAATGGAATGCGCTGAATTTTCGGATGGACTTTGTGACCCATAGGATTATTTCTTAGTAGTAGTTTTTTCTTTTCTGGGCATGTTCACCAACACCAGGCTCACGTGAGCCGTGCGTTCGCGGACCGGAGTGGCGCGGCCGTGAGCTTTTGGCATCCAGCGCTTGATCATCGGGCCGCCATCAACCATGATCGATTTGACGACCAAATCTTCTTTTTTGTAGGAATGGTTGTGTTTAGCATTGGCAATGGCCGATAACAATAACTTGGTTAGGTTTGCGGCCTGCTTTTGGTGTAATACCGCCAAATTATCCAGAGCGCGGACCACGCGTTTGCCGCGCACCAAATCAACCAAGAGGCGCATGCGGCGCGGACTGGTTCGGATATAACGTAAGTAAGCTTTAACTTCTGGTGTCATATATATTATTTCTTAGGCGCCGGAGCGGGAGCAGCCGCGGAGGCAGCTTTGGTTTCCTGATCTTTTTGCATCTTACCGCCATGGCGAATGAACTTACGCGTGGGGGAAAATTCGCCCAAACGATGTCCGACCATGTTTTCGTCACAAAGCACATTTATAAAATCCTTGCCGTTGTGGACCATAAAGGTTACACCGACCATTTCCGGTGAAATAACACAAGCCCGTGACCAGGTTTTAATGGCTGCGCGTTTGCCGCTTTTTTTCATCTTCTCAACTTTTTCGAGAACGCGGGGATCGATGTAGGCACCTTTTTTTAAACTTCGTGACATAGGAAATATTTATTAAGCAACGTTCTTAGCCCGGCGCGATTGCACCACAAACTTATTACTCCACTTTTGTGGCTGGCGGGTTTTGACCCCGCGGGCCGGCTTGCCGTAAACGGTCTGCGGGCCGCGGCGTTGTCCAATCGGAGAATGACCTTCACCGCCACCATGCGGATGGTCGGCCGGGTTCATATTCTTACCTTTCACCGTTGGTTTGATGCCGCGATGACGGATGCGGCCGGCTTTACCCCAACGAATCAAACGTCGATCCGGATTACTTAAAATGCCAATTGTGGCCATACCTTCTTTAATAACTGAACGAACCTCTCCCGATGGTAAGCGAATCTGGGCATAGTTTCCTTCGGTACCGATAAGCTGGGCGGATAATCCTGCGCCACGGGCTAATTGGCCGCCTTTACCCGGAGTTAGTTCCACATTATATACAAACAAACCAACCGGAATATGCTTTAATGGCATACGATTGCCGGTTTTAGCTTCAATAGCGTTCAGTGAAGACATAATTTTATCCCCAACTTTCATGCCTTCCGAAGCCAAGATGTATGATTTGATACCATCGGTATAAGTAATCAAAGCAATGCGCGCGCCGCGGTTTGGGTCGTATTCAATAGCCGCAACCTCGGCAACCAGATCAAATTTGTGCTGCTTAAAATCAACCAGGCGGTAATATTTTTTTGCTCCGCCGCTTTTGTGGCGGACGGTAATCACGCCCTGGTTGTTGCGGCCAGCGGCTGGTTTTAAAATTTTGACCAAACTCTTT
>MFQK01000041.1:24811-30369 GCA_001783035.1 Candidatus Magasanikbacteria bacterium RIFCSPLOWO2_02_FULL_44_11
AATATCCTTGAAAGTATCAGAGGAAGAGTTGCGTCGACCTGGTGATGTTGGTTTGTAGATCTGAATTGGCATAACAGTAAAATTAAACGCCTTCGTGGATAGTGATCGTCTTGCCGGGCGGCAAGGTAACAATCGCTTTCTTGAAATCGCTGTGCTGGCCGATATTTTTTCCAAAACGGACGCGGTGTCCTTGAACGTGCACAACATTCACCGTAACCGGTTCGACGCCGTACACTTCTTTAACAGCTGTTTTAATGGTCGCTTTTTTAGCCCAGTTGGCAACGATAAAGGTGTACTTACCGCCACTTTGGGCACTGGCGGCTTTTTCTGTTACGACCGGTTTTATTAAAATGCGGTTCGTTGTTTTGGTAACGATAGGAGCGGCAACCGTTTCGGCTTTAACTGGAACAACTTCCGGTGCGGTTTCTTTTGGAGCGGCAACTTTAGAAGCGGCCACTTTCTTGGTCGTCTTCTTAGTCGGCTTTGTTTCTGCGGCGATTTGCTCCGGCTTGGTTTTTTTAAAGCGATCCATGATACCCATATTGTTTATTTAGAAAGGGTTTCCTCAAGTTTCTTAAGACCGTCAACACTAGTAATGACAGCTTGCTTATTCATAAGCTCCATGACATTGGCATCTTCGGCGCGCAAGGTGGCGATTTTATCTAAATTGCCGGTCATGCGAATAACTTTACTATCTTTGCCCGGCGTCAGAATAAGGAAACTCTTTTGCTTGGCCGGTAATGCTTTTAATAAAGCCACGAAAAATTTTGTCTTTGGTTCAGCAAAGTCAAAATTCTCAACCACCCATAAAGCACCGTTCTGAGCCTTGTCTGCCAAAACCATCTTAGTCGCCAGTTTGCGGGTTTTTTTATTAATCTTGCTTTTATAATTACGGATGGATAATGGACCAAAAGCCACACCGCCGCCCTTCCAGATTGGAGAGCGAATAGAACCGTGACGAGCACGACCGGTGCCTTTTTGTTGCCAAGGTTTCTTGCCACCACCGCGGACTTCGCCGCGATTTTTGGTGTCGGCCCACGGTTCACGAGTGTTGTTCATCTGGGCCACAAAAACTTCATGGACTACCTCCGGCTTCACGGCCACGCCAAAAATGGCATCATCGAGAGTAATGTCGCTTTTTTCTTGGCCGGTTAAAGTGTAAACTTTTAATTTCATAGCAAATGACATTAAGCTGTTTGTGGAGCACCGGCCGCTTCGGGAGCCGTTTCAGTTTTGATTTCCGCGGCCTTGGCTTGCTTTTCAATTTTCAAATCTCCAATACCATTGATCAGCAGTAATCCGTTTTTACCGCCGGGTACAGCTCCTTTAATAAGAAGCTCATTGGTTTGGGAGTTTACCTCCACTATTTCTAAATTCTTAACCGTGACGCGATCGCCGCCCATACGGCCAGCCATGCGCATTCCTTTGAAAACGCGCTGCACACCGCCGGCACCAATGGAACCGGGGGCACGCAGGTCATGTTTGTGACCATGTGAAGCCGGGGCACCTCGAAAATGATGGCGCTTGACCACGCCGGCAAACCCTTTACCCTTCGAGGTTCCGATAACGCTCACGATGTCTCCGGGAGTAAACGTACTAACGGTTATAACATCGCCACGTTCGATACCTTCAACTTTTTCTATACCAAAATCACGCAAAAATTGGACGTTTTCCAAATCCTTCAAATGGCCAGTCTGTGGTTTCTTCATGCGGAAAGCCGCCTTTTTCTCGAAACCAATTTGGAGCGCCACTTGATTGTCTTGTTTCCCATCCTTTACTTGAACGACTTGGCAGGGACCGGCGATCACTTTCGTGACTGGAACCACTTCGCCGTTCTTGGCGAACACCTGGGTCATGCCAACCTTTTTACCGAGAATAAATTTCATACGTCGCGCGTTATATATAGCCTCTAAAGATTGACCTCGCCTCTGGCGAGCTAACAAAAAACTAGAAGCGCGGACAGTGTGTTTTCACTCACTACATGCGCCTCTAGCCTTCTTCGCGGCCTTGCCTTATTTTTTCTCTGGTAGGCAATGGCCAGCATCCAGACTGTAAAGGTCTGGTAATGAAAATGGCTTTGTTAGTGGAATTTTTAAGATAAATTTCCTCGCATAGTGTAAGTCCCCGTAAATGTTTTCTTTGGCTAAAATTAGCCTAGATCTTATTTATTCGGACAAACCTATGATATGTATTACCCCGAGTATATAGTAAAAACTTGGGTCTGTCAAGCAGTAGTTTCCTATAATTGCTAGCGAGCGGCCAGGCAAAAGCTTGCTTTTATCTGGCGCGAGTGACGCAATTTCAACGTTGCGAAGCAACGTTACATCTTTATTTCAATGTCGACACCGGCTGGCAGGCTCAAACTCATCAAGGCGTCGATACATTTTGGCGAGGCATTGATGATGTCTACCAAGCGTTTGTGAATACGCATTTCAAACTGTTCACGGGCGTCTTTATGGACGAAAGTCGAACGGTTGACCGTGAATTTCACCTTTTCAGTCGGAAGCGGTACCGGACCAACTACTTTAGCTTCGTGGCGTTCGGCAGTTTCTACAATGGTTTTTGTGGCCAGATCAATAATCCGGTTGTCGTAAGCGCGAATCTTAATACGGATGCGCTGAGCAACCTCTTCTTTTTTCGCTGTGGTTGTTTTGACTGCGGAGGACATGTGATTTATTAATTAAAGAGCTTCAAATGAACAAAACCATGATAAAGGGGTCACCGCTAAGGCGACCCCTGAATCATGTTTACTTTAAAATTTTCGTTACGACTCCGGCGCCAACCGTGCGGCCGCCTTCGCGGATAGCGAAGTTCATCTTTTCTTCGATCGCGACCGGAGAAATGAGTTTGACCTTGATCGAGACGTTGTCACCTGGCATAACCATTTCAGTACCGGCTGGGAGTTCAATTTCACCCGTCACATCGGTTGTGCGGATATAGAACTGTGGCTTATAACCTTTGAAGAAAGGTTTGTGACGGCCACCTTCGTCTTTAGTTAAGACGACGATTTCAGCATCAAATTCAGTGTGCGGTTTAACGGAACCTGGCTTAGCCAAGACCATACCGCGTTCCACTTCTTCTTTCTTTGTGCCGCGGAGAAGCACACCGGCGTTGTCACCGGCTTGACCTTCTTTCAACTGCTTGTTGAACATTTCAATACCGGTCACAACGGTTTTCATCGGTTCTTCGCGCAAACCGACGATTTCAACTTCATCATTGATCTTCAAGATACCGCGCTCGATACGACCGGTAACGACCGTACCGCGGCCTTCGATAGAGAAGACGTCTTCAACCGGCATCAGGAATGGTTTGTCGATGGGGCGTTGTGGTTCGGGGACGTATTCGTCGACTGCTTTCATGAGATCCAAAATCGGTTTGGCAGCCGCTTCGTCGGTTGGGTTAGCCAAAGCTTTCGTCGAAGAACCGCGAATAACCGGCACTTTGTCGCCAGGGAAACCATATTTGGTCAATAAATCACGAACTTCAGCTTCAACCAAATCTACCAATTCCGGATCAGTGACCATATCAACTTTGTTCAAGTAGACCACGATACATGGCACACCAACTTGGCGAGCCAAGAGAATGTGTTCACGAGTTTGCGGCATCGGGCCGTCGGCGGCAGACACGACGAGGATAGCGCCGTCCATCTGGGCGGCACCGGTAATCATATTCTTCACATAGTCGGCGTGACCTGGACAGTCAACGTGAGCATAGTGACGCTTTTCAGTTTCGTATTCGACGTGAGCGGTCGAAATCGTAATACCACGAGCTTTTGACTCTGGACTTTTGTCGAGACCATCGACACCAACATCCTTAGCCATACCGCCATGGGTGGCAAGCACCTTCATGATTGCGGCGGTGGTCGTCGTTTTACCGTGGTCAACGTGACCAATGGTACCGATATTTACGTGTGGCTTTGAACGTATAAATTCAGCCATACAAATATTTTTCGCGGCACTGTCCCAAGTGGTTGGTCCAGATTTGTGTCCAGCCGCTACAGTTTATGTATAATGAATAAAAAATAATGCGCCAACTCTTCTTCATGGAATTAGCGTCATCATTATAGCAGGAAGGCTTATTTTTGGCAAGAGGCGAACTTCTGTTGTCGCCTAAATGATAAAAGCGAACACTTTTTTTGCTTATTCAAGCGGTTCCAAATAGAATTTTTCTTCCTCGCCGTCGTTTGGGACATCTTTGATGGATTCTTCATTGGCTGATGTTTCGGCCATTGTTTTGGGGCCGAGATCTGGTTGAACTAAACCGGATTCTCCTATCGGTTCAACGGTAACGGGAAGCGGTTCTGGTTGTGTTATTTTAAAATTTTCTTTTTTTATTTCTTTTATCGGTTCTCGGAAAGTTTCTGTAAAAGATTCTCTGGACGTTTCTTTTTTTAATTCTTTTTTTTCGGCATTTTTTTCAGGCGTATCAATTATATCGTCGAGGATATAATCACCAAGCGGGCTGTCGTCTTCGTCATCATCATCGCTTGCTTCATCATCTAAAGAATCCAGACCAACCAAACTTTCATAATCATCTAAATTCATCATCATGAAAACATCGTCGCTTTCCATATCCACGATAAACGCTTTATCTCCCGTTTCGCGCATGACGCGCACCATCCGTTGCCATTGCTGTTCACGCATAACAAAAATTTAGTAGTACAAGCACTCCTATACTTAACATGGTAAAGATTCCACGTCAATACTTATGAAGAACCGGTAGCCTTAGGCTACCGGTTTCTCCTCCCTTGTTTCTCCTTTCAGGCGGCTTTCAAGCCGCGCAGACCGTGAATATCGAGCGTCATCCAAAAATCCTCCCATTTGTAAAACCACAGCGCGGGTTTCAGCCTATTCCACTCCTCCTTAGGGGGCACCAGCACGAAGCACCAACCGCGTTCGTGAGAAATACTCAGAAGATACCCCTTGTGATGCACCATGGTGAATGGATCGGAGTGATACGCAAAAGACCATCCCTCTTCCATGAGCTGCGTCCGAGCTTCCCTCATTACTCGGTTAATTCCCGCGTTCATTGGATTCCTCTCAAAGTTGTTGCGAACGATTCATATCCTACTCCTGTGTTTTAGAAAGTCAAGGAAATGTATCTCAAATAAAAAGAGAAGGGCCCCGAACGTTAAAACGTCGGGGCCGGATGTTCACCGAGACGGCAGTGCCATCACGCCGGCGATGCGTGCCAGCAAGTCATTCTTTTCCAAACTGATGACGAGTCTGGCCGAAGCGATCTGAGCCGCCTCTTCCTCATCTCGGCAGAGTATGTACTCCTGCATGAACAGATTTTCGCCAAGTTCGGCGACAAAACCGTACAGATGTAACGCGGCGTGATAAAGCGCTAAAGCCCTTTCCCTCGAGTTCAACATGGCTGCCTCCCGGGTGGGTTATCTAAAGCTTACGCCGACGACGTCGCGCTGTCAAAACCTTCTTCGACTAGACTAGGTGAAACGGCATCACCTAAAACGTCACATGCTTGGTCCAGCCAAAGACAGATTGGAAATTCTTGCCAATGATGTCAATAATGGTTTCTTTTTGGATGGGGGTGAGCAT
>MFQK01000042.1 GCA_001783035.1 Candidatus Magasanikbacteria bacterium RIFCSPLOWO2_02_FULL_44_11
ATTGCCTCTCGCCCTCAACCCTTGCGATGGTCGGGGCTCCGGCAACTTCGCTTATTCCGAAGCCGTTATACGCAATTCAAAAAATATTTTTCTTTAATAAGGAATTTTGACAGGCTTTTTAAAAAGGGGAATAAAATTTTTACACTTTTTGTTTTTTTGCTTGGTGATTGGCAAGGGGGGGCGACTAGCGAGCGAATTGAGGGGTATAATAATTAAGAAATTTATAAACCAACCCCTATCTTAAATTGGCTAAAATTAGCCATAATATGCGGGCATCCCATGCCCCTATTTATTGGATAAGGGCATATATTGACAGTTTATGCCCTTATCTATATAATACGGGCATAACTTAAACCAGCAAAAATATGACCTTTGATAAAAACAAGCCATACAACAACCTACCCCTACTACCTCCGTTAACAGAGGTCGAAACCAAAGCCGTGCTCAAGAAAGCCATACTGGCGAGAGAGGCACTCGGCAGGTTGACGGCGGCCAATCGGCGATTACCAAATGAGTCACTCTTGGTTAATGCCGTTTTACTTCAAGAAGCAAAATCAAGTTCGGAAATTGAGAACATTATTACAACGAATTACAAACTTTTTCAAGCCGCGGTATCCGAAACCAAAGTTACCGATCCGGCGACTAAAGAAGTGTTGCGTTATCCGCGGGCGCTCTGGCGCGGCTTAGAACTGGTGCGAGAACGAAGGTTTGTTAACACACCTACATTTATTGAGATTGTTAACATTGTAAAAGGAAATACTGCCGGATTACGCAAGGTTCCGGGGACAGCCGTGGTTAATGGACAGACCAAGGAAATTATTTATATTCCGCCCGAAGGAGAAAGCGTTATTGCCGAAAAATTAAAAAATTTAGAAGTATTTTTGAATACTACGGGCGATGGCATAGACTTGCTGGTAAAAATGGCCATTGCTCATTATCAGTTTGAGGCAATTCACCCATTTCATGACGGCAATGGCCGCACGGGGAGAATTATGAATATTTTATTCCTGGTGCAACACGGGCTTTTAAGCCAGCCCATTTTATATTTAAGCAAATATATTATTGAGCATAAAAATGATTACTACAACGCTCTGCGCGGCGTTACTGAACGCGGCGAATGGGAGGCGTGGATAGTGTATATGCTTGAAGCGGTGGAGAAAACAGCTACCCATAGCGAAGCCAAGATAGAAGCAATTTGCGCGCTTATGAAGTCGGCTACCGAGCATATTAAACGTGATTTGCCAGCAATATATTCCCGCGAGTTAGTTGATGAACTATTTCGCTTGCCTTATTGCAAACGTGATTTTTTAGTTACGGCCGGTCTGGTAAAAGAAAAAACCGCTGGACGATATTTAACAAACTTAGAAAAAATTGGCATTTTGGGGGCTGTCAAGGTTGGGCGAGAAAAATTGTATATCAATAAAAAATTCTACGAATTACTAAAGATGTAACAACAGTTGATTGTTATGAACGAAGCCTAGACCCGCACTGAACTTGTTGGCCGTAGCTCCTTCAGCCGCTGTGATTACTAACCATAAAAACCCATAACTGTACGTATCATGAAAAACAGTTGGATCTATTTTAATACACTAGATAATAAAGCGCGTTTTGTTTTAGGTAAAAAAGGCAAAAAAACACTTTTATGTATTGGCACCAATCCGAGCACTGCTACGCCTTCTAAATTAGATAACACACTAAAAACTGTAAAAAGATTTTCTAAGGACTTGGAATATGATTCATGGATAATGCTAAATATATATCCCCAGAGAGCAACCAACCCCAATAATTTGGATCAAAAAATTAATAATAATTATCACAAAGAGAATCTTAAATATATTGCCAAAATTTTGAAAAATAAATCAATATTTCGATGGTGAGCAATTCACCCCTTTAATTCCCCTCTGCCCCATTTCGCCATAGAGGTCTCCATAGTGATTGACTGATGAATACGCCCATGCGATTGATTGACCACGAAAATAGGAGTGGATTTGCGAGAATTCGTCAAAACGCGATATAACTTTGAAGAATAAACCTAATATCTCTTTTTAACCATGCTCTCGGCAATGCCTATGAGAAACAAACTGACGATAAGCGACGACCCTCCGTAACTGACGAATGGTAAGGTTACACCCGTAATGGGTAGAAGTCCAATGTTTGCCCCAATATTAATGAACATCTGTGCAAACAATAATAAAGCAATGCCGCACACCGTCACAGCCACAAAATCGTCGTTAGTTCGCCGCGCGATAAGTAAGAGCCGGTAAAGCACGAGAGAGAACAAAACCAGCAAAGCGACAACGCCGGCTAACCCCAATTCCTCGGCTATCACCGTAAAAATAAAGTCGGTCTGCGCTTCCGGTAAAAAACGTAATTGTGATTGCGACCCAAAGCCGAGTCCACGCCCAAACCATTGTCCGGCCCCGACAGCAATAATTGCCTGAATGATATTGTAGCCTCTCCCTAACGGGTCGTGTTCCGGATTAAGAAAAGTCAAAATACGCCCTTTCTGATAATCTTTCAGAAATAAAAACCAGCTCGTCACCGAAAACAGCGCTACACCGAGCGTTAACCCCCCCAAATATAGTTTACGAGCGCCGACCATAAACATTATTCCAAACCAAACCAATCCGATGATCATGGCCGAACCAAGATCAGGCTGCAACATTATTAACCCTATAACGAGTAAGGTCACCAACCCCGTACCGAAGAAAAACAATGGCCTCTCAAACCGTCGACCGAAATGATAAACAATATAGGCCAGCATCAAAATTATACCGGCTTTGGCGGCCTCTACCGGCTGAAAACTGAAACCGGCGATATTGTACCAACCGCGCGTTCCGCGTATATCAATACCAAAAAAGATAACACCAATTAAAAGAAGCAGCGTCCCGCCATAAAATATTTTGGCATAGGAACGAAAAAATGTGTATTGCATCAAACTGGCGCCAAACAAAAGAAATAGGCCGATGCCAAACGACAAAGCTTGTCTCTTAAAATATATTAATTCCTGACCGCGTGACAAATCGACGCTGTAAATGGCCGCCAAACCCATGGCCGCCAAAAGAATAACGGCTATGCATAATACCCAATCAAAACTGCGCGACGAAAATTTATTAAAACCAGTCATAGTTAAGGGGTCGACACGCGGTAGGCCTCCTTATCATAAACATTGATCAGTGGATATAATTTAATTTCAGATACCTGAAGATTTCGGACAAAATTACGTATATCGATCTGATGTGTAGACAAAGAATTAAAATTTTTGATAGTTAGCGGCGAAAGACCGACCAAATTATCCGGCCCGTTATAAAGCCCGATATAAAATTGCGCCTCAACGTAATTAAACGGTGAATTATTAAGCAAATTAAAAGCGAGCGTATTGGCCGATGCTCCACTGCCAACCGTGGCGGGTGTAAATACAAAATTTGAGGCTGCAAAATTCAATCTTTCTTCCTGCCATGCTTGCGGATCCGCCACCACATGGGCATTCAACCTCGTCCATCGAATTTTCTCTACGACCGTTACAACCTCGCCGCCTTCATAACCATTCAAACCAAGCACGGCAATTGGCCGCGTTTCATTTGGAAGAATAATGGCTTTACCTTTGTCGGTGGAAGAACCATTGATTAAAAAACTGTACTCCAGTTGCACGACAAAACGATTATTGAGATTAGTTATTTCGGCAATAACATCATATTTATCGACACCGCCCGGTAAAATTATCGGATCAAGTATTTGGATTTCCTCGGGAGCCAGTCGTTTATTCATCGCAATGTAGCTCGGAAAACCGGCAAGCTGTTGCAACATTCTGGTTTGCGCTTGCCCTTCAACAAAAAAAATCCCCCATTTAATGAGGCCGGTGAGCCATAAAAAGACATTGAGCAAAACCAACACCAAAATAATTAACCGATAAATCCAAACACGGTGGCTTACCAGCCATATACCTCGCCCCAACTCTTTGCTCCGGAGTTCACCCGTTGGGTCAACATACGTGCGGAAATCAACCGGTTTGGCCGGTGTCTCCACTTTTTTACTTTTTGGCGACACGTCTTCGTCCTGCCGGTTTCCTTGATTATAGATATTTAACATAAGATAAGTATACTATAAAAGTATCGACCTGCCAACTTGCTTAGCGATCGGATTTGTGATAAAATAGACGCATTATTTTGAACTACTTTGTACGATTACTATGGCTCCTGAAATAAAGAAAAAAGGCTATACCGCCGAAAGCATTACCGTCCTTGAAGGCCTGGAAGCGGTCCGCCGCCGCCCCGGCATGTATATTGGCTCGACCGGCCCAACCGGTTTGCATCATTTAGTTTGGGAAGTAGTCGACAACTCGATCGACGAAGCTATGGCCGGACACGCCAAACACATTAATGTTACTCTGCTCCCCAACCATCGTGTCGAAGTCCGCGATGATGGTCGTGGTATTCCGGTCGACATCCATCCGACGCAAAAAATCAGCGCCCTCGAGGTCGTCATGACCATCCTCCACGCCGGCGGAAAATTCGGCGGTGATGGTTATAAAATTTCCGGTGGTTTGCATGGTGTCGGTGTTTCGGTTGTGAATGCTTTATCTATTTACACTAAAGCCGAAGTCCATCGCGACGGTAAAATCTGGGAACAAGAATATAAGTACGGAGTGCCGCAAAAAAAAGTAAAAGAAATTGGTAAATGTAAAGACACCGGTACCATCATTACCTTTGAACCGGACAAAACAATTTTTGAAACACTCGATTTTGAATGGAAAATCATCATTGATCATTTGCGCCAGCACACCTATCTCACCAAAGGCGTGCACATGACCATTTCCGACCAGCGCGGCGATGAAGAACGCGCCAAAGACCTAACCGCATTAAATTTCCCCAACCGCACCTACCAATTTTATTTTGAAGGCGGCGTCGCTTCCTATATTAGGTACATCAACCAAAACAAGGAAGTTAAAAATGAAAACATTTTTTACATCGAAAAAGAAGTCGAGGGAGTAAATGTGGAAATCGCACTTCAATATTCCAACGAATACACCGAGTCGCTGTTTGCTTTTACCAACAATATTTACAACCCCGATGGCGGCACCCACGTGGCCGGTTTTCGCACCGCCTTAACCCGTTGTGTAAATACCTATGCCCGCAACAAAGGTTATTTAAAAGAAAAAGATCCCAACCTGACCGGTGATGATGCCCGCGAAGGTTTGAACGTCGTCATTTCCATAAAAATTCGCGAACCGCAATTTGAAGGCCAGACCAAAGGCAAGCTCGGCAACACCGAAGCCAAAACTGCCGTTGAAGCCGTCCTTGGCGATGCTTTCATGATTTTCCTCGAAGAACATCCGAAAGATGGCGAGGCCATTGTCGGGAAATGTGTCTTGGCTGCCAAAGCTCGCGCCGCCGCGAAAATTGCTCGTGATACTATTTTACGCAAAGGCGCTTTGGAAGGCTTTACACTCCCCGGCAAATTGGCTGACTGTTCATCTCGTCGC
>MFQK01000043.1:0-1235 GCA_001783035.1 Candidatus Magasanikbacteria bacterium RIFCSPLOWO2_02_FULL_44_11
AGGGCAATGTGGGCTTTTTGGTTGGGGGTAAATTGTTTACGCATAGGGTGGTATTATACCACCAATTTGTATCTTAATGGGTTGTCTCGTTTTCCCAGACCATTATAAAATAAATAAATAAATAAACAGACTGACCAAACAAGACTGACTATTGTCAAAACTCCGCAAATGTTTTAGAATATAATCAGTTGCCTTGGATACAAGGGAGTGACGGAATGACCTGTCTCTATTATATAGAGCGTTCCCGAACAATGAACTCGTATCAATTATAACCGGCCTTAGGGCTCGGTTTATTTTTTATAAATATGGTCATACCAATAATTTTGCTAACCGTTAGTTTGGGGGTACTCATTGCCGGGGCGGAAATTTTAGTCAAAGGCTCGGCGTCGATTGCCAAAAAAGCGGGCATTTCGCCGTTGGTCATTGGCCTAACCGTAGTCGCTTTCGGGACATCGGCGCCAGAACTTATCGTTAATCTGTTTTCGGCCTCGAGAGGAGCTTCAGATATCGCCATTGGCAACATTGTCGGCAGTAACATCGCCAACATTCTTCTTATTTTGGGTATCGCCACCATCATCTACCCGCTCGCTGTTAAAAAAAGCACTGTTTGGAAAGAAATACCATTGGCACTTCTTGCCATAATACTCGTTTATATTATGGGTAATGATGTGCTCCTCGAAGGCGGCGGTCTGAATTCGATATCGAGGACTGATGGGTTCTCGCTTATCGCTTTCTTCGCTTTGTTCATGTATTACGTTTTTGGTATTTCCAAAGTCGAAGGAGAATCGGAAGAAATTAGAACCTATTCCTGGCCTCTTTCTGCCGTATTCACGACCGGCGGGCTGATCCTTCTTTTTATCGGCGGTAAAGTACTGGTCGACAACGCCGTTATTTTAGCGCGACTGGCCGGATTATCCGAACAACTGATTGGTCTGACCATCGTCGCCGTCGGTACATCCTTGCCCGAACTGGCGACTTCGGTCGTTGCCGCTTATCGACACCACGCCGACATTGCCGTCGGCAACATCGTTGGCTCAAACATTTTCAATGTCTTTTGGATACTTGGTTTAACGGCGACCATCCTTGAGCTGCCATTTAACCCGGCGACAAACACCGACGTATTATTTGCCGTTTTTGTGACCGCTCTTTTATTCTTATTTATGTTCGTCGACACGCGCCACAAATTAAACCGCTGGCAAGGTGTGATGTTTATCTGTCTTTACCTCGGCTATACT
>MFQK01000043.1:1344-13387 GCA_001783035.1 Candidatus Magasanikbacteria bacterium RIFCSPLOWO2_02_FULL_44_11
TCATATAGTATGTTGTATACTTACGTTATTTATTATGTTCAAATCCTCCCTGGAAATTCCAATCAGATCCCAATATCTTATCCCGACCGTCATCGAAAAAACGCACTATGGCGAGCGGGCTTATGATATTTACTCACGTCTGTTACAAGACCGTATTATTTTTTTAGGAACTGAAATAGACGATGGCGTGGCCAATGTGATCATCGCCCAACTCTTGTTCCTCGACAACCAAAGTACCGATAAAGATATCAAACTTTATATAAACTCTCCCGGAGGCTCGGTCACGGCCGGAATGGCAATTTTTGATACCATGCAATATATAAAATCGGACGTCAGCACAATCTGTATCGGTTTGGCCGCCAGCATGGCCGCCGTACTTCTGGCAGCGGGTAAGCCAAGCAAACGGTTTGCCCTGCCCAACTCGGAGATTATGATCCACCAGGTGATGGGCGGTATGGAAGGCCAGGCCAGCGATATCAAAATACGAGCCGAAAGAATTTTGCGCATCAAGGATCGTTTGAATAAAATTTTGTCTGAACGGACCGGCAAGGATCTTAAAATTATAGAAAAAGACACCGATCGCGACTACTTCTTGAATGCCGAACAAGCTTTCAAATACGGGCTGATCGATAAAGTCATCGAATAAGCCCATAAAATTTACTAAATTCGGTCGGCTCGTAGCTGGCCGGTTTTTTAGTGTAATTTTTGCTTAGATTAGCGAAAATTCGCCCAAAAGGGGATAAATCTCTTGACAAAAAGCTTGTTTTATGGTAAAATTAAAGGTCGTTACAACGACGACAGTAAGAAGCTGCGAATTGAACCGTCTAGTTTAGAAACACGGATTTCCCTTACTTACTGCAATCACACTCTATGTTCCGGAAATAGTTTTGAACTGGATCTGGGAACATACGTAGGTAAGCGCTTTATGCGCTCTACATACGTAGATTCCCGTATCCACGACAAGCATGGAGATGTTATGCCGGGTATGACAGGCTTACGCTCGTCTGCTACTGTATAACATCTTCTTGGGTGCGGTTTCGGTCGCGAATAGCGGCCACAAAAATAAAACTCCCCCTTTGGCGCAAGCCGAGGGGGAGATTTTTTTTATTTAATTTTTGGCGTATTATCAAAAAGCGGCGGTTGTACTGGCCGGCTGATTACAAAGCTGACCGTTACAAAGTGAACCGGGCAGGACGCCAACATGACAAATTTTGGGGAGCGGACGGTAATAACTATCAAAGGTCTGGTCAATTCTTTCGCCGGCGGTAGTCGTCCTCGTATAAGTAAATGCCGCGACCGCTCCGTTGAAGGCGTTTTGGCATTTTGTTTCACCCGGATCGAGTGACCCATCGTCAATGTAGATAGTTTCCGGCTTGCCGGCGGCAATCCATCTTTTTACCAGCGGATGCGTATACGAACCGCTTCGGCCATCCGGTTTTCCCCACAAGGCAAAACGCAGCTCCTGCTTCTTATAATCGATACCGGTTTGCAGTAATAAATAATTCCCGGTGTCATTCAAAAATTTAAAGTCTAAAATCGGTTCGTACAACGTCGCGTCCGTTCCCGGATTGCGGTTAACGGGGTCGGCATAATAGCTGACCACCAGCGAATGGTTGTGCCGCTCCGTGATCGGCAAGCCAGAGTTCATAGCCATACGAAACAGGGTCGTGCCGATCTGACACATTCCCCCGCCAACTTCAGGTTTTATCTCCCGTCCTTTGATGACGGCTTCCGGTAAATAACCATTTTCAATGGTGTACGGCCCCGCGCTTTTGTTGGCGGAAAATTGCTCGCCGGGTTTGATTAACAGGCCGTTTAATTTCTTCACGGCGTGGGCGATATTTTTTATACGATTGGTGTGACTATCACGAAAGGTGGAAATACCGATGCCGATAAGGTCGGTGATTCCCAAATCATTAACTTCGGCTGTTTCAACCGTTGGATCAACGACGTGGACCGACACCGGCACCTTATTGATCGCCGGATCGGCGGCTAAACTCAAGGCATACACGTCCGGATAATTGCGTTCTTCAAAACGGCTGGTGATATCCTCCGCGGTTTCCTTAAGATCGACCGACAAACCGGCACGACTGGCCTGAAATTCTTCCACTTTACCGTCATTGATACTAAACTTCGCCTCGAGCGGTTCAACAGCGATGTTGGGGCTCACCTCATCCGAAATATATTTAGTTATTTTTCCCCGACTCAATGAAAAAATAACCCGGCCGGATTCGTCTAGGTCGACCGTACTAAATTCAGCTAATTTTTCGTAATCAAACACCCATTTTATATCTATCTTTGCTTCAGCATCGGTATAATAAAGCGTTACGTCGTCATAGCCGACAATAGTTTTAAATTGAGGAAGAACGACAGACACGGCCGAGGCGGTAATCCTCGGGATGCGCAGACGGAGCGCAGCCTCAACCGGCGCATCAGACATTGACGAGATGGCCTTTTGCAAATCCGAAATGATTATCTGATAATCAAACGCTTGTCCGATTTTTTCATCGATTATTTTTGGTTCTCGTTTTAGACGATTATATTCGATAGAAGCATCATGCGCCAAATCTTCGTATGGCATGAGTGTCGCTTTCAATGATTGCATAAGCCGAGTATCATCCTTCATCACGGGGACGTCGAGTGTCCGCGGTCGCAGCCGCATCGTAATTGGTAGCCAAAAATTTTCCAGGTTATTACCGGCGCGTCCTTGGGTCAAAGCGAGCTCGGCAAAATCTTCACTGTTTAGTTTTATCGATTCGGGATTATTGTCGGCGATAATTGTCTTCATGTTCACAACCTGTTTCTCGCCTTCTTTAGTGTTAAAAATTATCGGCAGGCCGAATTTGGCGTAATGGTCGTTTTTCATTTCCACCATGTACTTCACTTCTTCTCGAGTTTTGCCGCCAAAATCGTAGCTCCCCACCCGTACGCCGGGATAGACGCGGCCTTCGTAAAAATAATTATAAAAAGCGGCTGAACCGGCCGCCGCGCCGCCAAAAATGCCGAGAATTATCAGAGTCAACAAAATAATCCGCCGCGCGGTGTGAGGAGGAAATACGGTCAATGTTAACCATGACCACAAGGACTGGAAAAGATTCATGATATTATTCTTCGACTACGACAATAGGAATACTACTGGTACGTTTTGATTTCGGCAAGTGGATCGTGAGGACGCCGTGTTTGTATTCCGAGCGCGCTAAATCCCCTTTCACGTCAACAGGCAGAACAATGGTCCGTGAAAAGTTTCCCCAAAGACATTCTTTGGTAAAATAGTTAGTGGCTTCGACGATAGGCAGACGTTTTCCACGGATAGTCAAAAAATCATTATGCAAATGAAGGGCGATGTCTTCCGGTTTGGTGCCGGCCATGGTGGCAACGACGACTATTTCTTCCTCGGTTTCCATGACATCGACCGCCAACTGGCCTTCTTCTTGACCGCTAACCCAGTCGCGTGGCGGCGAGCGTTCGAGCGCGGAAAAAAAAGCCACTGCTTCATCGGGCTCCGATAAAAACGCTTTTTCCAATTCTTCGCGCATAATCGTATGTATGGCGTCAGTATAGCATAAAGCCTTACCCCAAGCCAAATATTCGCTCTACCATATTGACCGCGGGGCTTCTATCTGGTAGTATGGTAATACTTTTTTTATATGCCGCGGTAGCTCATCGGTAGAGCGCTGCCCTGAAGAGGCAGGCGTGGTCAGTTCGACTCTGACCCGCGGCACCAGGCAACAACGGGCTATGGCTCAATTGGCTAGAGCGTCTGGTTTGGGACCAGAAGGTTGTGAGTTCAAGTCTCACTAGCCCGACACATAAAATTACCTCATTATTTCATTCGTAATTATTGGGACTTCCTTAATATAGAATTTTTTTACTTCTTTCCAATTAACTTCAAAGTAAATTTCTGGCTCCGGATCACTTTCTGCGTCGTCAAAATATACTAAACTTTTTAGAATATGGTGATAATTATGGGCAATCCCCGGATATTGAGTTTTTAGTCGTTTGATAGTATTTTTGAGCGGTTCAATATTTATAGCACACCAATAAAGATCAAAAAAATCCCTCTTTCTACCACGCTGGGAGATGGCTGTAATTTTCATGACCGCAATATCGGTCTTATCGAGCACACGAATCGAACCATGCTGAAGCGGACAAAAAATCTAACGCTTTTTTGGTGTAAGATGGTACTGTTTCATAATGCCAATTTAATTTTTGAGAAGCAGTGTCCATAAAGTTTTAGTTCGAGGCCTTAAACACCTTGATTTAGCAATCACTTTTTTCAATAATGCTTTGTCGTAAAAATCCAAAGCCCAACGCGCTTCCTTGTCGTTACCAAAATCAGCAATACGCTCAATGATGTATTGAGCGTTTTTTTTGACATTTATTGTTTTAGGATTAGTATCCCAAAACAGAGCTTGTCTAAACTTCATAACACTGGTATTATAACAAAATGTATCTTGCTTTGCAAGATGTTGTGGTCGTAAATAAGGTGTTATTTTTAGTCTGTTTTAGCTCTTTTTTAAAAAGAGCTGCGGGTAACTTTATAAAGTTACTGATTACCAAATACGTTAGAACGTCGTTCAGGATTTCCGACATGAGTTTATCGTTCTATAAATCTGTCCTATAATAGGGGTAGTTTATTTCTTATGCTATCAACTTACCATTCTAAGTATTCAGAAAGAACCCGGGACGAAATTAAAAGGCGCTCAGCAGTTAAAGAAGAAGAGCTTAAACGGATTTTTAACGAGATAAATTTTGCAACAACCAGTGATCCCGTCCGTGTGGCTGTTTTAGGCTGTGCCGATACAAGGTTCGTTCCAAAACATAAAGAGATATTTGAAAAAATTTTTAATAGATCCGTGGAACTAACTACCTTCGATATTTCCCAGGAACATTTGAAGGACCAACCAGGTTTTATTCAACATGACTGCACGCTACCTTTACCAAACCAGCCTTACGATATTACTTTTGGCCATGTATTGTTAAAATTTATAGAAACAGAAAAGCAGTGGGATATAATAAAAAATTCTTATGATGGATTGATTAGTCCCGGATTAGCCATTCACATTTTTGATGAAGAAGATGTTACAACAAAAGAAACTAAACAAAAGGATGGTTATTGGTCATTGCCACTGGAGAGGTGGGCAGAAGAATTGAAGAAAAAGAATATGAAATATAAGATCCTGAACTGGAGCATATCACTTGAAGGAGTTCCAATTCCTATACGTGGCTTAAAAGGTGGGGCATTAGTTCTGATTAAATAAAATTTATTCCGAAATAGTCAACCAGCGCCGACGACAGAAGACCATTCTAGAAATAGAGTGGCTTTTGTTTGTTTTTTGGACTATAAAAATTAAACTGGGCTACGCAACTATTATCAGGCTTTTACAAAGAAGCCATGATTGACAATACGCGTATTTTAGCGTACAAATGGTGCATATCTAGTTATTAAACCCTATGAACCACCCCATCGAAATCATGTCGCCGGCAGGCTCATTTGAGACGATGACCGCCGCAATCCAGGCAGGCGCCAACGCTGTCTATTTTGGCATTGAACAACTGAATATGCGCGCTCGCTCAACTAATAATTTTACGATTGACGATCTACCAACGATCGTAGCGAAGTGCCGAGCCGCTGGGGTAAAAACGTATTTAACAGTCAACACGATTCTCTATAACCATGATTTGGCGCTGCTCCATAAAATTTGCGATGCCGCAAAAAAGAATAGTGTGACAGCTGTTATTGCCAGTGATATTGCCGCGATATCGTATGCCAACTCGATTGGATTGGAGGTGCATATTTCCACCCAGCAAAATGTCAGTAATGTGGAAGCGGTGGCGTTTTATGCCAAATTTGCCGATGTGATTGTTTTGGCGCGCGAATTGACTTTGATGCAAATTGAACAAATTAGCGAAGCGATCAAAGAACGAGATATTCGTGGTCCAAAAGGTGAATTGGTGCAGATTGAGTTGTTTGCGCACGGCGCGCTGTGCGTTGCAATTTCCGGTAAATGCTACATGAGTTTAGCTACTGACAACGCCTCTGCCAATCGTGGGGCTTGTTTACAAAACTGCCGACGCTCATACCGCGTCACAGACAATGAAACCGGCGAAGAATTGGTCATCGACAATCAGTACATCATGTCGCCGAAAGATTTATGTACGATTGGTTTTATTGATAAAATTTTGGCTGCCGGCATACGAGTGCTCAAGCTTGAAGGACGTGGCCGTTCGGTAGAATATGTATATACCGTTACTAAAGCGTACCGTGAAGCTGTGGATAGTTACAAAGATGGCATTTATACCCCCGAGAAGATCGCTGCTTGGACAAAGAAATTAGAATCGGTCTTCAATCGTGGTTTGTGGCATGGCGGCTATTATTTGGGTAAGAAATTGGGTGAATGGAGTGGAGCATACGGATCGCAAGCAACAAAAGAAAAGGTGTTTATCGGTTCGGCAGAAAAATATTTTGCCGATCCTAAAGTTGGCCAATTTATTATTGAAAGCGGCGAACTTTCCATTGGTGATTCGATTATTATCGCTGGCCCCACGACCGGCATAATTGAAACAGTGGTGAAGAGCATGCGAGTGAATGATATTGAAGTGACCAAGGCTATAAAGGGTAATACGGTGACGCTCCCAATAGAGAGTACGGTACGCGGCAGTGATAAACTCTTTGTTCTTATCGACCGCGCCCATGCCTAAGATTGTTCATTTTAGAGACGACTGCATCGGCTGTTTTTCCTGCGTGGAGCATGCCCCGAGCAATTGGGAGATAGGTGAAGATGGCAAAGCGACCCTCAAACGCTCAAAGAAGAAAAACAGCACATTTGTGGCGACAATTACCGACGTGGAGATAGAATGTAACTGCAACGCCGCGATGTCCTGCCCGGTAGGTATTATTCGGGTTCAAGATGATAACGGAAGGGTTATTGAATAGAGATGTGTACATCGGAATCATTTGTAAATCAATGAACCGAGAATGAGGACTTCACGCGCCCATTATTTCTGAAATAATCAACCAGTGCCGACACAAAAAAACTTCCCCGTTGATTTTTTATTTATTTGAGCATTGATTTTAGCGTTGCTGCAAGACTACCTAAAAATTGCAAAATACCGGCTGCTAAACCAATTACACCTAACTGACTAAGTGCTTGAACTGGTTCGCGTATGGCACTAGTAAAAAATTCCCAATATTTAGCCGGATTTATTAGCAGACCAATAAGCGGGGATACTAAGGTAATGAGCAAAAAGACAATCAAAACAAGGATTCCGCCAAGCCAGGATCGTTTGCCGAGCGGTAAAAGACACTGATACGACCCGTGTATTTGTTTTAACGCCAAACTAACAATAAGCACAAAACCAAGGTAATTTCTTACGACAAAACTCATGGTTTCATTTTTAATTAAAAAACTGGTAACGAGCAGTACCGACCATGGCAAACCTACCTATAGCATCACTAGAAAAAAATTGACTAAACTTCTAATAACAACTGGCTTGACGCATTTAATTAAAGGCTCGTTCGGATTGGCTACCGGATACATGGAAATATGGTAGTTCATAGTTTTTTTACTATAACATAAACTGACTATTTCCGAAATGGTCAACTAGCACCGACCAACAGTAGGCCATTTTAGAAATAGAATGGTTTTTGTTTTGCTTGAAACGACTTTATTATTTCTTTACTGTCCGCCAGCTAAACTTTACGCATTATTTAACCCTGTTCCGCACATGCGTATTTTATTTTTTTATAAATCAATTGGAGTTTTCATAAATACACTGGATAGATCGGCAGCAACAAAAGTTTTGAGGACAATCAACCTTTTGGAGCGTTTCGGCTCACAACTGAAAATGCCACACAGCAAAAAGATAGACCGCGATCTATTTGAGCTTCGAATAAGAGGCCAACAGGAAATACGCCTATTATATACTTTTTATAAAGACGGCGCGATATTATTACACGGCTTTATTAAAAAAACTGAAAAGATGCCTTTACGGGAACTGCTTACCGCTCGGCACAAATTGACGCTCCTTGACGTCACATAACGTATACGTTATACTATCACTACTGCTATTAATATGTATTCCTATACTCAATTTAAAAAGAAATTCCTAAAAAATCCGGCAAACCTTCGAGCTTACAACGAGCTTGAAACCGAATTTTCTCTCATTGAAGCCATTATTGAAAAACGCCTTGCTAGAGGGTTTACTCAAGCAATGCTAGCCAAAAAAATTGGTACGAAGCAATCCTCTATCGCCCGCCTTGAATCGGGCACATATAACCCTTCTATCGCTTTTCTCGACAAAATAGCTCAAGCGCTTGATGCTCACCTGTCCATCTCGCTTTTGTGATTAGTTATTTCTGAAATAATCAACGCCACTTCCCCACCCTGGACACCCGAACAACACCGAAATGTTTAAGCGCAAACCATGTCTTTGTTTGAAATTATTTTAACTGCCATTAGCCTCTCTCTGGATGCCGTTGCGGTATCTATAGCTGCAGGAGCCATGCGTCAACTTTCGATAAAACAAGCCTTAAAGGTAGGTTTTTTCTTTGGCGCGTTTCAAGGCGTCATGCCTCTTGTTGGTTGGGTATTAGGGTATAATTTTGCAGACTACTTTAGTCGTTTTGGTGCTTTAATTGGGTTTATTGCACTGTTTACACTGGGATGCAAATTGCTTTATGAGTCACTCAAAAAACCCAACAAACAGGAAATTAATAAAGAGCGTCACATCACTGAAACTAAAATACTTTCCATTCTTGCTCTTACTACTAGCATGGATGCACTAGTAATTGGCATAACATTTAATTTTATTTTCGTAAACATACCGCTTGCAAGCAGCATCATCGGTCTTATAACTTTTCTGTTTTGTATCTTAGGTATTTATTTTGGGAAAAAAAGCCGTCAACTGCTTGGCAACAGAATCGAAATAGTCGGGGCAGTTATTCTTATGTTGCTCGCCTTCAAAATACTTCTTTTTTAATATAACGAATATGTTTAAAATCGCTTTATTTTTTTATAATTTTCTTCATAGCGCTTTTATTTCTTGGTTTTATATTGGTGGCTTATCAGGACGACCGTAAAACCGCTAACAAACCAGTTAAAGTAATCAAAGCAGTTGCTGCAGGATTTATATTGCTTATTATTTTTTTCATCATATTTCTCGCGCAAGGTCTTTCTGGTTTATCAAACAAACAATAGCAAAAGGCGATAATGAATACGGATGTTAATAAACTAGAGACGCAACCAAGTTCGTCCTCACCAAAGTAAGATTTTCCGAAATAGTCCACTAGCCCAACACAAAAAAACTTCCCCGTTAAATGGGGAAGTTTTTTAAACTGTCTGTTAGCGGATTATTCAATATCGTTATCTTCGTCATCATCACTGGCTTCCACCCGAACTTTTAACGAAGTGGTAGGCCTCTTGGAACCATTCTCTTTCCAGCCATCTTTTCCATTCTCTTTTCCATTCTCTTTTCCGCTAGCGGATTTATCTACATTTTTTCTCCTGGCTTCATTATTCATTACACCGGCATCATTATTGTCATGTTTTTCTCGGAGCAACGATTTCTTGGCATCAATGGCGGCTTTCTGGGCATCTTTGGCCAAGATAAAGGCTTCGGCGTAGGTACCGGTGGCAAATTTTACACGAGCGTCTGCCAAAATCGTTTCTGCCAAAGTAATATTGGCGGTAGTCGAAGCGCTAGCGTTGGCTTCTAGAGCCTCTGCTTTGACACTCGCTACCTTCCTCGAAACTTCGTTGATCTTGTTGGCAGCGCGCTGTTTAAGACCGACAATCGATGGCTCTTCTTTAATGGCGTCGCCTTCGTGGTTGGACATTTTTTGTTGCATTTCAAAGATAATTTTTACCAGATCATCAATGGTACCGCGCGTGGAAGTGGCGGTAGAATTTCGTACACCTTCCAGTTCTGACAGGTTTTTATTAACCAATGCCGTGATTAAAGGGGCGATTTCCAACTTTTGTTCCGGTGTTAAACCGGCAGCAAGCTCGTTTATATCCTTAAGTAATTTCTCATAACGTGCCGAAGCGATAATAACATTTTTGCTGGAAGGGCGGCTATCGCGTTTGACCAAACCGGTTAACTCGCTAACGCGCTCCGAAGCGGCTTGTGCTTTTACTTCGGCTTTTTTAGCCGACGCAAAAGTAAGTTTTTCTTTGACGTTTTCACTGATAATCTTAACTTTATAAAGGGCATCGCCGGGCAAATCATTTTGCGAGGCAACAACCGTGCCGCCACCACCCAAGACTATGGCGACAATAAGTAGGATAGGCATCATATATTTGAAAAAATAATTTGAATAAAATGACGTCATTTGATTCTGTTCCGCCAACCCGGAAAGATCTTTAATAGGCCGCATTTCAATAGAACGCATCAGGCGTTCTCGGCCACTAGCAAGTCGTTCCTTGCTGATAGCCGCATTTTTAGCAGTTTTGAAAATTTTTCTGATATTAAAATGCTTCATATAAAGATCTTTTATGGTTGAAACGGTAAGGCATCGACCAAGGCCTTCCGCAAAAGACGTATTCCTCTGTGTAGAGAGACGTAAATGGCCCCGGAATTCTTACCGGTAACTTTGGCGATTTCAGTAATAGACAGTTCATTCAGATACCTCAGAGTGATAATTTCCCTGTAATCTTCAGGTATTGTGGCCAGCGCCGACTGGAGTGCGCGCACTTCATCATTGACGGCCGCCTCTTCTAAAAGGTTGTCGGTTCCGACCGGTTCTTTGTCTTTTTCATCAACTATCGCCTCCAAAGATAGATTTTTGAATTCACGTTTTCTGGTCTGGTCGATAAAAATGTTTCGCGCCGTTTGGAAAAGAAAAGCACGGAAAGAGGCGATCTTTTTGCCCTCTCGAACATGCTCCCAAATCTGCAAAAAGGCCTGGCTTGATACATCCTCGGCTATCGCTTCTTCCGCGCATCTAAAAAGGATATGCCGATAAACGGCCGCGGCATGGCGATCATATAATAACGCAAAAAGATCTCCACGACCCTTGATTATTTCGGCCAAGAGCTCTTTATCTGATAAACCGGCAAATTGTTCATCGGCCATAGCATCGATATAGGTTGCAAAAGCTCTACAAGCTTAGCACATGCCGGTAATTTTACAAAAGTCTTTGACAGAAGCTAGGATATTTCTACAAGCTTAGCACATGCCGGTAATTTTACAAAAGTCTTTGACAGAAGCTAGGACATTTCTACTTGGGGTTGACGTACTTGGTGTTGAGATACTTGGGGTTGACAGTCCTTTACAGAAGTTGCGCCAAAAGTCGATAAAACAAAAAAGACGGTCTGCCCGTTGAACCGTCTTTTTTTAGCTACATAGCCGGTCGTGCCCGCCGCTCGACATCTTGGTTGGTGCTCATGTCCGCTATTTTGAACGCTACGGCGACCATATAGAGAGCGGAGATTCCGACTAGAGCGAAAACTATCCGCGTCACCACACTCGCCACACCGAATATTGCCGAGATGATATCGTAGCTAAAGAAGCCGATCAGTCCCCAATTTACGCCACCGATGATTAGGAAGACGAGCGCAATCCAATCAAGGGTGGTAAGTTTGTCTGACATACGTATGTCTGTTATAGGTGCATAAAGCGACCTTTGGTGTATTTGACTTGTTTATTAGCCTATTATTACAGACTGCCTATTTTATAGCCTTTTCAATTTGTTGAATCTCTTGGTTAATGTGCTTTTCAGTGGTATTAAATAGTAGATTAAGATAGAAAAAAGAATTCTATGCCAGATTATCGCCTGCCAGATTATCGCCTGCCAGATTATTGCCTTGACGCGACGGTCTGTTTTCATTATAATGAACCTGCTTTGGAGAGGTGGCCGAGTTGGTCGAAGGCACCACACTGCTAACGTGGCAGGGTCTAAAAAGCCCTCGAGGGTTCGAATCCCTCCCTCTCCGCCAATTTACACTTTTTGCGAAATTGTAAGAAGTTGCCTCGGCGCGTTGCGCCTCGGCATGGTATTTCCCCGCGAGAATCCAAGCATTTTTGAGGGGGAACGAAAGCG
>MFQK01000044.1:0-5275 GCA_001783035.1 Candidatus Magasanikbacteria bacterium RIFCSPLOWO2_02_FULL_44_11
TGGTTAATGATTAATCGCACAGTATACCACAAGGGTGACATTTGGTTAATGATTAATCGCACAGTATACCACAAGGGTGACATTTCTACTTTGGTAGGGGGTGACATTATCATTTTGGGGCGACAGTAACCTTGCAAACCTTACGCAATTGGGAAAAATCAGGTAAACTACACGCTGAACGAAGTAAAGGTGGGCAGCGCTTTTATGATTTGCAGGGTCTTAAGACTTTTGCTCTTGATCTCAAAATACTTGGATTAGCCTGGGCCACCAGCGCGCTACCACCGGAACTCCCTAGTGAATATTATTGTGAGCGGCCCGATCGTTTCACCAGCCGAGTAGCCAAGATGGGTGGTGAACTTCAAAAAGCCGGAAACGTATCCGAAGATCTAGCGTCGCTCCTTACTCTGGTCGTCGGAGAAATTGGCGATAATTCTTTCGCGCACAATGTTGGTAACTGGTCTGACGTGCCTGGTGTATTTTTTGGCTATAATATCGCCAAGCGGGTCATAGTTCTTGCCGACCGAGGACGTGGTGTCAAAAAAACACTGCAATACGTCCGACCGAATCTCACCACCGACGTCGAGGCTCTTAACGTAGCTTTTACAGAAATCGTTTCGGGACGAAGCCCCGAGAAGCGCGGCAATGGACTCAAGGTTGTTCGTCGTGTCGCCGAATCGAATGAGATTGGTCTCTTATTCCGTTCGGGTATCGGCTTGGTTACTATTCCCCTCCATCCTGGGCTGATGCGGATTAGGATGGCTGACGGAAATATCCGTGGAACGTATGCCGTTATACAATTTTAAATAAAGCTATGCAAACCATTAACCTTAAAAAATTCGGCACGGTACTCATTTCTCGTCCGGCTGGACTGGAGGCATTCAATGCGATTCGCTCACAACTTAATCCTGACGCGCCTATTCAAATTGACTTCGACCAGGTACTCACGGTCACACCCTCGTGGCTTGATGAGTTCCTCACGCAGCTTACCGATTATAATGGTGGAAAAGTGGAATTAATGCCTACAAAAAATGCATCCGTACTGGCGGCGTTGCCGGTGCTGGCAGAAGCGCGCCAGGATTTTGTCGCTGCCACCGTGCGGCGAGCTCTTGAGAGAATGCAAGGCTAGGTATAAAAATATGAAAAACTCTTATAATAATGCTTTTTTATGTCGCCAAAATACGATTTAGATAAAATTAAATTTGCGACTGATCCAGCCACGTTTGAGCGAGCGGTTGATCTATACACCAGTGGTAAAGTGACTAAGTTTAAAGAAAAGGAAGGTGTTAATGTCTATTCGGCTGTAGTACAAGGTGGTCAGCCGTATCATGTTTCGGTGGAAGCACGGCGGTATGGTTGTGGTCACTGCGATTGTTATCTTGGTAAAAAAAGCACGCTCTGTAAACATATAGTGGCGGTGGCGCTTTACGCGGTAATGGATGGCCAGCCGTTGAGCGATGAAGACAAAAAATCGGTTAACAACCCGACGAGCAGCGGTCATTTGGGAGACTTAACCAAAGAAGAGTTAGTGACAATTAAAAAAGCCATTACTTATGGGTTGCGCTATATAAAGCCATACAATGGACCGTCTCGTCTGTGGTTTTCGTACCAGAACTCGTTGCAGGAGGGGTGCGGCCGTTTAGCGAAAATAGTGTCTGACCTACCCGTAAACAAAAAGACGGCGCAAATCCTCGTTACATTGCTTTTACGATTGGATGAAAAACTAACTCGGGGAGGTGTTGATGATTCAGATGGCACGGTGGGAGGCTTTATACAACAGGTGGTGGAAATACTTAGTGAGTATGCCGAGCTCGATCCCAGTTGTATTGAAACGTTTAAAATATTGGCCGGAAGACCAACCTGTTTTGGTTGGGAAGAACCGCTGGTGCGACTCGTTGATGAAGGATGAACAACTATAGTTGACTACTCCGAAAATTTATGAAAAAATTTGCAATTTTAATCTTGCTTTTAGCCGGTTTTTAATCTTGCTTTTAGCCGGTTTTTAATCTTGCTTTTAGCCGGTTTTTCATTTTTCCTACAAATTTGACCACTCGTTTTTTCACGGCTCGCTGGCTTATAGCGAGAAGTTTTTTGGTGTGCTATAATATATCTATTAATCCATTCTTCGTATTTATGCTCGAACCAACATATCGATCGGCACTTTCACATGCCTGGCAGTTAGTTTGGCATCATAAAATCATGTGGATTTTTGGTATATTTTCAGTCGTTCTTAGTCATTTTGGCGTTTCAAATTTTGTTGGCCAAATTATGGCTCTCGATAGAAGGAGTTTTTTCTATCGCGATTACAGCGCCTTTTTTTCTTTTGATTACTGGCAGCCGCTGATAAGCGGTTGGTCATTGTGGTTATTTTTAATTGTGCTGCTACTGGTTATTTTAGTGGTCTTGATCTCGGTTGCAGCCGAGGGGGCGATTATTGCCGCCGCTTCTGAATGGTTTCACAAACACACTACGCCCCGCTTTGACCAGGCTTGGCATCGCGGGATCAAACATTTCTGGAGGTTATTGGCGGTGCGTGTCATGCAGCGAATAATTCTCGGCGCGTTGCTGCTTTTAATCGGGTATTTATTGTCGCGTTTTGCGCAGGTGGAAAGTTCCATAAATACTTTTTACAAGGTAGTAGTTTTTGCCGCCGGTTTTCTTGTTGCTTTTATGGTTTCCGCCATTTCTATCTATGCCGCCGGCTATATTGTCCATGATGAAAATTCACTAAGGACCGCCCTCGAAAAGGCGACGTATCTTTTCCGTCGCCACGTGGTGGTATCTATGGAATTAAGCGTTATTGAGCTGGTTTTGAGCTTATGTTTAGGGGTCCTGTTTATATCCAGCTCGTTTTGGCTGCTTGTCCCGTCGGTTATTTTGTCTGTTATTGCGGGGTTAACAGGCTATCTGAGTCTGATTACGTTTGGCATAGTCTTTTCTCTGGTTTTGTTTGTTATTACTGTGATTTTATTGGGGGGTATATTCTATGCTTTTATTATTTCGACTTGGATTTATTTATTTATGAAAATGCATCATGAGGGGGTGGCCAGTCGTATTCTTAGCTGGTTGGGGATGAAGCGAGTTTAGTTTATGTCAGATTTTCCATCGATTAGCGATATAATAAAAAAACCGGCTTCACTACCGCAGACAGCAGGTGGTCAAACCAAGCGTGCCAGTGCAAAAAAATCGGGAAATAGTAAACCAGCCGATGTTTTTGAGCAGAAGATGGTTCAGATCGCCGATAAGGAAAAGGAAGAACAAACGGCGGAAAAAGCGACTTTGTTCGGTCTGCCTTATATTGATTTAGTTGGATTTCCCGTATCATCAGATGCTTTAAAAGCAATTCCACAAGAGACAGCCGAAGCCTTGAAGGCCGGCTGCTTTTATTTATCCGGCGATCAGATACGTTTGGCTGCTATGGCTCCCAGCGCGGAAATTGAAGCTATACAGACGAATTTGGCGGCGCAGCACCATGCTCAAGCGCAGCTTTATATTATCTCGGAAAAAAGTTTCCAGCATTTGATGAAGCTGTACGCGACATTGCCAATTATTAAACCGGTCAGTAAAGATATCGTCATTACCGATGATGACCTCAACAAATACCAGGTTGGGTTGAACAATCTTGATAGTCTGAAAGATAAATTTACCAGCGTTTCCATTTCAGATATTTTGACCTTAATGATTGCTTCGGCTTTGAAACTAAAATCTTCGGATATGCATGTGGAGGCCGAAGAAAAAGGGATTGCCGTTCGTTATCGTATCGATGGCGTCCTTCATGATATTGCGGCTCTGCCAAAAGAGCAGTGGAAGAGGTTTATTTCTCGCATAAAATTACTTGCTGCCTTGAAATTAAATGTAACAGATCGTCCGCAGGATGGTCGCGTGACCTTACAACTGGCTTCAGGAAATTTGGATGTCCGCGTCTCAACGATGCCAACTATTCATGGTGAAAGCGTTGTTATGCGTATTTTGCATAGCGGTTCAAAGGGGGTTACTTTTGATGAGCTGGGCCTTCGGGGCGATGCTTTTAATCGTTTGAAACGTGAAGTGGAGAGGCCGAATGGCATGATTATCACGACTGGCCCCACCGGCAGCGGGAAAACGACGACTTTATATGCAATTTTAAGGACTCTCAATAAGCCCGGTGTGAAAATTATTACTTTGGAAGATCCAATTGAGATAAAAATGGAAGGCATAAATCAGAGCCAGGTTGATGCAAGTAGAGATTATACTTTTGCCAAGGGCTTGCGCAGTATTTTAAGGCAAGACCCGGATATTTGTATGGTCGGTGAAATTAGGGATTTGGAGACGGCGGAAATATCAATCCAAGCTTCGTTAACGGGTCATCTGATGCTTTCGACCATTCACACCAACAGCGCTTCCGGAACGATACCGCGTTTGTTGTCGATGGGTGTGAAACCGTTTCTGCTGGCTCCTTCATTAAATTCAGTTATCGGTCAGAGACTTGTTCGCCGCATTTGCGAAGCTTGTATTGAAGTAGACAAACTTGATCCAGAAAAATCAGCTTTCGTAGAAAAAGCCATGAATGATTTACCGCCGGAAGAAAAAAAGAACGTTAATTTGGGTAAGCTGGTTTTTTATAAAGGTAAAGGTTGTGAAGTGTGCAGCGGGCTTGGTTATAAAGGTCGGATTGGCATTTACGAAATCTTTACTATGAATAAGGAAATTGAAGCGGTTATATTAAGCGGACAAATGTCTGAGTATGCCATCCAGGAAATTGCTGTCAAAAATGGCATGGTCACTATGGTGCAAGACGGTATTCTTAAAGCTTTAGATAAAATAACCACCGTAGAGGAAGTTTTCCGCGTGACTGAATAGAGAGAGATACAAACAAATTTAATTTTGTGCTATACTATAGAAGAAGAAAGAGGAGTTTTTTATGATTACGCATCGGATGTCGACACAATCCGGCGATTCACCGGTTAAGTTTTATAAGATAATCGCTTTATCATTTCTTGTTATTACGGTCGTTCTTTTGGGCGTCATTATTTTTATAACTTCCAAAAAAGCCGACATTATCGTCCTTGCCAAGGAAGACGCTAAAAAGGTAAACATGTCCTTGAGCATAACTCCCGATGGAAAAGGGGAGCGGGTTATTGCCGGAACGGTTACCTCGACTAAATTTATCTGGTCAGAAAAATATCAGCCGACCGGGACAAAACGCAAAGAGAGTGTCGCCACCGGAGAAGCCATAATTTATAACCAAACCAACGCGGCACAGCCACTGGTGGTAAAAACGCGTTTGCTTACTTCCGAG
>MFQK01000044.1:5288-13123 GCA_001783035.1 Candidatus Magasanikbacteria bacterium RIFCSPLOWO2_02_FULL_44_11
GTCTAACGCGCGGGGTTACTGTTCCCGCCAACGGCCAATCGACAGTGGCTGTGTATGCCGATAAACCAGGATCGGAAAGCGAAATTGGTCCAAGTAAGTTTATCATTCCCGGTCTGCCGGAATTTAAACAAAAAGTTATTTATGCCGAAAGCAAGAAATCGATGACCGGCGGCCAGACGAGTGTGGCAATTTTGAGTGAAGAAGATGTAAAAAGTGCCAAAGAAAACTATACTGAAAAGGTCAAACAAGCATTCCTGGCGACTATTTCACCGTCGCTTTATGAAGTTAATATTGTCGTGGCCGACCAGTTATTGACGGTTAACGCTGAAATCGGTTTTCCGGTCAGCGAATTTATGGTTAAGGGGACAAGCACGTTGGTCGTGGTAAGTTACAATCTAAAAGATCTTAAAGCTAAAATTGCCAAAGAAGTAGAAAGTAAGATCGATGTGACGGAGGAAAGATTTTTGACGGCTGACAAAAAACCATATGTAACTGTAGCGGGCTACAATCTCAATGATGGGACGGCAGATATTAATCTGACTCAAGATGCGTTGGTGACCATTGATGCCAATGTTGAAAAACTGGCTCCTTATCATTTTCTCGGTAAGAATAAAGATGAAATCCAACGATATGTTTTGGGGCTTGATCATGTCGTGGGTGTTGATCTGAAATTTTCTCCTTCTTGGATAACTACGGCGCCGACGTCGGCAGATAAAATAAGGGTGATAGTGAAAAATGTAAAATAACTGTTGACGTCGATTTTACCTCGGTGTATAGTGTTGGTACACACGTTTTACGAGAACCAGCCCAGTTTGATCGCGATCGGCGATTAATATGGTACCACTCTCGGAGTGTGTACAAATTGAATTAAAAGCTAAATTTCGGGTGGAACCGTCTCGATGAATAATCAGACCCCGATATGCCTTATTTTTAGGTATATCGGTTTTTTATTTAATCCATATGGATGCACAAAAATTAGACGCTATTCGCCATTCGGCGGCGCACATGCTGGCGGCCGCGGTTTTTGAATTATATCCGGGAACAAAGTTAGCTATCGGTCCGACTATTGAAAATGGTTTTTATTATGATTTTAAGTTTCCGGAAGGGGTGACGCTATCGGAAAATGATTTGCCGAAAATTGAGGAGACCATGAAAAAAATTGCCAAAGGCAACCATGTTTTTAAGCGTCGGGAAGTGTCGGCCGCTGAAGCTAAAAAATTTGAGAAAGATCAGCCGTTCAAGCTTGAACTTATTAAGGAATTTTCTAAAGATGGTCAGAATATTACTTTGTACGAATCAGGACCATTTACCGATCTTTGTCGCGGCGGTCATGTCGATAATACCTCGGAAATTCCTTTGGATGGTTTGAAATTGCACAAGGTTGCCGGAGCCTATTGGCGTGGTGATGAAAAGAATCCGATGTTGACGCGTATTTATGGATTGTTGTTTTCTAATAGAAAAGAATTGGCCGTGTATTTGAACATGCTTGAGGAAGCCAAGAAGCGCGACCACCGTCGGCTTGGTAAGGAGCTTGGTTTGTTTGTTATTTCTGATTTAGTTGGCTCGGGCATGCCGCTCTACACTCCGAAAGGCGCTACGGTTCGCTCCAGTATCATTAATTATTCTCGCGCGTTGAATAAGCGGATCGGTTTTCAAGAAGTGCATACACCAAATATTAACAAAGCGGAGTTGTTCAAGGTGTCCGGCCATTACGATAAATATAAGGACGACATGCTGGAAGTAAAATCGCATTATTCGGACGAGGTTTATTATCTGAAGCCGATGAATTGCCCCCAGCATACTCAGATTTACGCCGCCGAAAAGCGCAGTTACAAAGATTTGCCGCTTCGCTTGGCAGATTTTGCCAACTTATACCGTGACGAGCGTCCGGGTGAATTATCGGGTTTGACGCGTTTGCGTTGTTTTTCGCAGGATGATGGCCATTGCTTCTGTAGAGATGATCAAATCGAGGAGGAATTTAATAATGTTTTAATGGCCATAAAAGAAGCTGTTGGAACGTACGGCTTATCGTATTGGATTCGTCTCTCCTTGCGAGACCCGAAACAAAAAGAAAAATATTTAGGTGAAGACAATACTTGGGAAAAAGCCGAAAGTACCTTGCGCAAACTTCTTAAGGAAAACGCGATCACTTTTCAGGAAGCAGTAGGTGAAGCGGCGTTCTACGGTCCAAAAATGGATATTATGGCCAAGGACTCGATTGGTCGCGAATGGCAAATTTCGACGATTCAGCTCGACTTGAACATGCCGCAGCGTTTCTGTTTGACGTATGTTGACAAGGACGGAGAGGAAAAGCATCCGGTTATGATCCATCGCGCTTTGGTCGGTTCACCGGAACGGTTTATGGGAATATTAATTGAACATTATGCGGGAGCGTTTCCACTTTGGTTAGCTCCGGTGCAGGTCCAATTGGTACCAGTGTCAGCGAAACACATTGATGGCGCCTTGGCACTAGGGAAAGAATTGGATAGTTTGGATGTTCGAGTGGCCACAGATACAGCCGACGAGACCGTGGGTAAAAAAATACGCAATGCTGTTAGTCAAAAAATTCCGTACATTGTCGTCGTAGGCGACAAGGAACTGGGCGGTGAGGATTGGATGATCCGGATTCGTGGTCAAGAAGAACAGGTGAAGATGTCAAAAAATGATTTTATTGATAAAGTTATAAACGAAATCAAAGATCGTCTACGTGTGTAATTCCAATAAGAAATAATAACACAATTTTGTCTAGACCTCATCGCAGGACGCCTTCGCAGGCGGTCGAGATGGAAGCAAAACCAGCCCCGCAGGGCTGGTTTATGCTGTGTCTAGCAAAGTTGTGTTATTATTTCTTATTGATAAATTGACGCATAGCTCTCGACATGTTTAGATATAACTATCAATCTAAGAGTTATGCCATCCTTACCTAAAATTATTGCCATCGTTGGGCCAACGTCGAGTGGAAAAACGCGACTGGGTTTGGAATTAGCGAAAAGATATAATGGCGAAATTATTTCGGCAGATTCAAGGCAATTATACAAGAAAATGACCATTGGAACAGCCAAACCCCAGGGTGAATGGCGGTCGGTCCAAGATCGTCGAGCTTATATAGTTGAGGGAGTGCCGCATTATATGATGGATATTGTTGATCCCGGCCATCAAATGAGTTTGGCGGAGTTTAAGTCGGATGCTTTAAGTCATATTAATGACATTATACGTCGGGGTAGGCTGCCGATTATCGTTGGCGGTACCGGTCTTTATATACAAGCTATTGTCGACAACTTGGAGCCGCCGAAAATTCCTCCCAATAAAATATTGCGTCGCAGTTTTGAAAAGCGTTCTTTACAGGATTTGCTGACCTGGTTGCAAAAATTAGACCCGGAAAGTTATGCTTCAGTGGATATTAAAAATCCACGCCGTGTGATACGGGCCTTGGAAGTCGCGATTTTAAGCGGTGAGTCGTTTGCCGACCAACGGAAACAAGCAGACGCGCTTTTTGATGTTTTACAAATTGGCCTAAGAAGGGAGCCGGCTGATTTAGCACGACGGATTGAAAGTTCGGTTGATCAGCAAATTGAAGGCGGTCTCGAGCAAGAAACAAGGTCATTGGTCAAGCAGAAGTATGGATGGAACTTGCCGAGCATGAGTAGTATCGGCTATAAGCAAATGGGCGAATACCTGGCAGAGAAGTGCACTAAGGAACGGGCTATTGAAGTAATTAAACAAGCGACGCGTAAATATGCCAAACGCCAGATGACTTGGTTCAAACGCGATAAAAGAATTATTTGGTTGGGCGGCGATGAAACAGCCGCCGCTGACAAATTAGTGAAGGATTTTATTTTAAGGTGATTTCTTTGCCGATTAGGGAAATTTTTTGACCGGTGATCGCGTCTTCGGCTTCGATAGTAACTTTAGACAGCAGTGTATTTTGGGTTGGATTCTTGGTGTTTAGAACCAAAGTGAAAGTATTTTTTGACTGATTATCTCCCGGTTGAAGCTCATCGATTGTCCAGATTATTTTTTTATCGCGAGGATCATATCCCGATGTTCCATCAGTGGTTTCTCCCGAGAGGAAGGTGGTATCACCGTAGGCGACAGCGGTGGCCGTAATGTTTTTTAGCGGGTGGAATGTGTTGGTTAAGATCCATGACACGGCATGTTCTTCTTTTCCTTGACCGTTAATGGTGAGAGTATCGCGTCCGATAAAAGCGAGATCGGTTTCTAAGGTTATGATTATTGGGTTTCCGGCCGTGCTTTTCGAAATTCCTTTAGCGTCGAGATAATCCACCGAGCTGTTTACTTTTATAACTGTTTCTTTAATGGCGCTGTAGTCAAAACCGGTAGTAGTTTTTAGCGGTAATTTGACGTTAATCAACACTTCGCTTCCCGGTTTTATTTTTGCCAAGTCGGATATTTTTTTACTATTCCAGGTAATTTGGCCGCGCCGCACGGTATCGGTGAGCTGTTCGCCGACAACACTGCCGTCATACTTATCTTCCAGACCCGACCAATTAAGGAGGCTTTGGCGTTTGACTGACGGCGCGTCGAATGAAATGGTGACGGCTGCATTTTTCATTTCTTCGGGACTACTGTTTTTCAGATGAATAGTAACCGCTAATGTTTCTCCCGGTTTGGCTTCGGTGTCATTTTGTGTGCCGTTGATTGTCGTTCCGAATTCGAGATCGCTTTTGAGGAGCTGAGAGGTAATACCGGCGGTGGCGATGGTAAAGAGTTGATTGGTATCGGCAAAGGGCAGATAGAGCACACCTTTGATCATGTTTGGCGTGTCGGCATTTTTGAACTTTCCTTTAATTATCAGTCGGAAATTATCGGGCGAGGTAGTTGATCCCCAATCGATGGTGACTTTATTATTTTTAAGGGCAGGGGTGGAGGAGGTAATAATGAAATTACCGGGAGGCACTATCGAGAGTTGGATCGGCTGTTTGTTGTCGGTGGTTTTACTAACGGAAAATGTGTAAAAAGCGTCACTGCCGACCGCCACACCGTCGGAGCCGGTCAGTTCCAGTTTATAGGGATTATCGTTTATTACAGCTGTCAGGGTGGTAATTTTTTGTAGTTCGGAATTAAAATTATCAGGAGTGTAGTTAAAGAAAGTACGCCACGTTTTTTGTTCGTTGTATTGTCCATAATATTTTCCTGTGATAATCAGGCTTCCCTCCGAGGATGATTTGAGAGAATTAATTTTCCATTCGGTATGGCCGCTGTTGTTTGACGGTACCGAACTGGTTATAAAAACAAAACCTTCCGGGTAATGGACGCTGAGGGTGGCATTTTTTATGTGCGCGTCAGACGTATTAGCGTATGAAAGAGTGTAGGTGGTGGTAACGCCAACTGCCACGTCGCGGGATCCGCGAATGTCAAAGACCAAACCGTTTTCGTTCGCTGTTTGACCGGGGAAATACAGAAAACCGGCCCAGGCAAGCAGCGCACAAACAACAACCAGTCCAAACACAAAACTTAGGATGCGTACAAACGGGCTGCTTTTTTTAATGGAAATTTCTTTCATGTTCGGGATTCTGCCTTCGTGGTCTTGATAGATGTTTGTCAAGCAGGTATCGATATCGTTCTCATCGGGCGGAGAAACAATTATTGTTTCTAACTGTTTTTTGACAAACCGTTTAGTGTTTTTGTCAGACATATATTTTATTAACGTTCCATAATAAGGCTCCAAACGGTATCTTTGATGAGCGGCCGCGGAGCGATACGGGCGCCGTTTGTGGCTAACGTCAGACCGTCGCCTTCTTGCCACGATGTTTGCCAATTATTTGGAAAAATAATTCGGCTTTCAAACGTGGTCTTGGATCCAGATTGACGTTGGACTAAAAGTTGGTACTCGGCCAACTCCTTTTTAAAATGATTGACTACTTTTTCCCAACGACTGGTTTTTGTTTCGGCTGTGATTTTGAAAGGCAATCGGTAGGTGAATTGTACCTGGCTGGTTTCGCCCGGTTCGGTGATAACCCAATTGCCAAATGTGGTCTTATTAAATTCGGTCGTGATACGAGTGCCGGTTTTTGCGTCCAAATGTTCGTTTTGCTCGACTTGCGCCAGAAATTCGTCTTTGGCGTACCATTTTTCCGGAGCTCGGAAAGATTTTTCGTCCGGCCAGGTGAAGCCGCTGGCGCTCAAGAGCTCGCTTCCTTCCGGAACATAAAGTCTCAGATAATCAATATTGGTTTGACCATAGAGTTTTTCTCCTTTGTCGCCTAAATGTTCGCGGGTAACGACAACTGTCGCTATAACAGTTCCGTCGGGGGATACGACCGCCTGATGACTGATGCTTTGTTCAATTTTAGCATCGCTTTTTTGTCCCTGGATGTTGCTGTTTACCACCATTAAATAGTCTTGCTTTGGCGACGAGGGGAGAATCCGTCCGGACCACCCAAAGTCATTGATGGTATTTTGAGTCTCATCATCAGTGAAGTATACCTGAATTTCTTTTTGTTTCAAGGCCTCCTGCATTGTGTTTAGTAAAGGCAAAATGTTGGCGGCCTTCAACGATTTAATAGATTTTATGATTTCCGGAGCTGCATCGGACAAAATTTGTTTCGGTTTGTTTACTTTTTTTTCCGGTCCTTCTTCAACAACTTTTTGTAAAGTGACAATCGCGGTTTCGCTGTCCAAGGTTAAACCTCGTTTGGCATCTATAAATGGACCGACAATGCTTAAAAGACGTTCCAGGACGGTGGCATTAATAGCGATAACGCCGTCGGCAGTTACGTTATGACTATGGCGATAAAACCACAATGTCTTTTCGGCGGTGGTTGGGAAGTCGGGAAACCAATTGGCATCCTGGAATTCCCAGCGCTTATTGGAGATAAGAAGTGGTGCCGGCGGCTCGATAAATTTTTTGAGTTGTCCCTGGAGGTCGTAGGTGCCGCCAGCCGGTATGTCGAGATTTACAATTTCTCCGTTTTTTATGTCTATAATAGCGAAACTTCCCGCAAATCCGCCAGTGGCCCGAAGTTCATGCGGATTTTGGAAAATTAGCAAGTAGCGACGCTGGCCAGATCCCCCGAATATTTCGAGCAGGGTCGTGCCAAGTTCGTCGATTGTTTTAAAATCTTTGACAATCGATGTGAATAGTTTTTTATAATCGTTAAACTGAGCTTGATGTTCAAAAGGTAAGCTGTCGCTGTCGATGTCGGCGAAAAGCCGGTCGGCTTGTTCGTAGAATGGCAGGCTAGTATGGATCCCTTCGAGAATTGTATTCATTCGCGCGGTTAAGGAGGGCTGGTCGATATTTTGGCTGCGTTTAATGCCGTCTAAAAGGTAACCGTTTCCTAAGGTAATTTCTTGTCCTGCCAACAGAATTTTTTCACGACTTTCCAAACTGCCACCAACATTAGGCAAGATACTGGCGACGGTCCGCAAGAAACGTTTATCGGATAGTTGGTCTAGTACCGTTTGGAATTTTGTTAGCGCCTGGTCGGTGGCCTGTTCGGCTGCTGCCAGATCGGCTTGTTTGAGGGCGATGGTTGAATCTTGGAGGGCTGTGATGGCGTCGGTAGAATCGCGAATTAAGGTATCTTTAGTAATGACCAAGTTTTGGTAATAGCTGAGAGCCGGCCCGGGAATAATCACGCTAATAAGCAGAAGCGCCGAAATTAAAGCTAGACGCTGTTTTGAAAAAAGCGCCTTTGCGACCGGTCTGAATTTGTCTTTCAGTGAGTCGCCATCGACTAATCCGCTTATTTTTTTTCGCCAAGCAGCGGGTTCTTCTTCCTCTTCGTCGTCGGCAGGAAGGAGTGAAACTGTCCCGGGTAATGATGCCGGTTCGTCTATTAACGGTGATTCGTGATAAGTATGATAAAGCT
>MFQK01000045.1:0-1409 GCA_001783035.1 Candidatus Magasanikbacteria bacterium RIFCSPLOWO2_02_FULL_44_11
GTCCATTGAGGAATATTCTTGACTGCAGCCTCCCGTAGGAGTGTGGGCAGTGTCGCAGTCCCACTGAGGCAGGTCGCGCTCTCACGCCTGCTACCCGTCATAGCCTTGGTGCGCCATTACCGCGCCAACTAGCTGATGGGCCATAGGCCCCTCTTCAAGTGATAAATCTTTACAGGCTAGGATTTTCACCTAGACTGACCATCAGGTATTAATCCACCTTTCGGTGGGCTATCCCTGGCTTGAAGGAAGGTTACCAATGTGTTACTCACCCGTTTGCCGCTCGTAATTTCAGCACCCTGTCGACGAAAATTCGTCTGCAGAGTGCTGAAACACGTCGCTCGACTTGCATGCCTTAGACACGCCGCCAGCGTTCATCCTGAGCTAGAATCAAACTCTCAAGTAAGAGCAGATTTTTAAGGTCTGCTTAGAGAATTCATTCCACCGTTATGAACGATGGTTTGGATTTATATTATTGTTGGTTCGTAAAATGTTACCGAAGTAACATCCTACATTTGAAATAGATAGACGTTTATGGTTTTTGTCACGTCTGTATTGTCAAAGTACATTCTTTCCTTTTACCGCGGGAACCGGTCGGCTTGGGGTCGCCTGAGGCGACTCTTCGACGACTTGCGGCAAGTAAGAAAGAAAAAAGAGAAACCCCTTTCGCGAGTTGCTCTTTTCTCTTTCTAGTCTTCCTCTGCAAATTCGGAACTTAGAAAAGTGGTTAATTGTCTAAGAAGTTTTTACCTTTAGTTTCAATAATTTAGCGTGTCACCATGATAGTCTATTTACGAACTCTTGTCAAGAGCTGAAGTTGCCTTGCGCTTGTGGATAAATCGGCTTGTAAAATAACCCTGAAAGAGCTTCGAGGAAAATTGAACGCATTAGCTATTCTTTTTTCGCCAGTCGGCGATTTTTTTATGATCGCCGCTTAAGAGGACCGCCGGTACTTTCCAGCCGTAAAAATTTTCCGGTCGGGTGTACTGGGGGTATTCCTTTATAGTTTCTTTATCGTCAGCATGTTTATTAGTGGCGGACTGCCTGCCAATAGGCAGAGCACGCTGCGGGGTTCGACCAAAAGTTTCTTCGGCGAGCGAAGCCTCGTTGCCGAGGACGCCGGGGAGAAGACGGGCAGTGGCTTCGACAATCGCGAGCGCCGGCAATTCACCGCCGGCCAAAACAAAGTCACCGATCGAGACACGCTCGTCGGCTAATTTATAAATACGGGCGTCAAAACCTTCATAGCGTCCGGCGATGATGACCAGGCGTTCGAGCTTGGCAAATTTTTCGGCCAGACGTTGGTCAAACTTTTTGCCAGCCGGATCCATGATGATAATCTTGGTTATGGGACCGACCTTCTCTATTTTTAGGCTGCCTTTTTTGCCTTTGGGAAATTTTGCTTTGATAGC
>MFQK01000045.1:1449-7297 GCA_001783035.1 Candidatus Magasanikbacteria bacterium RIFCSPLOWO2_02_FULL_44_11
CCATGCCCGGCCCCCCGCCATAGGGTTTGTCATCAATGTGTCCCCATTTATTGTCACTGTGTTTTCGAAAATTGTGGGCTTTGATGGCAATGAGTTTTTTGTCTTGAGCACGGCCAAGAATACTCTCGCTCGAATAGTGGTGGATAACGTCGGGAAATAAGGTGAGGATATCAAACTGCATACGGCGCCCCTAAGCGACAGCGTGTTCCACCTTATTCAATCGCTTCATTATTTCCGAAACCTGGGAGGAAATCTTTTTTATCTCGGTCGATTGTTCATTAAATCGTTTGTGCATATAATCTTTCTGATCGGCTAATTTTCTGTCCGTATAATCTTTTAGTTCATATTTCATAGCCGCCATGTCCGTTTTTACCTCCGCAAATCGGTTATCCAGTAAGGGTAATAAAAACGTTTCGGTGTATTCCACCAAGACTTCGAACATCTGCTTTTTGAAGGGGGTAGTTTTTTGCGTCATACTGTTAGTATATAAAAACAAAATATATTACGCAAGTCTACTCGCATCCTCCTAAAATAATCATAAAGTCTGACTACGAACGCCTTTCTTTACGCAGCCACACCTTATTCAGCAGTCGCTGTTCAATTCGATAACCACTACAATAATCGAGCAAACCATAGAATTTCGGCGACCGTAATCTGTGGAGGCATAGCCACCGTTAACTACGATACATGAGCTTACTTTCGTGAATAAGTATAACAAAACGTTTATAAAATAGAAAGCGGCGCGACTGTGGGATGAACATTTCTGTCCAACCACAGCCGCGCCGTAGAACCATGCCTGCCACTAGGCAGACGAACGCGAGTCCAAGTGGCCAACGACACAAATGTCGTTGTCCGAAATGAACAAACCTGCCAAGCGTTCGAGTGCCTTGCGAGCACTACTAGAAGACTACGACACCCGCCGAGCATTCCTCGCCGGCGACCAGACGCCTGCAGTTGAACTCGAGCCTGTCGTCGCCGGCGTTGAAGTACAGCGAATTCCCGGGGACCCGCCAGCTGAGCGCGGCGCAATCGCTGACCGGGGTGTTGTCCTTGGCCAACGTTTCCGGGTACGCGACATGCGCCGCCGCGAAGTCGATCGCCCCCGTGAGCGTGAACCCCGCGGGGAACTGCGCGATCATTTCGCGGTCGGCCTCGATGCCGAACCCTTGGAGCGTCGTCGGGAACAGAACCCCGACCACCGGACCCTGCCGCATCGCCTCGATGAGCTCGTTGTGACGGCTCTCCGTGACGATTTTGACCTGGCCGGTCAGCTGACCCTTCCGACAATTCACGAACGGCCGGTTGGGGAACTGCGCGCGGTACGAGCGCTCGACTGCCGCGAGGAAAATCTCCTTGAGCGTGCGCCCGTAATCCGCAACGACGAGCTTCGGCAAGCTGAACGGCAAGTAGACGCCACGCCGCAGGTTCTTCACCTGCTTGTGGTCGCCGACCTGGCCAAGGAGCGCAGTTGCCCGCGCTTCGAACTCGGCCGCCGAGACGAACTGCATCTCGGGACCGAAGAACTGCTTGTACCGCTCGAGCACCCGACCATAGTTGATCTCTGGCTGGTCCAGGTGATAGGCGCGGTTCGCATTCACCACCTGACCTGTGACCGTATCGGTCGGAATGCACCGGCCGTTCCTGTCCACCAGAACCACGGTCGCGTCTTTGAACGCGATCTCGGCCGTTAACTCGCCTTTGAGCACGCCCTCGAAATTTTCTTGGGCGTTGCTCTTGTCACCGCCAGCGGCGTGGTAGAATTTCTGCACGAGCGCCTGCTGCTGACCCACGTTGAGGCCATGCCACCAGGCGACAAACGTTTCGCGTGCCATGTTTTGCTCCTTTTTCGCCATCCAGGCTTGTTGCCCGAAAGGCATTGTTACCCATTCCCGGGGTCCGGGGCTCGACTCTGCATGAGGAAAGCTTGCAGATATCCACCTGAACGCCACATCGAGTGACAGGTGAAAATCCATAAGCTTTACTCATTTTTTTGGCTTTGTTTAGCTATGAATTGTCCAAAGAACTAACCTCACGGTATAGCATAAAATAGCCCTTTTGTCAAGGCTTTTATGCACTTCCACGTTAGTTTTTCCTAGTTTAAGCGTTTGCGAGGCCAACCAAATAGGTAAGATCTTTGGAAGATGCCAGGTCGTTATCTTTAAAAACAGTCACTACTTTTTGTTTGAATTTGATATTTTTCTGGTCGCGTCGGTCAAGTCGCCTAAAAATATCAGACGTTTGGTCAGCTAATTTTTTATCGACATAGTCTTTCAATTCATGGCGCAGGGATCCAATTTCTTCTTTAAGTTCAAGTCTAAATTCGTTTCTAAAGGTATCAAATCTGTCGTCGAGTAGAGGAATTAAAAAAGTTTCGGTATATTCTATCATTACTTCGAGCATTTGTTTTTTGATGGTGGGAGTTTTCTGGGTCATAGTGTTAATATGCTTTATTTAGGCGCCCACCAATCCGGCCAAATATGCCCTGTCTTCTGGTGAGCCAATATTACCTTGTTTAAAGAGGTCGACTGTTTTTAGTTTAAATTTTTGATCGCTCTCTTCCGTGGCTTCATATCGTTTATTCAACCGTTTGAAAATATCTGAAGTCTGGTTGGCCAACTTATGATCAACATAATCCTTTAAATCATACTTCATGGCAGCCAGGTCTTTCTTAAATTCAACTCTCATTTCGGCCATTTCCTTTTTCAAACCGCTTATCGCGTTTTCAAGTTTTTTTTCAATTATATCACTCATTCTTGGCAACAAAAAACTATCGGTGTATTCGAGCAAGACACCGAGTGTGACGACCTTATTCAATTCCTTGGTGGCAATTTTCTTTTTCAAATTCATATTTGAAGTATACTTTTTTGACACTAACGTGTCAATTGGTACAATTCTAACACTGGACACCTAAAGAAAAGATAAAGACTTTGCGCGATTGTGGATTAAAAAACCAGTCGCCTGAGGTGACCGGTTTTTTCAAAGTAGTCTATCGAGCGCGGATCTAGATCTCCAAGTTGTCGACGGCACTGGTATCAACCACTGCGTTGTCGTGCAGGCGTGGAGCGCGTCCCCCTTCAGGTTCATTGATTTTCAAGTTAACACGAGCGTTATTCTTGGCACCAACAATCTTCAAAAGAGTGCGGATAGATCGGGCAGTTTGACCTTGACGGCCGATGACGTATCCCATATCTGCCGGATTCACATCCAGCGTAATGAGAACGCCGCGTTCGTCAATAATGCGGGTCGTTTTAACATCGGCGGGATTGTTGACAATCGCTCGCACAACATCTTCAACGAACTTCTGATCTTGTTCCATAATCGAATCGAGAGAGTGAAATCTCCGAGCTTGCTAGGAAAATTTCCGAGCGAGAGAGATTATATCTCGCGATATATTCAGTTTCTAACATTTCATTAAGTGCAGCCTGTCGACAGTGTGGAAAGAAGCCAATGAAACGAGACATCTCCCACCAGTACTGCGATGTAATAATCATATCACGACTTATGCACAGCGTCAACCAAATTTGTTCCCCGACGAATTTGTTTTTTCGCTTCTTCATCCATATAGTCGGTATACCAAGTATGTTCAGTGCCGAGAAGCCGAGCGGCGAGCTCGATGATTAGCTGTCCGGTCAGATTATTTTTATCGCGGTCGGGCGCGAACTCCACAATTTCAAAACCAATGAGAGAACAAACCTTGCCAATGTATTGCGTCAAAGCGGATATTTCCCGGTAAGTGAGCCCGCCTTTGTTAAGCATGGGGGTGCTTGGCGCATACAGGGCGTCGATAGAATCAACATCCAGGCTGACCCATATTTTTTTAACTCTTTTTTGCAAGGCGACGATGGCTTGGCAAACGGGCTCGAGGCCGGCGCGGACGATATCCATGACGGTAAAGGCTGAAATATTGCCCTGGCGTATAAAATCTATTTCGGCCTGATCTAAATCTTTAAGACCAACATAGACGACATTGGCCGATTTTATTTTTTGGCCGGGCTGATGCAAATTTACAAGATCGGGATGGCCTAATCCTAAAACAGCGGCTAACGGCATGCCATGGATATTGCCTGATAAACTTGTTTCATGAGTGTTAATGTCACCGTGAGCGTCTATCCAAATAATACCGAGGTCACCGTCGCAAGCTGCCGAGGCTCCGCTGATAGTTCCCACCGCGATACTATGATCGCCGCCAATGGCAATCGGTATCTGCCCCTGCCTAATTTCTTTTTCAATTAGCGCGGCGGCCGGGCGGAGTGTTTCTAAAATAGCCTCTAAATATTTAAGCCTCACATCGCCGATGTCGGTGGCCGCCCTGGTCGCGGCCGGCACATCGCCACGGTCTAGCACGTCGACACCGGCAGACGTCAAAGATTTGACGATGCCAAGCTCGCGCAATTTTTTCGGTCCGGCGTCGGTGCCGATATTGTCTTTACCCAAATCCAGTGGAATACCAATTAAGGAAGCTCTGGTCAGCTGCTGTTTTTTTTCTAGAAAAGATAGGTTGTCTTGGGCCATAGAAAGATAGGTTGTCTTGGGCCATAGTTTATATAAAACGATCGCCTGGCGGCGACCGTTAGTATACCGTAGATTATGCGGCTGGCGCAACTTCCGGAGCGGCAGGAGTTTCTGGTTTGGCAGGAGCTTCTGGAGCCGGAGCGACAGGGGCTTCTGGTTTGGCTGGAGCTTCTGGAGCCGGTGCGGCAATGGCTGGTGTGGCGGCCGGTGCGGTTGCGGCCGGAGCCTCGGCTGGCTTTTTTTCGCCTAATTTCTTTTGACGTTTTTGAGAAAGAAAAACAGATTTTTCTTTTTTGCCTTTGACCAGGCCGGCAGAAACCAAAAGGTTGTTGACGGTTGGGGAGGCCTGGGCGCCTTTGCCGAGCCAGTAGAGAATGCGGTCAGTTTTTGGCTGGAAAGCATTTTCTTTGGCGTGCGGATTGTAGGTACCGAGTAATTCGAGATACACATCTTTGGTATCGCGAGCTTTTTCGTTAATGATCAGGCGATATTGGGCAAGTTTTTTCTTACCGACGCGCTGCAAGCGGATTGCTAACATAACTGATTATCGTTGTTTTGAAAAATAAACTGTGACGAATTTAATTTGAGAGCAGCATTACTATAGTATAGTTTGTTGGTTTTGTCAACTAAACTGCCTAAATACAGCGCCGAGGGGTATGAGCCCTCGGCGTTACAAATTTGGCCTTTTGTCAAGGGCCAAAATACTTTGGCCCAAAAGTATCTCCCCAAGCGCTTTTGGATAACCTACTGCCAAGGGGTGCAAACTAGTGCAACACCCGATCGGTGCGTACGATGTAGGCTTCCGTGGTAGTGCCCTCTTCTGGCTTGTTCTCAACCTGCTCTGACTCACCGGGCATCTCCGCGGCAAAACGGTCGTGCTTGTTGAGCTCGAGCATTGCCTTGACGGAAACGGCACCCGCTTCGACGAGCCGAGTATACGTTACGGCCCGAAGCGCAAGGTATTGAGTGAGCTGGGAAGGAACTTGCCCGTGGTCCTCGAGGATGTAAATAACTCCTCGCTCATCCTTGGGATGCACGGCGATGAGCCGCGTACCACCCATGGACTCACCCACGATGATTAGTCTAAGCCCCTGCCACGTATTTCCGGTCGAGACCTCAACGTAGAAACCAAGGCTGTTTAAATACTTGGATAACTCGTTGATGTACCCGTCAAACGACAATTCCCGGCGCTCACGTTCGTGCCAGCGGTGAATTTTTTCTTCGTAATCGAGCACTCCTTCGAGCGGGATATCAAAGAAAAACCTGCCCATGTTTGTTCTCCTGGCTAGAAACCGATGTAGGTTTGGAAATTTTGGACTTTGAAACTGTTATTTTG
>MFQK01000045.1:7303-14114 GCA_001783035.1 Candidatus Magasanikbacteria bacterium RIFCSPLOWO2_02_FULL_44_11
GCATAAAAATAAAACCTCCATATATAAGGATGTGTATATCTTTTTTATACCAAATTAGGCGTGAGTTTTAGTCGGCTCGTCGTAGTGGGGCACGTCTTCGATTTTGACGCTAAGAAGTTTTGAAATACCATCACCCTGCATAACGACTCCATAGAGCGCGTTGGCCGCATGCATGGTGACACGATTATGGGTGACAATAATAAATTGCGAATGGGTCGAAAGCTCTGATATAATGCGGGCAAAACGCTGCGTGTTGGCCTCGTCGAGGGCGGCTTCGACTTCATCGAGCACTACAAACGGCGATGGATTGTGGTACAGAATTGCAGAAATGAGCGCGATCGAGGTGAGGGTGCGCTCGCCGCCGGATAACATATTCAAATATTTCACTTTTTTGCCTGGCGGGTTGGCGAGGACTTCGATACCCGTTAAAATTTTATCTTTTTTCTTGGTTGGTTCAGCTGGCTGCCCTTCCATGGCTGCGGCTTCCTCGGCCGAGACAACAGTCCCATCCGGCAGAGTTATATCTTCGGCCGGCGGCTCGCCATAAATCTCTTCCAAATCGGCCGATCCACCGCCAAATAAAATCTTGAAATAGCGGTCGAAATCTTTGCGGATTTTTTTGAAAGCGGTCGCGCGCCGTTTTTTCATCAAATCATCTAATTCTTCAATCATGGTCGTCAGGTCGGCCGTGGCTTTTTTCAAATCATCGAGTTGCTTCATCAAGAAATCATATTTTTCTTTGGTGGCCGCGTGCTCTTTGACCACTTCTTCATCGATACCACCGATCAGGCTCAATTGGTATTTCAAATTTTCAATGGCCTTGGCCAAGATGTCGAGCCGACTTACATCTACTTTTATTTTCACCCGCTCGATAATCGAATGTAAAGAAATCTTCATATCGCTCAACACTTCCTGTGCCAGATCTTCATGCTTCGTCTCGAGTTTAGCCGCTTCAATACGCAGGTCGTTTCGCTCCGCAATAATCGTGTTCACACTCCCCTGCTTCGCTTGCATTGTTTCTTGCAAAGAAAAAACGCGCTGCTTCTTGGCCTCTTCTTTGCGGTTATAATCTTCGATCTCATCGGCAATGACCTCGACGGCTTTCTCTAAAGTGGCCTTTTGTTTTTCCAAATTGGTTTTGGTCTTGGCTAATTTTTTCAATTGTTCGCCATACTCTTCGGGGCTGGCTTTCACGAGCGACAGGTCGTGCACCAAGCGGGCGAGCTCGGCCTGGTTCTGATCAAACTGCCGCTGCACCAAGCTTGATTCCGTGGCCGCTGTCTTCGTTTGGATGGTCGCTTCCATAAGTTTGGCCTTGGCTGCTTCATATTCACGCTCCAAGTCGGCCAGATTATGGGTTTCAAGGGCGATAGCCGCTTGCAACTCGGCCAATTGGTCATCTTTTGCCAGCGACAACTTAGAAAAAAAGCCGACTGTATTTTTTTTGTTGCGCCAACCGCCGCGCATAATGCCTTTCTGTTCGACCAAATCACCGTCGAGCGTGACCATCCGCGCGCGGCCGATCCCGAGACGCTCCGCAGCTTTCAAATTTTCGACCACGAGCGTATTTTCAAGCATCATGGAAAAAATATTGTCGAATTTTTTATCAAAGCGCACCAGATCAATAGCTTTGCCAAGCACGCCCGGCTGGCCGACCATGGCGTTCAGGTCGCCATATGCTTGTCGCGGCTGAATCTTATTGAGCGGTAAAAAAGTAGCGACGCCAAAACGATTTTCGCGCAAATATTCGATAGCCAAACGAGCCACCTGTTCATCTTCCACCACAATCGAAGAAAGATGCGCTCCGGCGGCGACTTCCAACGCCAGGCGACACTGGTCATCCACTTCACCAAGCTCGGCGACCAAGCCGTGCACCTTTCCAAATCGATTTTTGGCCTCGAGCACCGCTTTCACCGCTGTCAGCCCGCTCAATTCGCGATAGCTTTGTTCAGATTGGTCTTTAAACAATTCACTTTGAAGACGCGAAATTTTTAAACGAAGCTGAGTTTGTTCCGTGGCAATCGTTTCACCTTTCTTTTTTATGAGGTCCGCTTCTTTTTGCCGCTTCTCCGCTTCAATATTTGCCGTTTGTACTTGCGCTTTTAACCGCGCTTCGTTGTTTTTTAATTCTTCGATTTTACTTTCGAGCCAAGCTACATTCTGCTGGCCGGCTTGAGAATACTCGGTTTGCATCTGGCCGGCGATAATCGCGAGCTGGCGCTCGAGATCATTTTTGGCGCGCACTGTTTCCTGGTAGCGGGCTTGGAGCGTATCGAAAACTTCCTGGCGACTTGAACCACGGGCGAGCTCGGCCAATTCGGCCTGTACTTTTTCGAGTTCTGAAAATGTATCGCGGTATTTCGCATCGGCGATCGCTAAACGCGCTTTCAGTTCATCGGTGTCCGCTTTATTTTTACTATAAATGGTAAAATAATATTCTTCCTGCGCGGCGACCAGTTTTGTTTCCACTTCCTGGCGCTGTTCCAATTTTTTGACTTGTTTAGTCAACATTCGTAAGCGCGGTTCAACTTCAGCGAGCAACACATCGGCTTGACGCATATTTTCGCCGGTGCGGTTGAGTTTCAACATGGCCTGATGTTGTTTGATCTGCTGTTCCTTAATCCCACAGGCTTCATCAAAAAATTCTTTGCGCTCGCTCGGACTCACGGTGAGCAATCGGTCGATCATGCCCTGGCTGACAATACTGTAAGCGCCCTCGGCAAATTTGGCGCGAGCCAAAAGCAGATGGATATCGATCAAACGCACGGCGTTGTTATTCACCAGGTATTCACTTTCACCCGAACGGTAGAGGCGGCGCGTAATAATTATTTCCGGATAATCGAGCCCGGTATCTCCGCCGGTATTGTCTAATGTCATGATAACTTCGGCCACGCTCATGGCACCATGGCTCTCGGACCCGCTAAAGATGACATCCTCGCCCTTTTTGGCGCGGACCTGTTTCATACTTTGTTCCCCCATCACCCAGCGAATAGCGTCGGTGACATTTGACTTTCCCGAGCCATTGGGGCCGACAATTGCTGTAATACTAAAAAAACTATCCTTGGGAGGCAGGAAGTCGAGCGTTGTTTTATTAGCAAAGGATTTGAATCCCTGAATTTCGAGGCGTTTAAGATACATGGCGGAACGATCAGAACAACACGGAAAGTATAGCATTGCGCCAATCCCTTGACAAGCACTCTTTGACGCGATAGAATGCTTAGCTCTCCAAAAATATGCATATAATTGCCCAACAAATCCATAACCATATCAAGCAGGCCAAGAAGGTCATGATCGTCCCCCACCAGAATCCGGATGGGGACGCGATTGGCGCGGCCACCGCTTTCCTTGAATACCTGGCCGAACTCAACAAAGAGATCGTGATTTTTTGCGTGACACCGGTAACGGATAAACTGCACTTTGTCCCGCATAGCACGACTGTCATTACCGACCCGGCGATTTTCAAAGACTCGAGCGTTGATACTATTGTGGTGCTCGATTCCGGCGATTTACGTTACGCGGGTATCGCGACACATCTCGTCAACCATCCGGCGACGATTATTAATATCGACCATCACGCTACCAATGAACGTTTTGGTTCTTATAATTTAGTCAACACGACTGCCGCTTCGACCACTGAAATTTTGTTTCATTTTTTTCGTGCTAACAGCATCCGCATCAACCCGCGTATGGCGACATCGCTTTTGACCGGCCTCACGACCGATACCGGAAATTTTTCAAACGCGGCCACGTCGGTGTCGGCTTTGGCGGTTGGCGGTGAGCTTATTCGTTCGGGCGGCAATTATAATTTGATTAACAATGCCGTCATTCGCAATAAATCGGTTGAGTCGCTTCGATTGTGGGGTAAAGCCCTGCAACGACTAACAAAAGAACCGGACTATAATATGGTATACACTTATGTGACGCGACAAGATTTGATTGAACACAAAGTTGATGACCAGGAAACCGAGGGTATTGCCAATTTTCTGAATAATTTGGAAAATCCGGGTATTGTGCTGGTTCTTAAAGAAACCGCCAATGGGATGGTAAAAGGAAGCTTGCGGACGACGCGTAATGATATTGATGTGTCGCTCTTGGCCAAACAATTAAACGGTGGCGGGCATAAAAAAGCGGCCGGCTTTACCGTGGGCAGTACGATTGAAGAAGTCGTAAAAAAAATTAAAATATTATTGAAAGCCTAGCTTGACAAAAGCGATATTTTTATCTACCATATCCGCACTTTCCCGGGTAGTTGAGTGGTACAACGCCACGCTGTTAACGTGGATTTCGCTGGTTCGATCCCAGCCCCGGGAGCTAAAATAATATACGGCCTTTATGGCTGTATATTACTTTATTTTTGAGACTGGGATCGAACAGGAAGATGGAAAGAAACGTAGTTTCTTTCTTGCCGAGGAAAGCCCACGAAAACCCGAAGGTTTTCGTGAGAGGAGTCCGCAGGACGACGACCTGAGATCCCAGCCCCGGGAGCGACTGTTAACCATTTTGGTTAATTTGACAGATAGGTTATCTTGTGATAACCTATTTTTATTATAGTTAATTTGGTTAACAATTTAGCCTAAATTATATGCAAAATAAGGCTTTTTTTACTGTTACCGAAGTCGCAAAAATGCTTAAAATTAGTCGAGTAGCGGTGTATAAGCGTATAAAAAAGGGAAAATTACGCGTGCAAAAAGCAGGGCGTATTTTTTTGATACCTAAAGAAGAAATTGAACGATTGTCTATTGGCGGCTTATCCGATAAAACTAAGCAAAGTATTGATGCGGTGGTCGAAAAAGCTGTAACAGAATACGGAGAAACATTTAAATTGCTGGGCAAAGAATAATATGCATATCCCAACAATTATTGAAGTTGAATACGTAGCCCACGCGCTGGCGCAAGAACTCATGAGCTACAACGAACCAATCCCTGAATTTTCTACACGCTTTCCGGAAGTGTTAGAAAGCTGTTTAGCAACACCCTTTCAAGTGTACGGTGGCAGATATATCTATCCCGAGTTTTTAAGAAAAGCGGCCATGCTTTTTTATTTACTTATAAAAAACCACCCATTTAAAAATGGTAACAAACGTATAGCTGTGATGGTATTGCTGTACTTTTTAAGTAAAGACAAAAAGTGGATTACTATTGATACTACGGCCTTATATAATTTTGCGGTGTGGGTAGCACATAGTCCAGCTGACTCAAAAGATGATGTGGTGAACGCGATTGTTAATTTTCTTAAGAAGAATGTTGTAAGCGAGGATTAGAGCTCTTTACTCAAAATAATTATAACTTCATCCACTACCCCAAGCTCAATAAAAAACCACCGACCAATAGCCGGTGGTTTTTCCTAGCCGGCTTTTGGTAACCAACGTTACTATGCCGGTAGCGAAATATATATCCTTAAGGGATTTTTCTCGATTTTTATAGACTGTTAAGCGCGTCACGTGTACCAGGACCTACCCAACCCGGATAAGGCGCCAAGCCTTTGGCTCGCTGGAATTTGATGACCGCGTCACGCGTAACACCGCCGTAATAACCAGTAATAGTGGGGTGCGTGAAATAACCGAGATCCCGTAGTATTTCTTGCAAGGCCCGCACATCGGTACCGGTTGATCCGACTCGTAATAATCTGGTAAAGGCGACGTTTGGTTTGACAACGCTGACAGTTTTTTGAATCTTATTCTTTTCCTCGCTAGCAAGCGCGTCGCGGGTTGGATTGTCCACAACACCGCTGGCAGCTAACTGGCGCGCTTTTTGATAGAGTTGCACGGCGTTTTTGCTGATACTGCCAAAGTAACCCGTGATTTGCGGATAGGTAAAGAATCCAAGTTCTTTAAGAATTGTTTGTAAATTGCTCACGTCACTACCACGAGATCCAATGGTCAATGCTCTTGTAAAAGTAAACCGCGTTTCTGTAGCTGTCGGTGCGATGGGTGCCGTAGCGGTTCCTCCGGTCGTTGGAGCGGTGACAGAAGTATCTGGTGTCGTGGTGAGTGGGGCGGTGACAGAAGTTTCTGGTGTCGTCGTAGGTATCGTCACTACCGTGGTTGGCGTTGGTGTTGGAGTTATGGTAACTCCACCGCCACCTCCGCCACTTAACCCTGGCGAGGAGGCCGGACACAGCTGTGTACTAACGCTAACTGAATTGGCATAAGCAGTTTCCACGCCCAGGGCATTTCGTCCTTTAACTTGATATGCGTAGGTTGTGCCACATACTAAACCAGTATTTGTAAATGTCGCGCTTCCAATCCAACCGGAGTTGGTACTCAATGTATTATTGATTACAAAATATTCAGTCGCATTTCCATTCCAAGTAACGATAACTTGTTTCGGTGCGGCCGAACTATTAAGAGCGGTGCCGGTTGGCACATCCGCAACAGTATAGGTCTCGGCCGTAGGTCCGTACGTGGTTGTGGCAGTACTGTCGCCATTCACCGCGGCAACAGAAATAACGTGATGCGAGTTAGCAATAAGGCCGGTGGTGGAGGTGACCAAGCCCGAACCTAACTGCGCATACGTCAAGGTAGCGGTCGCAATTCCCCAGGTACCATTGGATTGTAAATATTTCACATCTGAACCCGTATCCTTCACGATAAGTAATGTCACATCCGTCGTTGGGTTCGAATTCAAAGTCGTCGCATCTATAGTAATATCCAAAACATTCGGCGATGTTGAAGTCACCACAGCCGGTGCACCCGGGATGGCAGCGGCGGTATATGCTTGAACAGCTGCTCCGTAGGTCGTAGTAGCGGTACTATCCCCATTAACGGCTGCCACATCAATGCTGTAGAGAGTATTTGTGGCAAAGCCATAG
>MFQK01000046.1:0-18385 GCA_001783035.1 Candidatus Magasanikbacteria bacterium RIFCSPLOWO2_02_FULL_44_11
ATTAATTTACAAACCACGAAGGGATGACATTTCTACTTTGGTCAAAAGGTGACATTTCTACTTTGGTTTGACACAGCCAGTCTTGTAAGGCAAATACTTATAAATACAGGAATCATATTTGATACAAAGTTTCCCCGCCACCACTTTGTTCGAATCCAAACATAAACAAATAAGAACAGCCACTATTTTGGCTGTTCTTATTGGTGGAATTATACAACTCCGCTCGAACATTTTTTGAACGGAACTGACCGCCTCTGCTTCGCTCCGGCAGAACGCTCGAGCGCGACGGAATTCCCCACACCCCACCCTTTCCGCCGCGCCATCGCGGCAGGCCATAATTTTTTCGTCGCCAATTACAATTATGAACCTGTAAGCAGTCGGAAATCTTTGTCAGTTTCCCAAATTTTTACTAATTCGTCAAAGTTTTCGTCTGGCTTCTGCATGAGCCGAGCAAGGCTGTCGATTTTCTCAAAATCTGTTTCAGCGAGATTATCAAACTTTTTCGGGTCGCCATATTTTGTTCCGTGAAGGTAGATAATCTCGCTGTTCATTAGCGAATGGAAATCGTAGAAAAGCGACCAAACGACCACAATCTTTCCGCGATAACCACCGGCGTTGTGGAAGTGTTGCGGGTCAATTTTTCCGGCGCGGATACCGAGCCATGCGTTAGCAGGAAAATCGAATTTTCCGTTAGGCATATCATAGGGGTCAAAATTCTCATCCAAACTTAAACTTCCGTCAACATCAATAGTTATCCAACGATTTTCCTGCTCGCTCCAATACTGGTTTATCCAATGGTCGGTGCTTACATCGCCAAGTTCTTCGCCCATATCAAAATATGGCGCATTACCAGAGCGAACCCGCGCCTGAATTCCCTTGGATTTCAAAATACTCGCCATCATAATTGCAACGAAGCGGCATGTTAAAACTAACTTGTCTTTTGGTTCGCGATCCATTGCAAAACCACTTTTGTCGCGCCGATAAAGTTCGGCGAGCATGGCGGCAGCGGTAACCAAAACATCGTCCTCTGGTTGTCGCCACCACGGGACTTTCGTCATATCGCCGAACTTTAGATCGGCATTTGTGTCAGTGTTTCCAGCCGCAAGAGTTGTTCGATGAATAAAATTTTTACGAACCAAAAGACCAATTTCCCGAACATCATCGGGTAAATCATTTTTCAATTTTTCTTGGTACAGACCAGGATAAGTGTAAGTACCAAATTCTAGAAAATGTTTTTTAATTTTTTGATTCATATTATTTTTGAAAAAGTAAATCACTATAAGAAACGGAGATCAAATCGTTTTTTGGAATACCAAATAAATCAAGATAATTCTGGCATTGTTCAAGTAGTTTTTCTTTTCCGAAAGAGCCATTACTATCTATCGCCTCAATTTCCATAAATGTTCCCAAATTCTTCACGGTATCAATATGAAATTTTACATTTTCAATGAAATAAATTTCCCTTTGCTTGTCTACCACAACCAAAGTTCCAAGAGAAGTTAGTAAAATTTCTTTTAGTGAAGAATTAGGATCGGACTTAAACAAAATAACATCCGATTGTTTCGGCCCTTCTTTATCTTCTCTCTCATAGAACACGAGAAAATTTTCAATATTTCCTTCGCGCAATTTTAACCTACCATTATTCACTTTGAAGTAAGTATCATTCTGGTGGTCTGTTCCTTTAAAATCGGCATTGCGCGATTTCAAAATTGCGCGAATTTTCTCGTGGTCATTACATTTTGCTTTGATTTCGATATTGAGATGTTTCATAACTATTTCAATAATTCATCAGCCGATACGCCAAGCGCGTCTGCTAACCTTTGAATTGTCGCAAGGGTAGGATTCTTGTTGCCACTCTCAATGTTGCTGATATAGCCCTTATCAACCTCTAACAGTCGTGCTAATGCCCCTTGCGACAATTTTTTCTTGGCACGAACCCTTTTCAAGTTATCGCCTAATTTTTTCGTCGCCAATCAGTTAAGAATCCTCTCGATCGCTTCTGGTAGCTTAACAAATTCTGCAAGATTAATCATGTCTTTTGGCTCTTGTTCAAACAGATGGGTGTATTGATGAGCTGTTAGAGGATTTTTAATCCATACTGTTTTTAGTCCTAATTTTTGAGGCACGAGGATATCTACATCATAGTTATCACCAATCATTACACAATCTTCCGCGTTTTTTCCAACAATTTTCAAACACTGTTCGTAAAATTTTGGCGATGCTTTTTGAAGTCCAATATCTGACGTGTAAATAAAATAAGAAAAATATTTATCTATACCTAATTCTACTAGTTCAGATTTGGTAAAACATCCCTGCGTATAACTAGCGACTGACAGAATATATTTTTCTTTGAGCCGGACAAGGGTTTCGGCGACATCGGGATATAAACGGGTATATCCACGAGCTATTTTATGATACTCGTATATCAATGAACAAATCTTTTCTTGCGGAATTTCAACGCCCAAATTTTCTTTCAGCATTTGTGCTAAAAGTTTACAAAAATTGTGGTGCTGGATTTTCTTGTCCTTTCCCACATAAAAAATTTCTTGTTGTTTCTTATTTAATTCGATAAGTTCGGCTGTGCCGATTCATATGTCATATTGCTCAAGAGATTTTGCGAGATTTTTCCACGCGCTTGCTTGGTTTTTCTTTTTATTCTCATCATCAATATCTATATCAATAAGAGTTTGATAGACATCGAATAGAATTACCTTTTTGGTTTCGGATTGCATAGTTATTCTAGCCAAGGTTCAACAATACTAATTTGTTTTGCCAAACAATCAATTTCCGCTTTTACTCCAAGTGGCAAAACTAGTTGCGGGTCGGTGTGTCCGACATCAAAATTTGCAATGATCGGCAAATTTGGTTTACCAAATTCTTTTGCAACAATGGAAATTATTTTCTCTTCTAACTCGTTCTTTTCGTCATCGGAATAATCTCTTGCGCGAGAGAAAATAAATCCGCTTATTTGGTCGAACACGCCAAGCATTCCATAATTTCTCAACACATGGTCAACGTAGTGGAGTGATGGTTTTTCTTCAGAAGTTTCAAGGAAAAATATTTTTCCTTTCCAAAAATCTTGCAACGGCCAAAAGTCAGTGGCTTTCATCATTTCCAAAACCTCTATGCAACCGCCAAATAGTTCGCCTTGAACCTTTATATTTCCTTGAAGCCAATGCCAACCATCATCCGTTTTTATCGGTTTTGTTTTTCCAAGGTTTTCTTTGTTTGACCAATCAAGATAGCCGTCGCAATATTTGCCATAAGGTTTGTATTCGTAGTTATCTTTTGGCTCAAACAAAATGTCGTGAACATGAGATTTGAAACTATCAGGCAAATTTTCCATTTGCGAAAATCCAGCCATAATTGATGGGCCGTAAAAACTCACTAATCCTTGTAGGTTTACAAACACATGGAGTGTTGAAGTGTCGGAATAACCCATCAATATTTTAGGATTTTTCGCGACAATATCCTTATCAACAAAAGGCAAAATTCGTACAGAATCATCACCACCGATTGAGGCGAAAACGGCCTTAACTTCTGGGTCAGCGAAAGCGTCATTAATATCTTTTGCACGAATCTGTGGATTTTCTCTCAAAAAACTAGCGTCCATTCTCGCAGTAGGAAACTCTTTAATTTTCAACCCCCATTCCGTTAAAATTTTAAGGCCATTTTCATAGACATGAGGAAACACGCTTGGGCCTCCCCAAGATGGCGAAACAATCGCCACGACATCACCTTGTTTTAATTTTGCTGGTTTTTTATAGTTCATACTATTTCAATAATTGATCGTCAGAAACATCAAGTGCGCGGGCAAGTTTTTCTACAACGGCAATAGTCGCATTTATCTTACCACCCTCAATCGCGCTCATATAACTTCTATCCATACCAATTGCTCTACAAATGTCGCCTTGTTACTGGTGCACACCAAGGGATTCGAAGTCGGCACTGCGTGCCTCCCAATAAGGGCTTCCACCCCTCTTGTCCTCGCTTCGCTCGGTCACCCCCAGCAATGCGGGGAAACGCTTTCCCCGCCACCCCTTTGTTCGAATCCCTTTCGGAAATATTGTGCACGCCAAGGGATTCGAACCCCTGACCCTCTCGGTGTAAACGAGATGCTCTAACCAACTGAGCTAGGCGTGCGGAAAGTTTTGTGAGTATAACCGATTTCATTCGTGAAGTCAACCGGTTTAAGGTACTCTATTAAGAGTAGCTATATAGTCGGGAATTTCATTGTGACCTTTCAATTTAAGCCAATACCACCATTCCGCTCCCCATAAATACACCCTCGGCAGGCCAATCTTTTGGGCGTAGGAAATATTATTCTGGATAACAGCTCGGTCAACAAAGCTAAGCAGCTCTTCCGGAGTGCTTTCATTAATGTGTTTGGCAATCCAAGGCTCGGCTTGGAGTTCGATTATAAATGCTTCGACGGGCGCACGATCGGCTAACCATAATTTGAAACGGTAGAATGAAGCCGGTAAAAACTTATAACTCCAGACACCAACATATTTGTTCCATACTTTGCGATAGACGGTTGTTCCGAATAAGTCGGCGACATTGGCGGACTTTCCCCACAAACTTAATTCGCCGCTATCACTCAAGATGGTTTTATGACGCGGATCAAGGCGTTTGACAAGCTCGATTTCTTCTTTGGCTTCGGCCACCGTCATGGGGCGGCAGCTGCCAAAACCAAGAAACGGCTCGTTTTCGACTTGCCAAAACTCTAGCGCCGGATGATTTTTGTAATGTTCGACAGTCGCGCTGATGTATCGCTTCAATTCTTCGCGATAGACGCTGTGGGGTAGATCTTTGGCCCAAACGGGAATATGACATTCGGGCCAACGCGGCGTTTTTTGACCAAGCGCCAGCATAACTTTGACGTCATTGTCGCCGGCGCGATCAACATACCAATCGATATCGCTGAAATCATATTTGCCGCGCGTTTTTTCGACTTGATCCCAATGCGCTGGCAAACGAATATATTTAAAATTCCAATCATTGATGACCGCTAAAAATCCTTCACCGGCGTTGGGAAGGAGATAGCTGGCATATTCGGGATCAAAACTAACCCCGTAAATCGGCGTGCCTTTGAAGTTGAAGAAAAACAGACTGGTATAGGCCGCGGCTAAAAAAAATACTATACCGATGAAAATTACCATAAATCTGACTTTCATAACACCAGTAAAGCTAAACCGACGCAAATAACGGCCGTGGCAATTCCTTCCTGCAACAATTCACCATCGTCATATTTTTCGGCATAAATAGTTGGTTTTATTTTAGTAATAACCGCAACCAAAATAATGAGAACAGCATATTGAAAACCGCTCAAGGCGTTGATAATGGTGGGGCTTCCTTTGGAAAGGGCAAATTGGATCATAAAAACTGCGCCGCCGGCGGCGATTTTATCAAAGGTCATAAGCACCAACGGTTGTTTTGATTTTTTAACTTGCGTTTGGCGTTGGCGAATCGTTTGGCGGATGGAAGGAGTGAAAAACAGTATTATGCCGAAACATCCCATGCAGGCCATAATCCACAGTAGCCCGGTCGAAAACCCCAACACTCCGTAGGTGTATTTGGCCGCGATGAAATAGACGGCAAAAAAGAAACCAGCGAGAAAACTATAAATGACGCTCGTGTGCCAATCTTTCATGGTTTGATTTTTGGTAAACGTGATGATGAGTGAACCGAGCATAAGCAATCCCACCGCCCCTAATTGGCCGCTCGTTAACGGTTCCGGTAAAAAAATACTAGCCAAGATAAAAGTACAGAGCGGAGTTATAGCGCCGATAAGCGGCCCGTTATGACTAACTTCGCCGGCGGCGAAAGCTTTGTACATGGTGAAGAGCGCCGCACCGTAGGCAGAACCGCCGATAATAACCGCCACCCAAGCCTGCCAAGAAAACGGTGCGGGGATGAACGGTAAGGTCACGATAAATGGCGACAAAATAATCGTCGAAAAAAAAGTGAACTGAAGCGGTTTAACTTGTTCACGCGAAACAACTAATTTGTCTAGTAAGGCCACGATGGCCAGTAGTGTATAGCCAAGGCAAGCAATGACGAGCCACATATGCCCTATAGTATACCACAAAATAATGGTAAAAAAAATCAACCTCCGGGGTTGTTTTCAATTATAATGAAAGTGTGTGGGCAGGTGGCATGGAAAAATCCACACCACCTGCCCGTTGATTGACAGGCCGCAGTTACACGGCCTGGCGACGGGATGCCTCCTCCTTCCTGTTGTTGAAATCTTCGAGCCTGGTGACTCCGGCGGCGACTTCCGCCACCGGGACGCCATGCTCATCCTTCATCTCCACGGTGATCCTCACCGTGTGGCCGCCGAGCGGCAAGTCGAGCTCGAACCGTTCGCCGATCTTCGGCAACGGCAGCCGCTCATTGATAAAACGGCTGACCTCCGTGCGCAATTCGCTCACGTGGCCCCTGAAAAATTTCTTCAGGTCCTGCAAGGCCGGTCCGATATCCGTTATGATGCCGTACATTTTTTTCTCCCTCAAGAGTTGAAACAGAATTGACGACTCTTCGTAACCACAGCCCTCTGCTCTGATCACGAACGTCGTCCGGAGGGAGCAGCGCAAAATGCACACTGCTCACCTCCGGCAAAAACGACATCTACCTTATCCACCGTTCGCTTTGGCCGCGACGGAAACTAAATTCTTACCCTCCTTCTTATTTACTTTTAAACTACCCGAGGAATAATACATTGACTTTATCTTAAATCCGGCCTTTTCCAAAAGAGCCTTCAATTCATCTTTTTCAAAATGATGATAATACCGGTTGGCTAATTCCTTACCATACTGGTCTTTCCAAGGAATAAAATAATCACCATCACCCACATCGTCCCAATCTTTTTTTAATTTTGCCTTAGCCCAATCACTTTCTAGGTTCCAATTCGTCATAATGAGCGTCGCGCCCGGTTTCATTTCTGCAAATATTTTTTTAAGCAGTTTCAATCTTGTTTTTTCATCGGGCAAATGATGAAACGACGCGATCATAAAAACCAGATCGAAAAAATCGTCGTCAAAATTTTTATCTTTATGCGCGGTGCAAAAAAATTGCGCGTCTTGGAATTCAAGTAACGGATTTTTTTTGGCTTCTTTAAGAAGATTGCGACTTTGATCAACGCCGAAATAATGCAAATCGAAATCTTTGAGTAAATAAAGAAGCCGGCCGTTGCCGCAACCCCAATCCAGGATATATTGACCATCCGCTAAAAATGGTCTAAACTGCATCAGTTCAGCGACGTGTTGGCGAGTACCAGAAAAAGCACCGGCAATTTTATTGTAGTCATCACGAGTTTTCTGTATAATGGCTTCAGCCTTATGACGCATCATAGCACGAAAAAAATTATTGTGGCGGCAAGTTCGAATCTCCCTCAAGGCGAGCTGGCTTTAAATACCCTAAAACGACAGGTCGTTGGCGCGGATAATACCAAACAACCGATGCCTTCCAAAACTGAATTGCTCCGAGCATATCACAGTTTGGTAAAAAATAAAAGTATCAAAGCAGACAAACGATTGGAGAAATTATTGACCCGCCGGGCGGTGCGCACGCTCTCTGGTGTGACGATTGTGACGTCATTGGTGAAGCCCTATCCGTGCCCGGGCGAATGCGTCTATTGTCCGCTCGACGAGCGCATGCCGAAAAGTTATTTGTCGGAAGAACCGGCCGCCATGCGCGCGCTCATGCTCGCCTTTGATCCCTATGAACAGATGGCGAGGCGAATCGAAGCGCTCGAAGCCAACGGTCACCCCACTGACAAAATTGAATTTATTGTGAAAGGCGGCACGTGGAATTCATATCCGCTCGGTTACCAATACTGGTTTATTTTAAGATCGTTCGAAGCTTGTAATACGTACGACAAGAAAAAAGCCCGGTTCACAAAATTGACCGATAAATCCCCTCTCGCCAATTTAAAAAAGGAATTACTGCGCCAAGAGCGGCTGAATGAAAACGCTAAACATCGTATTATCGGTTTGACGCTCGAGACGCGACCCGATTGCATTAACGCGCACACGGTTTGGCAAATGCGCGAGCAAGGCTGCACACGATTGGAAATTGGTGTGCAACATACCGACGACGCTGTTTTGGCTTTGACCAAGCGCGGCCACACCGCTGAACGCGCTCGAGAGGCCACCGAGTTGTTGCGCAATTATGGGTACAAAGTAGATTTTCATTTAATGCCGCAACTACCCGGCTCGACCCCTGCCAAAGATTTAGAAATGATGGAAAGTATTTTTACCGATCCCGGGTTCAAACCGGATATGATCAAGATTTACCCCTGCACGGTGGTGAAAGGATCGGAATTGTATGATTGGTTTGTAAAAGGAAATTACAAGGCGTACCCGACGCGCGACTTGATTGATGTCATTAAAACATTTAAAAGCCATATCCCCCGCTATGCCCGTGTATCGCGCCTGATCCGTGATATTCCCGGCCAGTATATTGAAGAGGGTAATAAAGTGACTAACCTGCGCCAAGTGATTGAAGCCGAAATGAAGCGTGACGGGCTGGTTTGTAAATGTTTGCGTTGCCGTGAGATCGGACACGTGAAAACCGATAGTTGGACTGTAAACGAACTGAAGCCGGTTTTGTTTATCGATGAATATGAAACCAGAGGCGGCCGGGAATTTTTTATATGCTATGAGGATAAGCTCCGTCGCGTAGTGTTCGCTTTTTGCCGTTTGCGAATTGTCGACAAACCGGTTATCCATCCTAACAAAAAACTAAACTCCTACAGCGCCTACATCCGTGAGCTCCATACCTATGGCCAGCTGGTCAGAATCGGTAAACAAGAAAAGGAATCGTCCCAACACAAGGGTTTAGGAAAGAAACTCGTGGTGCAGGCGGAAAAAATCGTGAAGAAAAATAAAATTGATAAACTCGCGGTTATTTCCGGCGTCGGTGTCCGTGGCTATTATCGTAAATGGGGCTATCGTCTGGAAAAAACCTACATGGTTAAAAATATTTAAAAGAAAACAACCCGAATTGAAAACAACCCGGATTTGACAAATTTTCTGGATTTGGTAGTATATTATTTATAAATAGAGCTTTTTTCTTTGAGGATAGAAAGGTGGCTATCGCCGTCAATCAAAAGATTGATGAGAGATGAGGGAAACTCCGCCCCTCCAAAGACACTTTGACCGCCGAAAGGCGGTTTTGTGTTTCAATTGCTTGATAGATGTTTTGCGTTGCTGTTTATGACACAGTAGACTTATATAAAGTTTTAAAAATTGTTTCCAGTTACAAATAGAGTAGGATCCCCGATCGTTTTGCGACGACCGGGGATCCATCCTTTCTACCACTAGCGCACCACAGCCAGAAACTGGCTCTTGGCGTCCCAATCTTTGTCGGGTCGGATTACCAGGATGCACGATCCGCCACGCCATTCGAGCGACGGATACGATGCTTGGTTTTGCCCATCCTGAACGACCGAGCCAAGCGACACCGTCACCGCGCCTTCAATGACATTGGGGTGGTTTTCGGCCACAGCCAACAATTCTTCGATCTTGGCCGGCCGCAGGCCGTGACGCTCCAGGTACTCGACCAGTTCGGTCGCGCTCGCCTGCTCGTTGACCTTGAACAACACCACAGCTGCTTCGCGCGTCTTCATGCCCTTGAGCGGAAAATTCTGCTCGGTGACGCGATGCCACGGCACAATGCAGTTGCTGCGGTCGATCATTTGCGACAACGACTGGCTATAATCGACCACAATAGCGTACTGCTCGACGTTACCCGTCGCGTGCGTACAGCCGGAAACGTCCCACAACGCTAACGCAAACAAAACACTGACAATTTGGCGCATGTTTTTCAATCTCCTTATACAGGGAAAAGAGCCAGACAACACCTTACCAAAACCAATATCAAGAAATCATAAAGTCGAGTTCCTCTATAAAAGTCGCCGGTATTACTGTCGTCTTGCTTCCACCGGGCGTAAGTGTTACCATACCGTCGCTTTAAGCCTATTAAATTACGCGTCCAATGTGCGAGAAGTTTTGGAAAAATATCTGATCGAAAAAATATGATTTACGAATCGCTCGAATTTAAGTAAGGGCTGATTGCCTGATGGTAATCTTTTTTTATTTATTTTCTATGTATACACATACTCTCAAACAATTTGATCCGACCATTTTGGCGAGTATCAAAAAAGAACAACAGCGCCAAGAAGAAGGCCTCGAAATGATCCCCTCGGAAAATTTTGTTTCGCCGGCGGTGCTTGAAGCTTTAGGATCGGTCTTAACGAATAAATATTCCGAAGGCTACGTTGGCAAACGCTATTATGGCGGTTGCGAATTTATTGACGAAGTGGAGCAACTGGCGATTGATCGCGCGAAACAATTATTTGGCGCCGAGCATGTGAACGTGCAGCCTTTGTCGGGCGCGCCGGCCAATATCGCTGTTTATTTTGCGTTATTAAAACCGGGCGATACCGTTTTGGGTATGGATTTGTCTCACGGCGGACATTTGACCCACGGCCACCCCGTCACGGCCATGGCGAAGATTTTTAACTTTGTTCGCTATAAGACAAACAAGGAAGGAAAAATCGACCTCGATAATTTACGCCAAATGGCGCTCGAACATAAACCAAAAATGATTTTGGTTGGTTACTCGGCCTATTCGCGCGAGATTGACTATGCCGCTATTAAAAAAATCGCCGATGAGGTTGGCGCTTTGACAATGGCAGATATCGCCCATATTGCCGGATTGATTGCGGGTGGACAAATGGATAATCCTGTTCCCCTCTTTGATGTTGTTTCGACCACGACACATAAAACTTTGCGCGGACCGCGCGGAGGCATGATCATGTGCCAACAAATACACGCCGCGGCAATCGATAAATCGGTGTTCCCGGGTCTCCAAGGTGGACCGCATGAAAATAATATTGCGGCTAAAGCTGTGGCTTTTAAGGAAGCGCTTGAACCGGAATTTAAGGATTATGCCGCGCAAATAAAAAAGAATGCTAAAATATTGGAGAATGTATTTCGTGAAAAAGGTTACACGCTCTGCCACGGCGGCACCGACAACCATCTCTTACTTATTGATGTCACCAATAAAGGTTTAGCCGGCAAGCAAGCCCAGATCGCTCTCGACAAAGCAGGTATCACCGTCAATAAAAATATGATACCCGATGATCCACGCTCACCAATGGACCCATCCGGCATTCGCCTGGGCACGCCGGCTATTACCACGCGCGGGATGAAGGAAGCTGAAATGGAACAAATCGCCACTTGGATTGATGAAGTAATTACGAACTGGAATAATGACGAAAAATTAGACGCAATACGTTGGCAGGTTAAGGATTTAACGAAAAAGTTTCCACTCTATCCGACCTTGGTTTAATTAATACATAAAGGGATACTGATATTATATTTTTCGCTTTCCTCGGCCGCGAGGCCTCAGGGCGGTCGCCATGGGCGACCGAACCCGCTCAAAATACAATACCAGTATCCCTTTTTTGATTTCTAAATAGTCCGGACTTCTACAGTGGAAACATGTTCGGCTAAACCGATCGGTTCGCCGGCAACGACGATAATTTTTTGTCCTTTTTTGGCGATCTTTTCATCCTTTATATAGAGAATCAGTCGCTCTTGAAGTTCTTTAGTGTTGAGCGGAAATGGTGTCATGACCACCGGTTTAATGCCCCAAGAGAGGGATAACTGGCGGGAAGTATCTTGATTTTCGGTGCCGACAATGACCATAGGCAGTGGACGGACATGGCTTAATAGGCGCGCTGTAAGCCCGCGTTTGGTCGCTGTAACGACCGCGGCAATAGTGACTTCGTCGGATAACAATTTGACGGTATCGGCAATCGCGCCATCAATCGGCAGCCCTCGAAAATGGAGCGGCGGCAAAGCAATGTCGTCATAGACGGATTTTTCCGTACTGATAATAATATCAGTCATCGTCTTGACCGCCAAAATCGGAAAGACGCCAGTGGCGGTCTCGTTGGTCAAAAGAAGGGCGTCGGCATGGTCAATGACGGCGTTCGCGACATCACTGGCCTCGGCGCGGGTCGGGCGGCGGCTGGTCTGCATGGAATTCAAAAGTTGAGTGGCGACAATCACCGGTTTGGCTTGACGGTTGGCTTCATCAATAATCTTTTTTTGGATGACCGGCACCTCGCCGGTCGGAAGCTCTAATCCCAGGTCGCCTCGCGCGACCATGACGCCATCGGAGGCGATGATAATAGAGCGTATATTTTTAATAGCTTCTTTGGTTTCGATCTTGGCGATGATCGCTATCGGTCGCAATGGTATTTTTTCAGCCTCCAAAATTTCATTAATTAATAAGCGCGCCTCTTTTATATCCTTGGCTGAACTAACAAACGATAATCCAATAGCGTCGACGCCCATCTTTATTCCAAAACGCAAATCTCGACGGTCTTTTTGGCTCAAAGCAGGCAGTTTAATCAGACTGTCCGGTAAATTGATCCCTTTGTGCGAATGTATGACTCCCTCCTGGACAACTTTGGCTGTAATCTTACTACCATTAACCTCGGTCACCACGAATTCAATTCGTCCATCATCTACCAAAATACGCTGACGTTTTCTTAAAAATTTGTGGAGCTCGGGATGGTCGACCGGAATTTCACCGGATATAAATTTTTTCTTGGCGGTATTAAAAAAAACCTCCTGATTGGTTTTGACGGTTATTCCCCCGCTGCGAAGGCTACCAATACGAATACGCGGACCCTGTAAATCTTGCAAGATGGCGAGTGGTTCGCCGGTTTTCTTTTCGACCGCCCGCAGGCGGTTGATGAGGATGGCGTGTGAATCGTAGGTGCCATGCGCGAAGTTGAGACGGGCGAAATTCATCCCCGCCTCAACCATGGCTTCGATGGTGCCAATATCAGCGCAAGATGGTCCGACCGTGACGCCGATTTTTGTATGTTTGAACATAGTTATTTAAGCAGGGCCTTTACCCGTTCGCGTTCCGCCGAGTTGATTGGTAATAAATTGATGATATCCTCGACACTCGAGGCTTTACCGCTCTGGCTTGCTCCCAAAAAATTCATGTACTGATCTTTAAAATTCTTGATAATAGCCGGTAAATATATAATTGCCAAGATAAAAGGTACGACGATGATAAGCAGTCTGAGCCAATTCGCAACCGCCGACCACAAAAGTTTGTTGTTAATTTTTCGGTTTTGCTCGTAAATTATTTGCGACCATTTCAAGTTTTTTTCGAGCAATTCTTTGAGGGATGGCTGGTCGCCTTTTTTTTCCAAACCGGAAACCATGGACTGCTCTAAGACAGGAGCGCCCTTGTCGACTGCCGAATTGAGCAACTTATCTGTTTCTGTTTTATCAGTATGTTTGATCATAAGTTTAGCCTATCTTTTTTTAGATAATCTTTTGAGCTCTCGTTCAAATGTTTTGACGTCCTTAAAATCTCGGTAGACGCTGGAAAAACGAATATAAGCGACTTTATCGAATGTCTCCAAATGTTTCATCACAATTTCTCCGATCTCTTTGCTGGCAATTTCACGACGCCGCTTTTTTTGGATGTCGCGCTCGATGGCGTGGATGAGGCGATGAAATTTTTCTTGAGTATAAGGTCGTTTAGTGAGTGATCGCCGAATACCGTTCTCGACTTTGTCGCGCATATAACTTTGCCGTTCCCCATCCTGCTTAACGACAATAATATCCAAAAGTTCGATTTCTTCAATAGTGGAAAACCGGTAAGCGCACTTTTCACATTCCCGCCGGCGACGCACCGACAAATCATCCTCTGCCGAACGGGTATCGACAACACTCACTTCGGAATGGTTGCAAACCGGACAACGCATAAGTTAAATTACATTCCCATTTTGCGACGAATAAAGGCGGGAATTTCTAAATCTTCTTCGGTAGCGCCATTCGCAACCGGCTTTGACGCGTGTTTTTCGACTGGTGTGGAAGGATTACCGAACGAGGCCGAAGCAGGTTGTTGTCTCTGGGTAAAATTCTTAAATTTTTTCTCTTCTTCCTCTTCTTCTTTCTGAGCTTTTCTTAAAAAATTGCTGGGCATGTACTTTCCGGAACCGAATAAAGAATTTGCCGAAGAAACATCTTCATCTTTCATGATACTGGGACGGCGGTCGTCAAAACCTGTCGCCACAACCGTGATCCGAATACTGCCGGCCATCGTGTCGTCAATGATAGTGCCGAAAATTGTTTTGACATCCGGCGCGGCCGAAGAGGTAACAATCTTCGCGGCTTCACTCACTTCGGTCATGGTCAAATCGGGACCGCCGGTAATCGTAAATAGAATACCGTGCGCGCCATCAATGGACAGCTCCAACAAAGGGCTGGAAATTGCCATCTTCGCGGCATCAGAAGCGCGGTTATCACCGCTGGCGGTACCGATGCCCATCAGCGCCGAGCCGGTATCGCTCATAATCGCCCGGACATCGGCAAAGTCTACATTAATAAGACCGGGAACAGTTATCAGTTCGGAAATTCCTTGCACCCCTTGTCTTAAAATATCATCGGCAATTTTGAATGCTTCGAGCAAGGTTGTTTTTTTCTCAATGACTTGAAGGATACGATCGTTTGGAATAGTAATAATAGTGTCAACATTTTTGCTCAGCTCGCTCCAGCCTTTTTCGGCCAAGTCGTTTCGCTGCGGCCCTTCAAATGAAAATGGTTTGGTAACGACTGCCACGGTTAACGCCCCCATCTCTTTGGCAACTTGCGCCACGAGCGGTGCCGCGCCCGTGCCCGTACCGCCACCCATTCCGCATGTCAAAAATACCATGTCGGTATCTTTCAAAGCTTCGCGAATCTCGTTCAATGACTCTTCGGCGGCCTTCCGTCCGATTTCCGGATTCATTCCCGCGCCCAAACCTTTCGTCACACCCTTTCCCAAATGTATTTTGGTCGGGGCGCTATTGTGATGGAGCGCCTGTATGTCGGTGTTCATGGCGATAAAATCAACGCCGCGAATTTTACTCTGCATCATGCGGTTCACAGCCGAGCCGCCCGACCCACCCACACCAATGACCTTAATTTTTGCAAATGCTTCGATTTCTGGTTTAACTTGTGGCATAAAGTTTCATGTTAACTGCGGACAGATGAATACTTTTTTTGTTCAAGACCTTCTTAAAAAAATAGAGCGAAGAATTTATCTTCGAACGTAGTGTATCCCGCCCGACCGCTGCTGTCAAGGAAATTTGATTATGGAATGAGCGTTTTAATCCATTTTTTAATTTGACTTCCGACCTGTCCGATTTTTTTCATAGATCGCCTCTCCCGCCCGCCGTATCCTTGTTCGCGCATAATACTCCCCCATTTCACCAAACCAACAACAGCAGAAAAAGCCAAGTCGTTTACTTTGTCCGTCACGCTGGTAATATGGAGCGGATAGCCCAAGATCGCCGGCAAACGCAATTGTTTTTTGGCCAGATCGACGAGACCGGGCAACTTTGCTCCGCCACCCGTAAACACCACTCCGGCCGGCAAAAGCCCGTTTCGTTTAATCTTCATCAGTTCCTGGTCGATTTTATGGAGTATTTCTTCAACTCTGGCTTCAATAATTTCACTGATATATTGTTTTTTAATTAATTCGTGAGTTGGGTTACCCAGGTCATAAAGATCAACTTCTTCTCGTTTAGAAACTTGGCCGGGTGTACAGTCGCCATGTTCTATTTTTGCGGCTTCGGCCATTTCAATAGAAGTGCGCAAGCCAATCGCTATATCGTTGGTAATATGCTCCGATCCGATAGGTAAAATTGCCGTATGGATAATATCGCCACCTTCAAAAACAACCAAGCTGGTCGTAGCCACGCCGATATTTATGACCGTCACGCCGATATCTTTCTGGCGCGGGGTGATAACTGCCTCGGCGGTCGCCAGTATCGATAGGACCAGATCGTCAATATTAAGGCCGGTGCGATAAACCGCTTTGGTCATGTTTTTTATTTGCGATGCCGAACCAAGAATAATTTGAGAATCGACTTCGAGTCGTATACCGGTCATTCCAATCGGGTCTTTGACTTTTGTCTGTCCGTCGATATTAAAACTTTTCGGCAAAACGTGAAGAACTTCATAATTGAGCGGGGTGGCGATGGTTCGCGATGCTTCGATTGCCCGAGCGACATCTTCTTCGGAAATCTCATTGTCGACTTTGGAAACCGCCACCACGCCTTTGCTTGTTTGCGATAAAATATGCAAACCGGAAATACCGACCCAAATAGAATCAATAGGTGCCCCGACCATACGTTCTGTCGTTTCAAGACACGCCGAAACAGACGATACAACGTCCTCGATGCTGTTAACGACGCCTTTTTGGACGCCGGCCGAAGTGGTTTCACCGGCTCCCAGGATTTGAAGTTCCGGTTCTCGCTCGCCTTCATGGCGGACCAACTGGCCAACGGCAATGCGGATGGCGGAAGAACCAATATCGAGACCGGCGATAAGCTGTACGTAATTCTTGGCCATATAAGAAAATCTAGGCTTTCCAGATTAGTATACACCACTTAATCAAACCGATAAAGTGCGGACCGAGGATAATACTGCCGATAATCACTGCCGCAAGAGAGGTCAAGAGGACCGCCGCCGCCATAATATCTTTTATGGTCTCGACGTGGTAACTTAAGCGCGGTTTAAGTAAATCGGTAAAACGCTCAAGCGCGGTATTAAGGAGCTCAATCGTCAAAACCATGATCACCAAAAGGATTAGGAGCACGGTTTCCCAGGGCGCGAGTGGAAAATAAAATATGGCTACAAAAACTAATAACGCCGCGAAGCTCTGAACGCGAAAGTTTTGCTCGGCTTTGAAAACGAATTTTAAGCCGCGCCAGGCGTAAATGAAACTTTTAATAAATTGTCCGCTGCTCATAATGATAACAAATTTAACGAACTTGCCAGGATCTTTTCTTGAAGCGAGAACATGCGGTCGGCTTCTTTTTTGGTCAAATGATCATAACCAACGATATGGAGTATTCCGTGCGCCAGCATGCGAATAAATTCTTCGGGCGGACTGCACTCAAAACTTTTTGATTGCCGTTTTATTTGCGGGTACGAAATATAAATCTGACCCAACAAATCATTAGACAAAACTCCCCCGTCTTTCCAAGCAAACGAGAGCACATCGGTGACAGCATCTTTTCCTCGAAATTGCTTGTTTATTTGTCGTATTTCCCCATCCCCCACAACAACAACTTCGACGACACCTTTAATCTTTGGCTCATAGGCGGCCGCTTTTTTTAAGACAATTTGAACATCCCCGGCCGAAAATGGGCAATCTACGTTTTTAACATAATCAACTGAAATCATAAACCTAAAGGCGGTGGCGGGATGGTAGCTTCAATACTGGAATCACGACGAAAACTTCTAGCCATCATTTCTACAACGGCGGGATAGTTGGCGACAGTGGTTCCGACCGTGTGATAGGCAATTACATAGACGCGAGTTGGCATTACATAATAATAGACAAGGTCATCAGAACGTTTGAAACCACCGTCATTGAAACGGTTGGAAAAATCCGCGATATCGGCTATTTTTTCAGAGGGGGCGTTGGCGGCCAGCCACTCTGAAAAATTTTGTTGTTCAGCTTTGTCAAAAACTCGTATCTCAATATTTTCACCGGTAATGGCGCTGAATAACATATCGCGATATCCACCATCCACATTGCCGATTGCCCAGCCGACGGGATAATAAACGGCATAGCCAAAAGCCGGATTAACATAGTCTTCCACACTGCCGGATTCAATCAAGCGAATTGGTTCTTTACCAACCGGATTGTAGAGATGAAAAACTTCGCTCCCATCCAGATAAGAATCGTCGTCGGTGTCCGGAATGCCAGGGTCGCTTTTAAATAATTCTTCTTCCTGATCCGTCAGTCCATCATTATCCAGGTCGTCCGATTTTGAAAGAAAAGTCGGAAACTCAAGGCGGCCTTCGGAAAGAACCGGAATAGTTGGCTCTATTAGCGGTTCGGGAATGGGTTCCGGCAGTGGCTCGGTGGTCGTTGGCGCTACGGTCGCGGTTATTTGATTTTTTGGAACAACGATCGCCTTTTTTATCGGCGCCGTTTTTTTGGATTGCCAAAAATAATAACCGCCGACGAGAATAATAAACAAAACAAATAGTCCCCCGCCAATTAAAAACAGTTTCTTTTGATTACTGAACAGCGTGGCCGGATGCAATGGTTGTCCGTTGCCGGCTGAGGTGGATTTATCAAAAGCTTTTTTGTCGGCTGGCGGCATTGCCGAGTCGCTTTTGGGAGTGATTACTTTTTCGACATTTTTAAAAGTAATGGTCGGATTTGCTCCGGCATAAAATTCAGTCGGTATAGTTACGACCGGAATAGACGGTTTTGGTATTTCTGACTGTTTATTTTTTCCTAAACCAAGCATACCTTATGGGGTAACGGTAGTACCGGC
>MFQK01000046.1:18427-31091 GCA_001783035.1 Candidatus Magasanikbacteria bacterium RIFCSPLOWO2_02_FULL_44_11
TTAGCGGATTAGTCTTCCAAACTAATACTTCATCACCGTCGGATAAAGCGTCGTTATCGGTGTCCGGCTCTTTGGAATCGGTTCCTAATTCAATTTCTTTTCCATCATCAAGACCATCTTGATCGGTGTCGCTGACGGGCAAGAGAACCGGTGGCTCGATATTAACGACTGCTTCAACAGGTTGCGGCGCGGTCGCTTCCGGTGTCACCGGCGCCGTTTGAACATCGTTTATCGGCACATGATAAGACTCCTCGTAAGGGGTGAACAATGTCGGAACAACAAAATACCAGACCGCTAAGCCTACCGCGCCAATAATGACGAGGAGTACAATGATTAGCGCGATTTTTTTCCAGGGCGATGACGTTGATGCCAGAGGTCTGGCCATGTCTGGTTGGCTGGTGACAATTGGTTGACTCGTCGCCGCGGGGGTCGACGGTGTTGGATCTTTTCTTTTAAGTAAACCACTAGCTAAAGCATCGGGAATTTTATTTGTCGCGGCGGCTTCCTGTTCCACGCCAGCGAACATGTCCGCGGGCTCAACAGGCAGATTAGTGGGTGGTTTAGTTGGCTGCACTGCTTCGTCGTCAAACATACGGCAAAGAAATAATTAATGACTAATTAGCGTAAGGGATCCAGACCGCGGCGGATTTCGTAGCCGTCACTCTTTCCATCGCCATCGGTATCGGCTTTCAAAATATTAGTTTTATAATTTTTGACCTCATCGTAGTCGGTTACTCCGTCGCTATCGGTGTCCGGGTCATCGGGGTTTGAGCCGAGGTTTGTTTCTTCATCATTGCTCAAACCGTCAAAATCGCGATCGTTGACGGTGAGCGACTGCATGGTTTTTTCAAACTCGATATTTTTTTGCGCCTGAAGGCGCGCCGCCTCGCTCTGGGCATCATTGGCATTATCGGATTTTTTACAACCCACGCCAAACAAGACTAAACCTGCCACCAGTAGTATACCAATTTTTTTGAACATAGATAAGGATGTTAGCGCATTTCTGACGGAGCCGTGACAATACGACCGTTTTCATAATTAATCGTAGACCCGGTAACCGGATCAATATACTGAGCCGGACCAATCTTTTCGGTCATCGCAGTTCTATCGCCTCCTTTGATGATATTAAAGACATGCCAGTATTTTGCTTTTTGGTTCGCGGTCGAATCATCGGCATTTCGTAAATAGAATGTCTTGCTTGGCCGTGAGAAATGATAGAAGGCAGCAGTTGCATCGGGCAAATACACGTCGACTCGCAATGGCGCACTAGATACTAAATTCTTTATGTAATCATCGCCTGTCGAAGCTACATAAACGTGGTAGGTGTCAGTAGTCATTATAGATGTATCGATGGTAAACGATTCGGCCGATAAACCATTTTCGGTCGTGCTGACTCCGTGGTACCAAACATTATAGCTTCCTTCGGAATCGCTATACTTTGTTTTGATTACCCCATCAACAGTTTCCGTGGTTTCGTAATACTCGTAGCCGAGAACACGTCTTTCGACAGACAGCGATTGCAGCGGTTGTGTAAATAGCGGCTTCGCCAAGCCGGTAGTGAAATCATAGTGACCAGACCAACTGACGACGATACGAAGGTCATTTGGTCGCGTGCTTGTTATGGCTGGTGACAAAACTAGGTCATACTGCCATGGGACTGGATTTTTAACCACACGAAAATTTTCTATTGATTTTGCCGAACCATTAATATTTAATTTATATGAAGGAGATTCCCCGTTATAACACTGAGGGTCAGCGCTCAGCTTTGCTTCGGACCACGTAAAACCGTCTGTGCTGGTTGAGTATATGCCTAGTTTATATGTTGTTGTTTCTGACAGATAACGATTGTCATCCTTATTAAAGGCAACCGCTGTAGAACTTACAACGTCGTTTTCGCTCTTGTCCCCCACTAATAATGTCACATTTCCTCCCCAAACCCATTGTCTCATAAAATGAGAAAGCATAGGGGCTTGAATGAAGTTATAAACATGAGTATTAATATAGCTACTATACAACGGATCTTTTGCGTAGACTGTGCCTGCTGATTCCAATACATTTAAGATTTTACCGCTTACTTCTACACCGTTTGCCTCATCAATGCCACAGATTGAGCATGTTGGAAGGTTGGTTTCATTAATAATAACGCTCTGACAATTATCCGTGGCGATCTTCGTACCCTTAAGGCGATAGTAGTAATAAATAAGCTTATAAGGATTTGACAAAAAATCAAGAATGGCGTGAGTTGGCGCTTTTTCTTCATCGCACGACAAGACCCTGAACCCATTATGCTCATCATTTTTCCTGTTTACAGTAGTTGTGCTGTTTACTAATTTAGCATAAATGACTTCTCCGTCTCGTTCGAAGTTTTCGTTTTTCTCGATGATACCATTACCGCAGAATTCGTTGGCGCGAATATTTTGTGACGATTTGCAATCTTCGGCGCAGTATTGACAACTCTGCCCATACGCGGCCGAACATTGTATGCCATTTTTTTCAACACCTAGATCGCAAGCCTCACCAGGATCGACAACTTTGTTGCCACAACTCCCCGCAGCAAGAGTCGCGCTCGTGCGTTCCGGAATAACGCACGGCCAAGGATTTTCATCAAGAGCGTTCGGATCCGAGTATTTGCATATGTCGCTGCAATCTTTTATACCATCGTACCCGTTTTCTTGACATTTTTTATCACCATCACATTCTTCGCCATGCTCCACCTGAACAATACCGTCGCCGCAATACGGGCCGTATTTCTGGCAATCCCAAGAACAAGAATCTTTTTTGGACATCCCATAAGTTGGCTGCCCGGTCCGGACAATAGTATTCGTACATTCTTCTTTTATTTCACATTTTCTCTCGCTGACAGTTATTATATCGCCAGCGGAACAGGAAGCCAATGGTATTGGTTCACACTTCAATGATTCATTACGTTTAAATGAAACGGCATATTCACCTACTGTATACGATTTAAACGTGTCATCAAATGGACATATTTTCTGACCGGAAATGTTTTTTATTTTTCCTTGACATATACCATTCACACAATCGTTTTCTACATTAAAAGATACATCTAAATGATTCTTATATGAACAAGGTAAAAAATCATATTCAAGATCCAGCGTGCAATTATACTCACGTGTGGAAACATTACAAGTAATGTTTTTGTTTTTAAATTGAACCTGTTGTTTTAATATTTCTTTTTTGATCACCACGTCATCTGGATTTGGAGTTACGTTAGATAATTCAATTTTTGGAATATACCAAGGTTGTAAAGCTTTCTGAAAATTATCCTCCATGTACAAGCCGCAATCGCTTACCAAACTACACCGTAATGATCGTGGTTGTAATCCTCGTTTCCAACTCAAACCATCCGCAAAGCATAATTTTTTATTACATTCCTCATGAGATTTAGTTCCACATGTTTCAACATCTTTACAATTTTTATCCAGTCTTCCTGTATCACAGACCTCATTGTCTTCCTGGAGTACGTCATCTCCACAATAGCCAGGCGGATTAGCCGGCGGCCAGGTGCAATTTATGGTACATTTGTTCCATTTACCATTCTGCGCGCCATCATCACACCGCTCGCCACTATCAATTCGTCCGTTACCGCATTTATTTGGATCGATACAACTAGCCGGTTCGGGTGTACCCCAACGGCAATCTGATTGACAAGTCACTTTTGTCGGACCTTCACGGCCGGCAATAATAGTTCCGTCAATTCGGCAACTGTCGCGGTTAAATTTTACACTTCCAGCCGGGTCGCATTGTTCACCTTGGGCGGTGTTGATTTGTCCGTCTCCGCAGGTACCTTGATTGATAGTTGAAATTTCTTCGCTCGTTTCGCAAATGCCATTAGTCGCAGCCCCCACCAAGCCCCCAAAAACATAACGCGAAGAGTCGCTGAAATTATAGGAAGGTATGAAGGCATTATTATTGTTATTCCAGTTGGCAATAATTAATTGTGTGTCTTCAAAGTTGGCCGCGACCGCAAAACCGGTTGAGGTATTGAATTTATAGCGGTAAGCAAACGATGCCGGTGCACAGGCAAAACTAAACCTCCGGTCGGCAGTACTCCAATTGGTAACGGGGTCATGCAACAGGCAGGTGTCGGTATCGGTGCTACTAGTTTTACAATCAGAATCAACCGTACAAAATTTATTTTTATTAGCGAGACATGTCCCCGCCCGGCCCAATTTATTGATAGGGTCTTTAGGTAGGCTCTTGCCAAGATCGTTGGCGATACCGGCCCAATCCCAAACACTCAAGCTTTGGCCCGGCAAGTAACTCCCCGCGGCTACCGCCGGGAACTTCCCGCTGTTTTTGGCGGCATAGGCAATGAGGGCGGTGTCAATCGTTTTTAGATCCCGGAGGCGGCTATAATTTCTTTTCAATTTTTCAACCTGGCTGGCGCAGACTTCACCACTCATACAATCCAAATCGGTGGAACATTTTTTCTCGAATGAAGGATTATCGATCGTTGGCCCGCAATAACCGTCATTATAAGTAATATTTTTGTTGAATTTCAAATTTTTAATGAGTTGGTCAAAGACCTGGCGCGTTTCGGGTTTGGCATTACTGTTTATACTGAAAAGATAAATATTACTATAGAGACTTTCAGCTGATTTATTATAATTCAACGCATCAATATATATATTGTTGTTGTCGGATACGGCCGGGTAGCCGGAGACTATTTTGTTTACCATGTTGCCAACAAAGCCTTGTCCGCCGCGGCTTTTATCTTGGCTATACCACTCTTCGGCGGTGAGGTGCAGGTTATTCGCAAAGACCTGGATGCCGATGGCGTCGCTATTATTGGCATTGGTGAAAATAAATCTCTTTAAGGTCTCGTTTTTCAAACATTTCAGATCTCGACCGGTGACATAGGTGCCATCGCAATCATTGTCTTCCTTACAAAAATCGCCCGTCGTTTCACAACTTCCAACTTCGGCTCGCAAAGCGCTCGTGCTAGTTTGTACCGCCGGTTGTAGATAAGGCAAATCGTCAAACGTTCCGGAACTTCCATTATCCGCACAATAGAATGTTGAAAAATTGAAATAGTTGCCATCGGTTGAAAGTCCGGAGAATGTTTTACTCGCGGTGTTGTAGCCATCATTGTTATTGCGCACGTCTTCGTATGGAAAAATAACCTTATGGGATTTATTTATCAGGAGGTCTTTGGGCGGCCAGGGGTTTTCACACAAGGCAACGGTGATATGCGAGGTTCCAAAAGCCACGTTACCGGTTGAACTGGTATAGGTATTTTCCGTTATAACCGCGGTGGCGCGCACGTCAAGTTCGCCCTGCGTGTTATTGGCGGCAATGACATTTTCCGAAGATGTTGTTGCTTCCACGGCAACCACCGGATTGTTGTTAGGTTTCCAATCATACTCCCAGCTGTAACCACTGATAGGCTGAATGATATCGCCGGTCGCGTCGCGTGTATGCGCCTCGGCCATGAGCGTGGTGGTGGCGTACGCTTTGGTGAAAAGCCAATTATCAGGCGTAATGGTCACGGCATCAAGTTCGCAAATCTTGGCGGCTGTATCAAAGCGCCAATAGAGGGCATCGGTTGCGACGCTCACACCACGATTATCGCGAACATCTTTTTTGATAATAATGGCGTATTTCGTTGAGAATTTCAATGGTTGTAATAATGCTACCTTAATATAGGAAGTTGACGTGTTAATAGGATCACGGACAACGGTAGCTGACCCTTTATCTAAACCAGCACACCATGTAAGTCGTTGCAAAGATGGCAAACGTACTTGTGGCGCAATACGTGGTGGCGGAATTTTAATTGGTTGTATGGTTGGTAAGGTTCTTACAGCCAAGGCAATTGTTACAAATGGCTCAATGTATGATTCAGACGCCAATGTTGAGGCGACGGAAGCGCTATAGAAAAGTTCTGAAACATCTTCGGTGTTTGGCGCGCAATTTTCGCTTGCGTTATAGGCGCGGGCGATAAGAATATTACTGTTAACCGTCGTGGTTCCGTTGAGCACACCAAGAGCGACACCTTCATCGACAACAACAGTTGCCAAACTCTTTTGTTCAATGACTCCATCGAAAACAGCTTTGATCGCGGTATTTGGACAGATATTATTACCAAATCCAGCCGGATATGTGGTGACCAAATTTGGTCGCGCGTAACAACATGAATCTGATCCTACACCAAATTCTACATTAGGATTATTGCTGCCCATAACCGCTTGACATTCAGCGTCAGTCCGATAGCCGCACATAATCGTGAACTTGCCCGATCCGGCGGCGACCCGGCCGCCGGCTATTGGCGTGGAGGCCGAAATATCTGTTTCCTGACGAGGTGGGTTTGCCAAGAGCCGACCGCTACCAACCGCGGTAGCCATGACCCAGGGGTTAACCAAACCAATAGTGCGAGTAACCGTAAAATTTTCTTCACAAGAAGCATCTTCCCCTATCCCCACTGTCTCATCGCCGCAAACTGATGGCGTGGTGTAGTTTAATGAAGAACCGTTATGCTGACCGGTTGCGGTACAGCCTTCGATAATTTTTCCATCGGTACCAACGCAAGCGACATCGCCTGAATCCTTGGTATTAGCCAGACAATAGGAGGTGCATTTTGGATCGACGTTGCCGTATCCCTTATCACAACCATCGTCTTCATCGTCGGTCGTGATGCCATCGCCACATTGACTAAAGGCAGCGGCGCAAGCTGATGTGTACGCGGCGCTTGACGTTGGTGAGAGCGGTGTCGTATCAAAACCGCCGTGATCGATGCGATGGTCAAAACACCATTGTAAAGACAACCTCGTACCGGTATGCAAACATTTTTCCGAACAATTGTAAGCCGAAGTAGTGACGGTGGCTGAAGCGGAAATCCCCAGATCACAATCCTCACCGGCGCCAATCATTCCGTTTCCACAAATTGAAGCATTGACTTGCCCGGCGTCTGGAACAACGCTCGAACCGGTATTTGTTTTCTGAATAAAAAGACAATTTAAACCGCAATTTCCGGCTTTGTTCGGACCGTCACAGTCTTCACCGGCTTCAACAACACCGTTACCGCAAGCTGGTATGACACCGACTCCGTCTTCAGACGGCACGGTACTGCCTTTTTTAATACAACTGGCGGTACAAAAATTATTACTACCTTTGGTACTAAAAGTATTGATGGTAGCTACTAATGGAACGCTCGAAGACCATGCCCATGAATTTTTCCAAGCATTGAGTTTTTGACCGCTGGCGCTGCAGGCGTCTGGCGCGGAATAGGGTTGCGCGGCGAATATGCTCCTATCGCCCACCATCCGAGCTTGAAATTCCTTGGGAAGCACATCAACACGGCTTATCTGGCAAGCATTTTGTTTGGTCCTAAACCGCCAAGAAAATTCCTGATTCATAGGTTTACCCATTGAAGCGGCATCGTCTATTTTGGCGCGCGACCAAAGCACGGCCGGATTCGATTTACTCGAACTCGCCGTCGAGATAACTACTTTATAAAGCGTATTAGTGGCTAACTCTATTGAACTTTCTCGACTATTGGCGATTTTTAAGACAGTGCCACTACTGGCGGGATCTAGAAAAATATCGGCGTTTTCGAAATGATCAACAGTGCTTGTCGTCAAACAATTTTCATCTAAACATTTATATAATTTAACCGATCCTTTTGTTTTAGCATCGTTTAAATTTTTTTCAGACATACTGACATTAAACTTGACACCGACTTCGGCATTCGTGCAGGCCTCCAAACAATTTGGCCAATAATCAACCACTGCCGGATTACTCAAATCGATCGTGAGCGGGCTTTGTCCCACCTTGGTAAGAGCGCCTAAGACTGCTTGGGCGGTAATATTTACGGCATCATCGGCAAGTCCCGTGCCAACGGTATTAGCCTTAGCGTCCACTTGTACTTCTTGGCGCGTAACTGTTCCATTGATATCGGCATAATCCGTGTCCGAAGCGCTCCAACTCCAGTTCACACCGCTGTCATTCATCAGGATACAGCGCTGGTCTGATAATCCCAGGCCGCGATAATTAACATTAGAAATAACTCCGGCAACCAGTTTTTTCATTGGACTTTCTAGTAATTTGGTTACATACAAATACGGTGTAACAATAACATCCTTGAGCTTGCAATCTGTTTGGCCGGCTTTAAAAGTAAAACAGTAGGCGGAATCGCCGCCGCAAGGTTTGTCCGCGCTTAAACTTATGCCAGTATTATTCGCGCCGGCTGAAACTGATTTAATTTTATTGCTTAAAACGACTTGATACCAACTGTTGTCGTCCCAGGTTTCTGACCATTTTCCGTCTTTCCAAGTCCCAGTTGGTGTGATTTGCAAGTAACTATGGTCGCCTGTTGCTGACTCAATTTTGTAACTTGTGTCAAGAACACCCACTTTTCGTGGATTATTACATATGCCATCAGTCACCGTGCCGCATTTATTCACAATGAGAGAAGTTGGGTTGACCGATGTTCGATTGATGTTTGTGGTAAATTCGACTATCACTAACGCATTTCGGCAAACATTATGGTGCGCACCTTCTTCGGATTTGTCCCATTGGATACTCGGCGATGGACTTGGCAGCGGCAGCGCTTCGCCCGCGCCGACAGAGTCAACGCAACGTTCCAGAACATGAGGAACCGGCGGAATGTCGCGCGTCGAAAACCGCCAAACATAGCCGGCTGTTAAAAGCTGGCCGCTGCAAAATTCTCCCATCGGCTTGCATATACCGGCTTCATTACCATTCAAACAACAATGCTGGCTGGCAGAACAGCTTTTACCGTCGGAACGGCAATCAAAAACATTAAACTGCGCGGGGTTGCTGATTTCATTATCGGCCGACCGAACAACAGAAACCGGACCACTGATGGTATTGTTCGGCGGCACGACCTCGACGGTATTCGCGCTGATAACAATATTTGCTGTTGGAACAGGTTCACGGCCAAGGACAGATTCGGTTGTTGTCGCTCCGCTTTCCCAAAAATAAACCGAGCTTGGCTTGTTGTCGCCGGAAAGAAAATATTCTCCGGCTAAAGTAACTCTCTCCCCTTCCGGATAAGGAATAGGACCGGAGGTTGGACTAATTTTACAAATACCTGGTTTCGGATCGCCGGCCCGAAGTGTAAAAATCTTACTTTGATCAATATTACTGGTATTTTTATCGCTGGTATTGACTTGCACAAAGTAGGTTGTGCCAATACTTCCTTTGTTCCCGAGGATATCTTTGGGAAATTTAACTATTATCTTAGAATCGGTCCAGACAGAATTCGCACAATCACTTGGAAAGTCAAAATCGCCGATAATTGCGGAGCTGTCTGGCGTTGATTTAAACCAAACCGCGCCAAGTTTCGTGCCGAAATTATGGCCGGTAATGGTAATGTATTCCCCTTCCGCCCCTGTGGTTGGAGTTAATTCTGAAATAGTAGGACCAGACCCATCATCGCCGGATTCTATATAGAATTGAACGCTGTTACTTTCGACGTTATCTTTAACTACTTTGACACCAACCCGGCCCTCAGTGCCCGGTACGGTTGCCACGATATGGTCGTCGACCCAAGCAAGAGCATTGTTTTCCCCTCTTACAATCGATGCGTTGAGTATACCGAAAACTACATGATCATTGGCAGTTGTTAATTCTTGAAATCGTTGGCCGGTCAAAGCAACCGGGTCGCCGGCTTGGCCTTTATCGGGAGAAATCGCGCACAACCTAGGACGAACCAGGCCGGTCACCTCAAATTTCCCGAGTTCGGGATGATTAACGGTACTATCAACCACCGGTCGTGTGCCGGCCGTTTCCACCTTAAGGTGGCTAAAGTTGGCGACGCCGTCCGGGACATCAACTAAAATTTGTCCGGAACTCCAGGCGATGGTATTACCGCCACAAGCGGCTAATTTGGCTTCGATCCAATCGGCGGGTTTGGTAACGACAGGGTTTTCTTTGTTGGAAAAATAAACTTTTCCCGGTGTAGCGCCAAAATATTTGCCTACAATAGAAACCAATGTCCCGGTGGCGCCGGAAGTAGGAGTAAACCCTACGATTTTCATGATATTGCTGCAAACGCCATTCAAACAACTACCGCTCGCGCATTGGCTGTTGGCCGAACAGGCACCGCCCGAACAGACCCCACACACGCCGCCGCATTCCGGTGGGCCTAATTCTGTTTCGCCTAATTCCGTTTCTAAAATTTCATTGAAACAATGAGCCGGCTGAACGGTAACCGACCGGGCGGCTTCTCCATTCATTCCAGCCCAATCTGTCGCGCGTACCAATATTGACTGCTGACCCGTCAAATCACTTTCAAGCGGCCAATTCATCGATACTGTGTCGGTTTGTTTGCACCCGGAAAAAGACCGGCTGTCCACAACCTCCCCGGCATGCGACAATGTAATATTTTGGACACCGCTATCATCTTGGTAAGTCAATCGTACCGGAACAGTTGCTCCAGCCGAGACTACATGATCCGCAGGAGGGTAAGTTATAGTCACGGTTGGCGGCAAGCGATCGATCCCCTCACCGCTTTTGAAAGTTACCGAACTACAACCCGCCCGGACACGGCAATTCAGTGATTGTTCGGGAATTTGAGACAAAGTTTTTATGTTTGTCGGATTGGTAAAAGCTATAGTGTATTCAGTGCTCGCCTTCAGACAATCTGAACCGACGCTCGGAGAACATGATCCGTCCGGCTTGAATACAATACTTTTTTTATCTTGACCATAAACCCACGACCCAGGCGCCGCTTCACCGGTCGATTTTTCGGTTAAGGTAATAGCGCCAACAGTAGTTTCAAGATTGACTTCTTTATTGAAAACAATCTGCGGGTTTACGTTTCTGATACAGACATCGCTGGCTTGCGGCAAAGCGACCACATAAAACGGGCGGCCGAAACTTCCGCTACCTCCGTCGTCGGCTGCTCCGCCGCCATCTTCCAAACCGGTCACGCTGCCCGAACCATTGATGGCGTCGACTAATTTACTCATCACAAAACTGACAATGCCAAAAGAAGACATGATGATAACGAGGCCAATACCGGCGTTAAGAAGAATTTTCTTCGCTTGCATAACCCGATCCTCGTTTCCGCCCGCCGTCATATACATGTATCCCCCGTAAATAACCAGTAATAACGCGGCAATGCCGAGCAAACCAAGCGCGGCGCGAATTACGCGGGCCACGATCAGGCGAATATCGGTTGAAGCCAAACCTGTTTCTTTGGCCGCATCCAACCCGAGGTCAACCGGTCCCTGCGCCAAAGCTGATTGAGCGACATAAAAACAGACACCCAACCCCACGGCCATAAAAAGGCCAAGTACGATTATTTTCAATTTTTTATTGAAAAATGTCATAATAATTAACCGGCGGTTTGCGCCGTCAAGGGGCTAATGACAGTCAAAGGACTTGCGCTCTTTAAAGCCTCAATGCAAGCCTGTGTATCGATTGTGTTCTTCACGCCATTGCAGCAAAATACCTCATCGGTCGTTTTGTCCACCCCGCAACAATTGTTGGGGTGCGCATCATCGCAGATTTTGGAATTTTTAGATGCCGATTCAGTGTCGATCGGCCCTTTACCGGGATAAAAGCAATTAAATTTGACGTCCTCGACGCTTGAAGTAACCACCGGATAATAATAGCGTTGAGCCGTGGTAATAAAAGGACAATGTTTTAATTCGGTCTTTGTCGTATAGTCATCATTTGTCGTACCGTCATCATTAAAAGTTACACGCGGCACGAAACAGAGCGGATCAGCACTTATAGGCTTTTCCTCAATGGCGATTGAATACATCGGTTCGACGCGCATACGTTTGCTGAACAACAAACTTAATTCTTGATCCGGCGTTATGTTCCCGGCATTGGGCCCAGGCGAGACTTGATGAAGATACGGCGCAGTCATATCCACCCGGTCATTCAGGCGAAAACTCCAGAAAAAATTATCATATTCTTTCTGGTTCGGAAAAACCGGAGATGTTATTGAAACCTGGTCGACAATTTTATTTCGGTTGGCATCGAGTGCGTTTCCCGACAAATCCATCAGACCGGAGAAAGGAAGCGCTTCAAAAGAACTGTTCGTAAAAGTCCGGCCGGCTCGCAACAAAATTTCATAAGTATCCTCGGTGCAATCGGCGCCGGTTTTGTCGCAAACCGGCAGGCAATATATCGTGCCGCCGCAAGCATTCGTGCCGCAGGCGAGCGTCGATGTAAATTCCAAAGTCTTATAGCCGTTGAGCAGCCTAAACTCTCCCGGCGGGAGGGTACTCTGGGATGTTGTCGCAAAAATTACATTTCCTTCGATGGCGAAATAGTCTTTTTGATCTGTGAAAACACCTTGGATGCCGGTCGGGTCGATGGGCTCGTTAAAATCAACCTGGATAACACTGTTTTTACTTTCCACCGTGCCATTGGCCGGAAAAACACTGACCACGTAAGGCGGATTCAAATCGAGCGTGTTGTTCGTCGTAAATTTCCACTCGTAAAAATCACGGCCGGGTGGCAGACCTTTAAAAATAGACGGATTGTCATTTTCCGGATCATCAAACTTGATAGCGGCTCCAACGCGCACGGTGTGAAGCATATTTTCCGATTCGCTGCCGAGCAAATCAAGCGGACGGATAACCACGGTATGATAACTGCCATTCGCGCCGGAGGCCAACACCGACGCGCCGCCGATTTCTTCGCCCGCTCGTTTGATAGAAAT
>MFQK01000047.1:0-1814 GCA_001783035.1 Candidatus Magasanikbacteria bacterium RIFCSPLOWO2_02_FULL_44_11
AATAAAGGCAAGCGAAATAATTCAAACCATAATCAGCGGTGCCTTAGGAATCGTTGGCGCATTGGCGCTGTTTATGCTTGTTCTCGGTGGGTTTAAGTGGTTGACCTCGGCCGGCAATGCCGAAAGAGTTGAAGCGGGTACCAAGACTATGGTGTGGGCGGTAATCGGTTTGTTCCTCGTTTTTGCCAGTTACATTTTGTTGACGACCTTCATAGACTATTTGACCAGCAACAAAACTCTGTGATGATTGGCATCCTCGAAAGCATGTGGTATACTAAGTGTAATTTATGGAAAGTTATTGGTATGTATCTATATAATTGGAAGGAGGTGAAACTATGACAATGCATAAAATTGTTTCAAGCATGATGATGGCAAGTATTGCCGCTATGAGTTTGGTGACCATGTCGGCACCAGCGGTTGTATTAGCTGGAACTGTTCCGGCAAAAATTGATGCTGGCGAGCTTTTTGGTGGGTCGGATGTTCATGCAACCGATGCAGAAAAAGAAATTGCTAATCAGTTAGGTTTAAGTAACACCGATGTCCGCATTACTATCGCTCGTATTATCCGCGTGGCAATGGGTTTGCTTGGAATCGTCGCGGTGGTGATCATTCTGATCGGCGGTTTCACCTGGATGACTGCCGGCGGGAACGATGAAAAAGTTGGCGAGGCCAAGAAATGGATTTTTGCCGGTATTATTGGTTTGGCAATTATCTTATCTGCTTTCGCAATATCTACCTTCGTTATTAGTAGCCTTATAACTGCTACCACTACTGCCCCTGGTGAATATATTACTGGTTAAGTTACAAACCCCTCCAACAGATTTTTCCTGTTGGATGGCGGACTATATTTTTTACTCGCCGTTAAAAATATTCCCGCTATGCAATCTTTCGTTCGCGTTTTGTTGGTTGGTTTGACCGTTCTGGTTTTGGTGCCAGCTGCCGCTTCGGCCAATTTTGGTTTGCAAGGTAATGTTGGGCCAGATTTAGGCGTGGATATACCGCGTGTCACCGGATTAGGTGATACCGACATTCGTATTACCGTGGCGCGTATCATTCGTGTGGCTATGGGTTTGCTTGGAATCATCGCGGTGGTGATCGTTCTGATCGGCGGTTTCACCTGGATGACTGCCGGTGGGAACGATGAAAAAGTGGGCGAGGCCAAGAAATGGATTTTTGCCGGTATTATTGGTTTGGCCATAATTTTAAGCGCTTTCGCGATTAGTACGTTTGTTATCAGATCGCTCATCAACGCGACGATTGGGTGATTCTTGGATGTCGGTCAACAGTTTTTTCTAAAATATGGGGTTTCTTAAAAAAATTATATTTTCATTTGCTTTTCTGGCCGTTTTGGTGCCAAATTTTGCTTTGGCTGAAGACTTTGGGTTAAATGATGCCGCGCCACCGGCATTAACGAAAGGAATAGCAGGTCAGACTGGTGTGGCCGGCGTAGTTGGTGCAATAATCAAGGCGGTGCTTGGAATGGTTGGTATTCTTTTTTTCTTGATTATTGTTTATGCCGGCTTGACTTGGATGATCGCCCGTGGCAATACAGAAAAAGTGGATAAGTCCAAAGATATGATCGAAGGCGCGGTCATTGGCTTAATAATTATCCTGGCTGCGTACGCAATCACCAAGTTTGTGTTTGAAAATTTAGATAAGGGAAGTGCTACGGCACAGTCGTCAGTAAATAACGTCACTGTAGCAAGTAGCGCTACTTGTCCTTTTATAACTGGAAATGAAACAGTAGTCGCCATGGACGGTAGCACTGCTTCTGTTGGAGATCAATTACCAAAGGCCTGCAATAATTTGAAGGT
>MFQK01000047.1:1854-17033 GCA_001783035.1 Candidatus Magasanikbacteria bacterium RIFCSPLOWO2_02_FULL_44_11
ATAAAATATTTCTTGTTTCTTTGATCGTGATTGGAGTGGTGTTAAGTTTATCACCGGCTTTAGCCGGTCCGCTTAGCAATTCGATGACAAATTTAGAAGGGGCCCTTGGAAACACTGGTTTGGAGAAAGATTTGCAATCAACAGTCGGAACAGTTATCAAAGCTGTCTTAGCTATGGTCGGCACCATCTTTTTGGTTCTAACTATTTATGCCGGCATTTTGTGGATGACCGCGAGCGGCAATGATGAACAAGTTACTAAAGCAACAGGTATTATAAAAGCAGCAATTATCGGTTTGGTCATCACGATGTCTGCTTATGGCATTACTTTCTTCATTGCCAGCAAAGTTGGAGGAGGTGGGACACAAACTGCTGCGCCGTCTGCCGGTTCTACCGCTGCGCCTACTGGTTGCTGTGTCAATGGATACGATGGATCAAAATATCAATACTGTTCCGCAACTATCGGTCAAGGTCTGTGTGAAACGAGTGGTTATACGTGGCGAACAGACAAGACATGCCAGGAATTAAAAATTGCTAGCTGGTGCGATGTAATACAATAGCTTATGAAAGTATTTTTTGTGAATATTTCGTCACTGTTACTAATGGTAATTTTATTTTTCCCTGCTATGGTTGTTGCCGCGCCAGATATTGGTTTAGGCCAAGGTGGAACAGCGAACGACATTGCAAAAAAGGGTGGTTATGATGTTGTTGGAGTAACAGACACGACACTATCTGAATCCGTCGGTAAGATAATTAAAGTCGCCCTATCATTTGTCGGTACTTTATTTTTCGCGCTGACGATTTATGCCGGCTTTCTGTGGATGACCGCCAGCGGAAACGAGGAGCAAGTCACTAAAGCGCAAAGCATTATAAAGATGGCCGTTATCGGCATGATCATTACCTTGGCCTCGTATGGTATTACAGTGTATGTTTTGACGACCGTTGCTCTTTCATCCCGCAACACAACGTGTGTGGGCGCTAATTGTTAGATTGTTTGTATGAAATATTTTTTGCTACTCACCTTTTTATCAGTCGGGCTTTTTGCAATGAGTGTTCCTGTCTTGGCCCAACCCGCGGGCAGTGCCGCCTATGAAATTGGTAAACAATTAGGCGCGGCCGCCGGAACAAAAGGAGCTAATATGGGCGACCCGGTCGATCCGCGCTATATCGCGGTTTTCATTATCAAAACCATTTTGACGATTGTGGGAACTCTTATGTTTGGGTTCATGGTGTATGCCGGCTATACTTGGATGACTGCTGGAGGAAACGATGAGAAAGTCCTCAGCGCAAAAACAACAATCCGCAATTCTATCATCGGTTTGGTTATTGTCCTTTCGGCGTACGCTATTACCATAGCGGTGACGAACATTGCGGGTGGACGGCCCGTGGATAGCGGGATGAGTGATGGTTCAGACCCCCTTGAAAGCGCCATGCAAGGATGCGCCGATAATCTTTCTTGGGGTTGCCTGTGGAGCGATAATTAAGGTATGCGGATTTGGTTGTACTACGCGGGAGCAGGCGGAGGCCACAAAGCATCAGTTCAAGCGGTAGCCGAGGAGTTTTTGAAACAAAAAAGTGACGCCCAATTTAGTTGGTTTGATGTCGGTATATTGGCCGGCGCTTATTCGCGGCGGTGGTTCGAAAATGGTTACGCCGGTTTAGTTCATCATTTGCCATGGCTCTATGCTTTTCTTTATGAAGCCAGCAAATTGCGACCCGTTATGTGGTTGCACAATACACTGGCCGAAATGTTGGTTGGCAACGCGCTCGTTCGATCTTTACAAACAGAAAACCCCGATCTGATTGTATCCAGTTATTTTTTGGTGGGGCCACTTGTCCGTGCGCTCAAGAAAACAGGCCGGGCAATTCCCCTAGTTGTAATCGTGACCGATCCTTACAGCGCGCCGCCAATTTGGTTCTATTATCCTGAATTGAAATACGTGGTGGCATCGGCAATGGTGAAAAAGACCGCGCTGACCAGGGGTGTACCTGAAAAAAATATTGTTGTTGTGCCGCAGATAATACATGGGGCGCCTTCCCGACAGAAGTCTGTCGATAAAGAAGGCAAGATAGTTTTGCTTGTAGGCGGAGGAAACGGTTTTCCCGGCGCTGAAGACGTGGTAAATGCTTTAGTACAATCGGATGTGGTAGCAAAAATAGTTGTAGTTTGTGGTACGAATGAAAAATTGAAAAAAGAAATTGAAGCTGTAACTAGACAAACAAAAAAGCAAATCACCGTTTATGGTTTCGTGGATTTTCTACCGGAACTTATTGTCAAAGCCGATGTGGTGATAGCCAAAGCGGGAGCGGGAGTGGTGCATGAAGTATTGCAACAAAAAAAACCGCTTATCATTTCCCATTTTATTTGGGGACAAGAAACTGGCAATAAAGATTTTGTGGTGAATAACGGTCTGGGTTTTTACGAGCCTCAAGCAAAAAACATCCCCGCGCTGGTGCAAAGATGTTTGTATGATGCCGATGTTTTGGCCAAGCTCGAGAAGGCTTGTCAAGAGCATCTTCAGAAGAATGGAGTGAGTGAGGTGGTGACGTATTTAACCTCGTTGACTAAGGGTGCCTAACCGGAATTGAACCGGTATTGCGAGAGCCACAATCTCGCGTAATAACCATTATACCATAGGCACCAAGTAGGAATAGAGCCGCGCTCATTATATACGAAAGATAGTGGGCGGTCAATGTTCCTCTGGTGTCCCCGCTAGGAATTGAACCTAGATCAAGAGCTTAGAAGGCTCCTATTCTATCCATTGAACCACGGGGACAATTATCGTATTTGGAAATACCCACTATATTACCGCATTTTTAAAGAAAAATCAAGGAGAGTCACTATGTCGAAAGCAGCAAAGTATTTAATAGGAATAATGGCTTTGTTTAGTTTGTTCTTGATGCCGCTCGCTGTTCGGTCGGCGAGCTATGGTCTAGAAGATACAGCCAAGGAAGCAGGCTATGAAATCGGCCCACAAAATTCCATCCAAGCGTCTGTTGGTAAGGTGGTTTCAACTTTACTCGCGATCCTCGCGATCGCCTTTTTTATTTTGGTGACCTACGCGGGGCTGCGTTGGATGACGGCTCGCGGAAACGATGAAATGGTACTGGAAGCAAAAAACACTTTGGAAGCGGCTGTGATAGGTTTAATTGTTGTTCTTTCGGCCTACGGCATAACGACATTTATTTTTTCTCGTTTGGATACAAATTCTATCCCAGCAACATCCCAAGACGACCCCCAAGACGACCCTGCCATAGTTGATTGTGCAGGAATAATGTCGTCAAATGATTGCACACAATCGGAATCGGAATGTGAGTGGCTTAGTGATCCGAATGATTCGCAAAAGGGTCAGTGTATTAAGACAATAAAATCTGATCCTCAGAGCTTTTGCACAACAATCACGAATCGCAGAAGTTGTGGATTATTGAATCAATGTTATTGGGATGTTGGGGATGGTTGTGTTCAGGGGGCCGTAACGACTGAACCAACCGACGATGATGGTATTTGTGTAAAGATGGAAAATAATAAAGTCATCGTCTGCGGCTACTCAAGTCGTGAAAATTGTGATGCTGCTGATACTTTTTATTCAGTTGAAGAAGTTATTAATTCGGGACAGGAGCTAGCCAAATTTTGTGATAAGTTTGAACCGCCTAAAGCATTGTCGCAACCGACGCAAGCGTGTGCCACCGCAGACGCAGCCGCAGTTTATCAAACTGGAGCCTCTCCTTTGTGTAGCGACGGCAACCACAGTGTTGGCGATTTGTGTGGTACAGAGGGAACATGCCAGCTTCTTGCGGGAACGCAACCATACTCATATTGTGGATGCCGATAATCAATCTTGACAAAAAGCCGCACTTTTGATAATATATAGCCATTAAATTAACCCGTCATAGGGTCCGAGCGGCTTGGACACATGCTCTTGAAGCGCGCGCGGTGACTATAAGGCATGTATGATAGATACAAAGAAAAAGCAGTCGATCATCAAGAAATACCAGACACACGAAGGGGATACCGGTTCGAGTGAAGTGCAGATCGCTATCCTCACCTCTGAAATCGAAGAACTAATCGGGCATTTAAAAATGCATCCGAAAGACCATTCCTCACGCCGCGGTTTGCTCCGCAAAGTCTCTTCCCGTCGTTCTTTGATGCGTTACTTGAAAAAGGAAGACGCGTTGAGCTACGAAAATTTGATTAAAAAATTGAAAATCAAACAGTCGCGCGTCATTGCCAAACTTGGCACGACTGCTCAAGCAGCGGTAACTCCCGATGAGGAAGCCGAGGTTATTGAAAAAGAAAATGAAATCGTCAATGAATAAAAGTCATCCGTTGAAGCACCCCGACCAACGTGTTGGGGTGTTTATTGATGTGCAAAACATGTATTACAGCGCCAAAAATTTGTTTGGCAGCAAGGTTAATTTTGGCAACATTGTCACCGAAGCGACCGCCGGCCGTAAATTGGTCCGAGCCATCGCGTATGTAGTTAGCACGGAATCAAAAGAGGAACAGCCTTTTTTTGATGCATTGTATAATCTCGGTATTGAGACTAAAGAAAAACCTCTGCAAATATTTTACGGTGGTGAGAAAAAAGCTGATTGGGACGTAGGTATCGCCGTTGATTGTATCCGTTTGGCCCCGATGGTTGACGCGATTGTTATTGTGAGTGGAGATGGCGACTATGTGCCGCTGGTGGAGTATTTGAAAAATCAGGGTAAACAGGTTGAAGTGGCCGCGTTTGGCGAAACCACCTCGGCCAAGCTAGCCGAAATTGCCGATGATGTCATGGATTTGAGCCAGGACAAAGCTAAATTCTTAATTAGCGACCGCCGGTATTATAAAAGTAATAAGCCAGGAGACCGTAAAGCGATTTAAGGTTTCCCCTTTATTATTTAGAAGGTTGATCTACGGACACACAGACCATTTTCTGGTCTTTAGCTCGTAGAGCAATCTTCGTAACAGTAGACAATTTATGCAGGTACAACAGTGGTCCTTGAACTGGGCCGGACGAACCCTCTCGGTCGAGACAGGAAAATTTGCGTTACAGACCAACGCTTCATGCACGGTGCGCTATGGCGATACGGTGCTTTTAGCGACCGCGGTCATGAGCAACAAAACCCGTGACGGCATCGATTTTTTCCCGCTCATGGTCAATTTTGAAGAAAAATTGTACGCCGCCGGAAAAATCAAAGGCAGTCGTTTTATCAAGCGCGAAGGTCGCCCCAGTGAAGAAGCTATTTTATCGGGCCGGTTGGTTGATCGGGCTATTCGTCCGCTCTTTAACCAAGATACGCGCAACGATGCGCAGGTCATTTTGACCGCGCTCTCTTATGATGGTAATAATGACCCGCAAATTCCGGCTTTGATCGCCGCTTCCGTAGCCCTATCTCTTTCAGATATTCCATGGAATGGTCCGATTGCCGGGGTGCGCGTTGGTCGCGTGGCCGGCGCTTGGAAAATTAACCCAAGTTTCAGCGAACGTGGAACAGGCGATGCCGACATCGTCATTGCCGGCTCACCGGAAAAGATTATTATGGTTGAAGCGGCCAGTAACGACGTTCCTGACCAAGAAATTCTGGAAGCCATGCAGTTGGGTGCCAAAGAAATGGGTCCGGTCATCGATTTTATCAAAAAAATTCGTTCTGAAGCCGGTAAAGAAAAAATGGATCTAGAAGCTAACTTATCCGAATCGGAACAGCTTTTGAAAAAAACAGAAGCCCAAGTCCGCGCGTTGGTTAAAAGCCATGTCGATGATTGGATGTTTGACGGTGTAAAAAAAGGTAAGGCTGAACGCGTGACCATGGTGGACCGCTTCCAGAAAGCGGTGGAAGAAATGCTCACCGCGCAAGAAATTGAAGAAAAGATCAAAAAAATTATCCTTGGCCGTGTCAAAATATATGTCGAGGAGTTCATCACGCAACGAATTCTCGATAAGGGCCAACGTCTTGATGGTCGCGGTTTAGATGATATTCGACCTTTATATGGTGAAGTTGGTTTATTGCCTCGCACGCATGGTACGGGCCTGTTTATGCGCGGTGATACCCAGGTGCTGTCTGTAGTAACGCTTGGCGCCCCAGGTGATGTCCAGACGCTTGATACTATGGAAGAAGAAGGCACCAAACGCTACATGCATCATTATAATGATACGCCGGCCACGTATGGCGAGGCAGGACCGATGCGCGGACCAGGCAATCGGGCAATTGGTCACGGTGCTTTAGCAGAACGCGCCCTTGAACCGGTCTTACCAGATGAATTGGGTTTTCCTTACGCTATCCGCGTGGTTTCGGAAGTCTTGGGTTCAAATGGTTCGAGCTCAATGGCTTCGGCTTGCGCTTCCACGCTCGCGCTGATGGATGCGGGTGTACCGATCAAGAAACCAATCGCCGGTATCGCGATGGGTCTGGCGAGTGACGAGAAAGGCCGTTATAAAGTTTTGACTGATTTGCAGGATATTGAAGACGGCCCGGGTGGTATGGACTTCAAAATTACCGGTACTCACGATGGCGTTACGGCTATCCAGATGGATACCAAAACGCACGGCTTGAGCTGGGAGATTGTGAAACAAACGTTCAAACAATCATTTGAAGCTCGTTTGAAAATTTTAGATTTCATGAAGACTATTTTGGCCGAACCACGTAAAGATTTGTCGCCTTTTGCGCCGCGCATTGTCACTATCCAGATCAATCCCGATAAAATTCGTGATGTTATTGGCCCCGGCGGTAAGATTATTAATAAGATTATTGCCGAAACCGGCGTGGCCATTGATATTGAAGACGATGGCCGCGTCAACGTGACCTCGAACGATGCTGTTGGTATGGAAAAGGCTGTTACCTGGATTAAACAGTTGACCCACGAAGTCACCGCCGGTGAACAGTATGAAGGTACGGTCGTTCGTATGGAAGATTTTGGCGCGTTTATCGAAATTTTGCCAGGCCAAGATGGCTTGGTGCACGTCTCGGAAATCGCTTGGGCTCGTACCAACAAACCGAGTGATGTTTTGAAGATGGGGGATAAGGTGAAAGTGTTGGTCAAAGAAATTGATAACCTCGGCCGCATAAATTTAAGCATGAAAGCATTATTGCCAAAACCGGAAGGCTACCAGGAACGTCCGCCGATGGATCGAATGGATCGTGCCCGTAGTCCCCGACCGATGGGTGGCAATCGCGGTGGCGGCCGACCTCGATATTAATCAGCGCATGGTACTGTAGGACGCGATATCAATGAGAAAGATAAATCACTCAACCAAAAGACACTCGTTCGAGTGTCTTTTGGTTGTGGCCGCGATAGAGAATTGTCCGCGGTCACAACACTTCGCGGCGGCGTGTTGATCGCGGATACGAATGGTTTTTCTTTATGATAATTTTATCTTCTTGGTGCTATTATTTTTCAGCTGGTACGTTCATTTTTACGCCAGTTGCTTTTATTAATTTAATCAAGTATAGTATGGAAAAGAACCAAACATCTATGTTTAACAAAGGCCAAGTGCAACAATTGAAAGGGCTGCTCGACGAACAAACGGTGCACCTAAAATCGTATGTGAAAGAACAAATGATGGAAACACTCCTCGAGTATTCCAATACCTTTTTAATACCCCAATTGGATGATTTGCGGCAAGAATTGAAAAAGGACATGGTTGAATTGAGAAACGATCTTAGGATCGAATTCAAAAGCGATATTGGTGGGTTAAAATACGAATTAAAGAGTTATGTCGATGATAAGCTTGCAGATCAAACCGCCGAAATTTTTGAACGAATGGATAGAAAATTGGCGAGCGCCTAGAGTTGAGCAGTTACTTACGAATGGCCTCTCTTTCGACGGAGAGGCTTTTTTAGTGACAAGCCTTGATTTTTCTGTTATTCTGTGGTTACATATGCCGACCATGGGCAAGTGGCGGAATTGGTATGCGCGCATGCCTTAGGAGCATGTTCCTTCGGGAGTGAGGGTTCGAGTCCCTCCTTGCCCACACATAGTTATGAATGTACGAATTTTTGCCGCTTCGCTGCGGCACGACCTGCCGACTCTTGACTTGCACGGGTTATACCCAAGTGAGGCACTGGAACGCTTGGAGATTTTTTTGTATACTACGTCTCACCAAGATACGGCAGCCAAAATTATCTATGGCATCGGTACCGGTAAGCTGGAAGAAGCGGTGAACGCTTATCTTCGTAAGCATCCGGCAATCGACCACGTCATAGGCGAGACGGGCTACTGCATCATTTTATTCGCAAATTAATTATATGGCCATCACTACGTTAACCATCGACAATCTGTATCACGAAATTGTGGAATTAGCGCGCGAGCAAGGCGCTCAGACGCGGGAATTGTGGAACGAGATTGTTGACGAGGTCGTCGAGGGGCACATTGATCTCGGGGAGCTCGATGCCGACCAAAATACCGAGGGGATGAAAGAGGTTTTGCGCGCCAAATGGAATACATTTAGAGAAGAATTAGCTGAAGAAGAGAAAAATAAGGATGAATTTGAGGAAGATACGACCACGGTTGTAGAAGAGAAAAAGGATATGGAAGAAAAAGAAGAGGAAGAGGACACCGATGATTTTTTGGGGAACAACGACGAAGAGTATTAAAAAGGTGGTCGTCCTGTCGACAGCTATTTTATTGGCTAAGATTAGCCAATTATTTTTTCTTAACAATTGGTTGACAAGGTGGTATACTAAGAAATATCATAATAATTCCATAATTGTATGACGACAGAAAATTTAGAAGAACTTTTGGCTGGAGCCCTTGATGAGCAGGGTCAGTTTGAAAAAGAGAACATTAAAAAAGAGGAAGCTTTGGTATTGTCCAAAAAGGAAGAAGAGGAAAAACGCGAAGCGGAGCAGGTAAAAGCAAGGGAAGAAAAACAACAACAAATTGATAAAGGAAAATTAAATCTTGAAAATTTGATTGAAAAGGAAAGAAGCGCCGCTAAAGAAGCAGTCAAAATAGAAAAATTGTTGACGCAAGCTAGAACCATGATTGCCGATCTGGAAAAGGACAATAAAGAAATTTCACCCGCTTTACGCAATGCTTTAGGAAAACTGGAGCTGGCTTTTTCGGACGCGAAAGAATCGATTGAAACATCTTTCGGCGAAGTAAAATCAGCCGCCGGAGACACGGAGGTGTATGGCGCGGTGCAGGAAGAAGCGGAAAAGGAAAATACTCTTAGTAATAAAGAAAAGGCAGAGCGATATGCTGCCGAGCAAATAAAAGCGTTAGGTTTGGACAGACTTTCTTTTTCCCCTGAAACGCGACAAGAGGATTGGAAAAAAGTGCTTGAGTATTTTGGTGGCGAGGAGGCTGTTCTTCATTTGCTTAAAATATACTCACGTGAGGAAATTGATAAGGTTTTTGAAACTTCGCCCTATGAAAAAAATCAAACGGTGGCTGAAAAATTGAAAAATACTTTTAAGGCCGGTTCCCGTTATAAGGAAGGGCATACAGATTATTTAAAGAGAAGGGAGAACACGCCGTACACAATAGCAGACACTCGTATTTTATCCGATTTTAGAAGCGTTCTATTTAAGGAAAAAGAGGGTGAGGAGCCGTTGAATTTTAAAAAAAGGTCTTATGACGAGGACCAGGTTACTATTTATGATAAAGCGAAGGGGTTGTTTAAAAAAGATACAATATATGATTTGGCGCTTGAAAATGTGGCACACTATGACGGAGACAAAGGTGAAACACATAAGGAGTTTATAGAGTACATCCAAAAAGATCTTTATCGAAAGAAATATAATGAATTGAGTGCGGAAGATAGACAGCGTGAGAAAGCTCAAGCAGAATGGAATAGTATGCATGATGAGGCTGCTAAAGAAAACAAAAATTTTGATAGCAATAAACGGCAAAAGCAAGCAGAAGCCGAGGCAAAAGTTCGCCAAGAAGCAAAAGAAGCGGAAGCTTTACAGGAAGCAAGAGAAGCTCTTAATGTAGCCAAGAAAAAGGAGCGTGAATTGCAAGATTTTGTAATAAATAGCCAAGAGTTCGCTGTTAGTCCGAAAGGATCTGAGCTCGGCTATGTAAGGCAAGCCGACAAGCTGAACAAAGACTTGTTCGAAACAGTAAATCAAAAATCGAAAACAGAAAATGATCTTTTTAAGGTAGAACATACATTTTTCAAGTCTGGTCGAAAAGCATTGAAAGAAAAGTCGGAAAATTTAAAGATACAAGCAAAAGAAAAACTTGAGAAACTTATTGAACTTACCGAAAAAGCAATTGATGAGCTTGGAAAATATAACCAATTATTCAATGAATTTTCTGAAAAGATTAAGGTGTACGCTGACGCGCACAAAAAGTATGTTCATGAACATTCACTAACAAAAGAGCGTAAGCCGCACTTGGTTGGTGCGGTGAAAGACGAGTTCCGTTATATGGAGGAAGGAAGCGGTAGTAGCGAAAATTATTTTTATAGAGATTTAAATTATCTGCTGGACACTCAAGTATTGACTGAAAAATTGCGGGGGTATAGGTTACAGTTAAGTCGATTGTAATATCTTTTCAAACTGGCCTAACAAGCCGGTTTTTTGTTACTCTCGAACTCATACTTTATCCTCACTTTATCCCCATTGTGCCTCTTGACAAGAAATAAGAATCGATGTATAATCGCGCATACGATAAACCCTCCGAAAGGAGACCACGTCCACAAGACATTGGAAGCATCGTAATCGCTTGGACCTCTGGGGTAAAAAAAGTAGCGTTTTAAACAACCATGTTTACCATCACTACAACCTTTTACTCTGATCATCCAAGCGGTTAAAAAGTTCTCACGAATTTTAACCAGGGCCGCTTGATTGCGGTTCTGTTTTTTTGCCCACCGGGTATTTGGCAGACGGCTGCGACAAAAAAATCATCTCGATCGAAGTCAGCAATCTTCCAAAAAGATTTCTCACTCTGATTGAAATGACTGTCCCGACTGAAACGGATCGCACGTTGACAATTCAACAGTATATAGCAACTAAAATCAAATAGGGTATGTAGGTTCCGGAATTCGGAAATCGGAGATCAGATTTCCGACATCCGATATCCGGTCTACACACATGCAATAACTGAAAAATGCAGATTCCAAAAAGTAAGCAAAATTGCTAACAAATGCTAAGTAAGAAAATAACATAATGAAGCACGATTGAGTGTTTTTGTTATGCGCAATTAAATAAGGGCGTATGGTGGATGCCTTGACACTAAAAGACGAAGAAGGACGTTGTAGGGTGCGATAAGCCTCGGGGAGCTCCCAAACAAGCTTTGATCCGGGGATGTCCGAATGGGGAAACCCATCACGACTTGATCGTGATATCTCACACTGAATACATAGGTGTGTGAAGGAAACCTAGGGAAGTGAAACATCTCAGTACCTAGAGGAAAAGAAATCGAAGAGATTCCCTGAGTAGTGGCGAGCGAAAAGGGAAAAGTCTAAATCATAAACATGTTGTTATCACAAGAGGTTGATCGCAAGATTAATTTTGAATGATAACTTAAAGGACAGGCCGTTGTGTTTATGACGTTGCAAGACATAGATGCCAGTTACCTGTGAGACTGGGCAGCATAATGGGGTATTTTTAACAGAATTGTTCTGGAAAGAACAACCGAAGAGGGTAATAGTCCCGTACGTGAAAAAAATACACCAGCTGTAGTTTATGTTCTTAAGTAGGGCGGGACTCGTGAAATTCCGTCTGAATCTGGGCCGACTATGGTCTAAGACTAAAAACTTTTAGTGATCGATAGTGGACAAGTACCACGAGGGAACGGTGAAAAGCAGCCTGTTGAAGGCGATGAAATAGTATCTGAAACCGTACGCTTACAAAGAGCGGGAGTCCGTAGCTGTCGCAAGATAGCTGGATGACCGTGTTCCTATTGAAGAATGAGCCTGCGAGTATGCTGTATGTCGTCGCTTAAACCCTTCTGGGGTGGAGGCATAGGGAAACCGAGTCTGAAAGGGCGCATATGATGGCATGCACATAACCCGAAACCGGGTGAGCTATCCATGACCAGGATGAACGTTGGCGAAAGCCAACGGGAGGTCCGAACTCACGAGCCGTGCAACACTCGGAGATGAGTTGTGGATAGGAGAGAAATTCTAATCGAACTCGGTGATAGCTGGTTCTCCTCGAAATAGTTTTAGGACTAGCCTCGAGAGTTCCTGTTGGTGGTAGAGCACTGGATGAGAATTGGGTCCTTCGGGATACCGTTTTCAATCAAACTCCGAATACCGACAGCCAAATCTCGGGAGTCAGACTGTGACGGCTAAGCGCCATAGTCAAAAGGGAAACAGCCCATGATCGCTAGCTAAGGTCCCTAAATCCATGTTAAGTGTAAAAGGTGGTGTTAACTCTTATACAACCAGGAGGTTGGCTTAGAAGCAGCCATCCTTTAAAGAAAGCGTAACAGCTCACTGGTCAAGAGTTTTCGCGCCGAAAATGTATCGGGGCTCAAACATGGTACCGAAGCTGCGAACTATCGGAGGTCGGACTGCAGAAGTCAGAAATCTGAATATTAAGGAGGAAAGTATGTATGATGTACAAGATATAAAAGTCTATCGGAATGTGCTGGTTCTTTTAGAACCACTGCAACGATTGGCAAGTCTTATCCCTCGAAGCGATTCACGTTTAAAAATCCAACTACTCAACGCCGGAAGATCCGTTCCCGCGCAGATAGCTGAAGGTTTTGCTAAACGTCGATCGCAAAAGGAATACCGTCGGTTTCTGGAAATGGCTATCGGTTCGTCGGATGAGACCATAACTCACCTACGAATTATCCAGTTAGCACATTTTTCTCAAATCAAAACAGAGACCTGCGCGGCGTTGATCAAGCAATTTACGATCATCTCCAAGCAACTTAATAAGTACATTCAAGCAGTATCCAAAAATATTCCAAGATCTGATATCTGAAGTCTGACTTCCGGTAGTGGTAGAGGAGCGTTCTTAGCGCACAGAAGCCCTAGGCGTGAGCCGGGGTGGAGTGCTAAGAAGTGAGAATGCAGGCATAAGTAGCAATAAGACAGGTGAGAATCCTGTCCGCCGAAAATCCAAGGTTTCCTGGGCAACGAGAATCGACCCAGGGTTAGTCGATCCTAAGGCCAGGCCGAAAGGCGTAACCGATGGAAGAGCAGGTTAATATTCCTGCACTATATACAGTTTGGTGCCAAGTGCACATCATAAAGCTTTGCTCGTGTTCTGAATATGCACGTTTCGCAAGATGAAGATGAAACCTTCGGGTGGAGTCGACGCAAGGGGATGTGGTGTCTAGAAAAGCTTGTCGCCGTTAAGCTGTATATAACCGTACCGTAAACCGACACAGGTGGGTGAGTCGAGGAGACTAAGGCGTATGAGAGAACCCTCGTTTAGGAACTCTGCAATACAACGGCCGTAACTTCGGGATAAGGCCTGCCCATCGCAAGATGGGTTACAACAAAAGACGCACTGCGACTGTTTACCAAAAACACAGCTCCCTGCAAAAGCGCAAGCTGACGTATAGGGAGTGATGCCTGGCCAGTGTCAGAACGTTAAGGGGAGAGCTGCAAGGCTTGAACTGAAGCGCTGATGAACGCCGGCGGTAACTATAACCGTCCTAAGGTGTTCGCCTTCATTTAAAAATGGAAGTGAACAGGACTGGGACGGTAATAGGAAAAGTTTATGAAAACTTTATAAATAGTCGTGTATAATCGTAAAAAGCTGCTTCGCTCCATCGTAAGATAGAGCAGGTCCTCAAAAACACGCAGCCATATGCTGAGAAGTCCTTGAACCATGAAGGGCGATCAGCAGGAAAGGCCCTGACTAAGTTTAGTTAGGGAATCCTCAGAGACTAAACGCTGTGCTCCTTAAATAATAAGGATGAAGTTATAGTCCAGGCTAAAAAAAGGAAAGCCTCAGCGAAATTCCTTGTCGGGTGAACAAATTCTTCTGGTCGGAGAATACTTGCCCGAGTGCCGTGGCAACATGGCACAAGCATACTGACTCATAACGGTGGAGTCCTGAAAATGGATAATACCGTGGGAACACTTGTTTGAATAACTTGTGACCCGTAACGACTGAGCCGAAAGGCGAGGTTTGACCATAGCAATATGGCATACAACACGTCAGCTCTTGTCACAACAAGAGTATCCACGAACGATGCGTCATATCTTACCGGTCTCACCGATGGTGAAGGCAGTTTTCTGGTTAGTTTCCAGAAACGACCTACCATGAGACTTGGTATAGAAGTTCGACCCAGTTTTACCCTCAGTCAGCATCAAAGAAACAAAGCGATCCTTGATTGGATTGTCGAATTTTTTGGATGCGGAACTGTTCGCTTCAATCGAAGCGATGAGACCTATAAATATGAAGTACGAAGTTTAACTGATCTTCTTGAGGTAGTCATTCCTCACTTTGATCAGCATCCACTTCGAACTTCCAAAGCAGCCGACTTTCAGAAATGTAAGTCCATCTGCCTACTTATGGCTCAGGGTAAACATCTAACAAAAGCCGGTATGAGTGAAATCATTACCAGGGCTTATGCGATGAATAACTGGGGAGCTCGACGATATGATAAGCAATCACTTCTACAGATACTGACAAGATGAAGGTATAGTCTGAACATTCTGGTAACAGAATGATAACACAATGGAGTTCCGACCTGCACGAATGGCATAACGATAGTGCGACTGTCTCAACGAGGGACTCAGTGAAATTGCAAGGGAGGTGAAGATGCCTCCTACCCGCAACTAGACGAAAAGACCCCGTGAAGCTTTACTACAATTTGCTATTGGTATACGGTAATTCATGTTGAGCGTAGGTGGGAGCCTTCGGGCGCCAATGAGACACCACCCTTGGATTACTGTATGCCTAATTTTCCCCCGTGAATCCGGGAGAGAAGACAGTGGCTGATGGGTAGTTTAACTGGGGCGGTTGCCTCCCAAAAAGTAACGGAGGCGTTTACAAAGGTAGGCTTAGCTCGGATGGAAATCGAGCTGGACGCGCAAACGCACAAGCCTGCTTTACTGCAAGAGCTACAACTCGAGCAGTCGCGAAAGCGGAAGTTAGTGAACCGACCATCCTTCATAGGAAGGTGGAAGATCAACGGATAAAAGCTACTCCGGGGATAACAGGCTGATCTGGCCCGATAGTCCACATAGACGGCCAGGTTTGGCACCTCGATGTCGGCTCATCGCATCCTGGGGGTGGAGAAGCTCCCAAGGGTTTGGCTGTTCGCCAATTAAAGC
>MFQK01000048.1:0-9222 GCA_001783035.1 Candidatus Magasanikbacteria bacterium RIFCSPLOWO2_02_FULL_44_11
ACGAACAAAATTAATTTACAAACCACGAAGGGATGACATTTCTACTTTGGTCAAAAGGTGACATTTCTACTTTGGTTTGACATCTTTAGGGATCATTCCTTTTCCGGAAGTCTGTTATTAATCAAAAACATTGCTAAGTTATGCACAGTCTGGTAGTATTTTTACACACCTTATCCACTTTGAATTAGCGCTAAAATTTCAGTAAAAGTGGAACTATGCTACAATGCACGAACTTCCTTAAATCGCCTCCCCATAAAATTGTATGACCAACAACGAAATGTGGCAAACAGTGCTGGCTGAACTAGAATTAAATATCTCCAAAGCCAACTTTATTACATGGTTTAAAAAAACTGGAATTATTACCTTCCAGGCCGGTCAAGTACTTATTTGTGTACCAAACGCTTTCACTAAAGCCTGGCTGGAAAAAAAATATCACCAAGAGGTTATTAAATCTCTGGAGCGTGTCAGTGGTAAACCAATCAAAAAACTGGAGTATAAAATAGAAAATATAAAAAATGTCTTAGAACAAGAGGTTTTTATGAACGCGACCGAAAACACCGTAGCCAACGAACCAATTTTCTCTCCCGAGCCTGCCTTTTCTATTAATTCACAACCATATTATAACCCACAATACTCCAACCAAAACTATTCTCCACAAAAACAGCAACAAAATACCAATGGCGGGTTTGTTCTTAACCCTAAATACAGTTTTGAAAATTTTGTAGTCGGTAAAGGTAGCGAGCTCGCCTATGCTGCCGCTCAGGCCGTTTGTCAGCGCCCCGGCGAAGCTTATAACCCCTTGTTTATTTATGGTGGTGTCGGTTTGGGAAAAACTCATCTTATTCAGGCGGTCGGTAATGAATTAATTAAAAGAAATCCTTCAATTAATATTATGTATGTTAGCGCTGAAAAGTTTTCCAATGATTTTATTGGTTCTATCAAAGAACGTACGGCCAAAGAATTTCAGATTCGTTATCGCCACATAGATATTTTGTTAATTGATGACATCCAATTTATCGCGGGTAAAGAAGGTACGCAAGAGTCTTTTTTTCATACTTTTAATGAATTGCATCAAGCTAATAAACAAGTTATTCTTACTTCAGACAGACCACCCAAAGCCATTCCGGCTTTAGAGGACCGCTTAAAATCACGATTTGAATGGGGGATGATTGCCGATGTTGCACCACCGGATTTTGAAACAAAAGTGGCTATTTTAGAGCGTAAATGCAACGAAAAGAACTTTCTAATATCTCTTAAACTTATTCAAACCGTCGCAATAACTATCCAAAATAATATTCGCGAGCTGGAAGGTGTTTTGAATAAAATTATTGCTTGGCACCAACTTAAAAATATTCAACCGACACCGGAATCAATTAAATCAATCTTGGCTCAGCGGGCTGGGGCTACGGTTCGACAATCTTTGACTCCAATGCAGCTTATCGATACGGTTGGCCAATTTTATAGCCTTTCCAAAGATGACCTTCTTGGTAAGAATCGTGAAAAAAAGGTCTCAACGCCGCGACAAATTATTATGTACCTTATGCGTGAAGAATTAAAGATGTCATATCCGGCAATCGGAGAAGAGCTTGGCGGGCGAGACCATACAACAGCTATGCACGCTCATGAAAAAATTGTTGTTGAAATTGATAATGATCTAAAATTGAAACAGGAGGTTGAATTATTAAAACAGCGATTATATATCAACAACATGTGAACAAAGTTGTGTATAAACTGTAGAGGACGAGTGGTGAGTCGGTTAATAACCAAGTAAAAATTTCCCCGCTTCCATCCACATTTGAGTACAGTTATACACGTTCGCTGAAAAGAAAAAAAAATTTTTACACCATTTATATAAATATACGAAAAGATAAACGTAAATATATGAACAGATTAAATGGCTTATCTAACGAGAAAACAAGACTTATCCACTCCATCCCCACCGCTTATTATTATTAGTATATTAATATATATATAATAACTATAATACTATTAGCCAACACATAATATGAAAATAATTTGTACCAAAGAAAATATAGCTCATGCCTTGGCACTCGTTAGCGGGGTAACCGGTAAGAATGTAAATTTGCCAATACTTAATAATGTTCTTATTAAGGCATACGAGCAAAAAGTAGAAATTATTGCCACCAATCTTGAGTTAGCCATAGTGGTGTCGGTTCGAGCCAAAATTGAGGAGAACGGCTCGTTTACCGTTCCGGCCAGGACATTATTGGATTTTGTTAATTTGCTTCCAAATGAAAAGATTGATTTTACTCTCCGTGAAAATGAGTTATTGATAACTTGCGGCAAATCATCTACCAAAATTAAGGGCACTTCGGCCGAAGATTATCCAATCATTCCTTCGTTGGAGCAGGGTAAGGGTTTTTTGGTAGATTCCCAGGAATTTAAGCGGGGATTAATTCAAGTTTTGCCGGCGGTGGCAAAAAACGATATAAGACCGGAATTAGCCGGTGTTTTTTGCGGTTTTAATAATGAAGGAGATCAAATGATGACTTTGGCCGCTACCGACAGCTATCGATTGGCTGAAAAGAAAATTTCTTTAAAGCAAGGTGGTGACAGTATTCAAATAATTATTCCCGGCCGTTCGGCTCAGGAATTTAATCATTTATTAAGTGAAACAGGTGAAGAAGAAAAACAGGCCAGAATCTTAGTAAGCGACAACCAAATCATGGTAAGCTATGGAAGCGCTCAAATAATTTCTCGGTTGGTGGAAGGATCATATCCGGATTATAAACAAATTATTCCTAAAGATTTTGTAAGCACCGCGACGGTCGATACGACGAACATAATTAAAGAAATGAAGGCTTCCGGTTTGTTTACGACGAGTGGGGTAAATGCAGTGTCATTAATATTACGTCCCGAGGTCGGTACGATTGGTGTTTCATCGGTTTCCACACAAACAGGCGAATATAGTTCAGAGTTGACGGCAGATATCCAAGGCGTGGGGGCGACACTTCTTTTGAACAACCGTTATATTTTAGATGGAATAAATAGTTTTGATACGGTAGAAACCCAGATCAAAATTATAAACGCCTACAGCCCGTGTGTTTTCTTGCCTAAGAACGATATGAGCTATTTATATATCGTCATGCCAATCAGACAGTAAAGCTGTTCCAAAGCAAACGTAGAAGCCCACAGAGAGTGTAGAAAAAAGATAAACTTAAAACAGCCCTGAAGGGCTGTTTTAAGTGGTTCAAAATAGGTTTCTAGGGCTATTTGACTGTGGTTATTATAACACGGAGATAAAAGTCTGTCACGAGGAGCTGTGTATAATTACCAATCTAATGTGCCGCCGACTTTGTATTCCGTGACGCGGGTTTCAAAGAAATTTTTTTCTTTATTCAGGTCGACCGCTTCGGACATCCAAGGAAATGGATTGGGTGTATTGTATTGTGCCGGCAAACCGACGCGGCCCAAACGGCGGTCGGCAACGTACTCAATATACTTGCGAAAACCATCGGCATTCATACCAAAAATTCCTTTCGGAAATACTTCAGCGGCAAACTTAGCTTCGAGATCGACCGCTTGGCGCACCAGGTCGACAGCGTGTTGTTGGAAGGCCGGTGTCCAAAGCCCCGGCTGTTCTTCTTTAATACCGTTTATGATATTGATACCAAAATTCAGGTGCTGGGATTCATCGCGCATAATATATTGGATTTGTTCGGCGACACCGATCATTTTGTTTTGACGTTGGAAACCAAACATCACGGCAAAAGAGCTGTAGAAAAAGATTCCTTCCAAAATTAAAGAAAAAACAACCATGTTTTCGAGGAATTTTTGGTCATTTTCGAGAGTACCGGTTTTAAATTCGGAATTAAAAATTCCCTCATTAAAATTCAAAATAAAAACGTCTTTATTATAGATAGAATCAACTTCGCGATACATGTTAAATATTTCACCCTCATCCAATCCCAAACTTTCCACGATATATTGGTAGGCGTGCGTGTGGATGGCTTCTTCGTAGGCCTGGCGAAGCAGGTACATACGGCATTCCGGAGAAGTGATGTGGCGATACATGGCTAGAACGACGTTGTTGGCGGCGATTGAATCGGCTGTAGTAAAGAAGCCGAGCACGGTCTTTAGCGCGGTACGTTCGTCTTCGGTCAGGAATGTCGTAGATTTCCACTGTTCAATATCCCGCTGCATGCTGATTTCGGTGGGGAGCCAATGGTTGGAGTTGCCGGTGTTGTAGGCTTCCCAAGCAAATAAATGCCGCATCGGGTAGAGCTGGATGACATCGGCATCGGCGCCATTAATAATGCGGCGTTGATTGATATCAACCTTATCAGTTGTTTTTATGATAGGCATATATGTCGGGGAAAAAGACAGAAATTATTGGCATGATTCGCAAGAGGGGTCGGCGATTTTACAGGCATCGGTGGGTGTGTGTCCGGCTTGAGCCACTGCCTGAGCCATTAAAGCTGCCCCGGATTGTTTAATCGTGGTAGCGGCGGTAGAAGGGGCGCTCGCCTGGCTCTGAGTCGAGGTGACACCGGCATCAATCTTTCTGGTATGTGTTGAGCCAAATTCATTGGTGTTGACGGTCGATTTTTCAACCTGTGAAGCGGCCAATGTGCGCAGATAGTAGGTGGTTTTTAATCCCATTTCCCAAGCGTAGAGATATACATCGCTTAAATCTTTACCCGAAGTGCCCGCAAAATAAATATTTAGCGATTGGCTTTGGTCAATCCACTTTCCGCGGTAAGCGGCTGATTTAATGAGCCATTGTGGATTGATTTCAAAAACTTCTTTATATTTTCCGCGAATTTGTTGGGGAATTTCGGTAATTTCTGTAATACTACCATCATGGAATTTGATTTTACCAAGCATTTCAAAATCCCAAAGGCCAAGCTTTTTCAGATCTTCGACCAAGTAGGGATTGATGATAGTGAAATCGCCGGCTTGGTTGGATTTGACGTAGAGATTTTTATAGATTGGTTCGATAGTGGGTATGCGTCCGACAATGTTCGCAATTGTGGCGGTCGGTGCCATAGCTAAGCAATTGGAATTACGCATACCAAATTCTTTGATGGTGTTTCGGACCAGTGTCCAATCGAGATGACTGACACGATCGACGTTAATTTTTTCACCCCGTTCGCGTTCGAGCAGGTCGAGGGTGTCGATTGGTAGAATGCCGCGGTCCCACTTTGATCCACGGAAGGTTTCGTAGGCTCCCTTTTCTTTGGCTAATTCAGCCGAGGTGAGAATAGCGTAGTAGGAAACGACTTCCATGCTATAGTCGGCAAATTTAACGCACTCTTCGGAGTTAAAATCGAGGCCCTGCAGATATAATGAATCTTGGAAGCCGAGAATTCCCATACCAACCGGTCGATGGCGGAGATTGGAGCGTTGAGCGTCGGCAGTGGGATAAAAGTTAATGTCGATGACATTGTCGAGCATGCGCATGGCGATGGTGATTGTTTCGCGCACGATACGTTCATCAAATTTTCCGTTGACTATAAACTTGGAGAAGTTGAGAGAGCCCAGGTTGCACACGGCGGTTTCGTTTTCGGAGGTGTTTAAGGTGATTTCCGTGCACAAATTAGAGTTATGAATGACGCCGACATGATCTTGCGGGGATCGTACATTTGACGGGTCTTTGAAAGTGATCCAAGGGTGGCCGGTTTCAAAAAGCATGCCCAACATTTTTTTCCAAAGGTCGCGGGCTTTTAAAGTTTTGGATAATTGAATTTTTCCTTCTTTAGCCAACCGTTCATAACGAGTGTAGCGTTCTTCAAAACGATTGCCATAAATATGGTGTAAATCGGAAACCTCTTCGGGTGAGAAAAGCGTCCAATCGCCATCTTCGCGGACGCGTTTCATAAATAAGTCGGGTATCCAGTTGGCGGTGTCCATATCGTGGGTGCGCCGGCGCTCATCGCCGGTATTTTTGCGGAGCTCCAAGAACGATTCAATATCCCAATGCCAAACCTCGAGGTAGACGCACGAGGCGCCGCGGCGGCGGCCGGAGCGGTTGATGGCCACTGTCACGTCATTGGCTATTTTTAAGAATGGAATAACGCCCTGCGATTCGACGCCGGTACCTTTGATGAAGGCGCCGGTGCCGCGGATATTGGTCCAATCGGTGCCGATCCCGCCCGACCATTTAGATAGTTGAGAATTATCGCTATAGGTTTTAAAGATATTTTCGAGTGAGTCTTCGACAGTGTTTAGGTAGCATGAGCTTAATTGAGGTTTTGGCGTACCGGAATGGAACAGGGTGGGGGTGGACGGAGTATAGTGCATTGTCGAGAGCACTTCGTAAAATTTGAGTGTCCAGTCGGTCCGATTTTTTTCATTGATGGCCATGCCCATCGCGACGCGCATCCAAAAAGTTTGCGGCATCTCCAGCACTTGTTTGGTGGCATGGTCGGACACGAAGTACCGATCATACAACGTCTGCATACCCAGATACACAAACAAGTCGTCGCGTTCCAATACCAGAGCTTTAGCAAGTTTGTCCAAATCAAAGGCTAGCAAGCGTGGATCCAGCCTTTCGATTTCGACGCCCTTTCTTAAATTGCGAATAAAAGTTTCGCGGTATTGTTGGTCAAGTTTTGAAAAATCTATAATATCCTTGCCGATAGATTCTTTGTAGTTGAGGTTCAAGAGTAAGCGGGAGGCAACTTTGGAATAGGCCGGATCTTGTTCGATCATGGCCCGTGCCGTCATGATGAGCGCTCGAAAAATTTCGGAGGTTTTGATGTTTTCGTATAATTCCGAGCGGCACTGGCCGAGAATCACTTCGCCGTCGACTTCATTCTCGAGACCTTTCAAAACATAGCTTAAGGAACGACGTAATTTATCCATCGAGAAGACCTCTTTTTTACCGGAGCGTTTGGTGATGGTCAGGTCGTTGTTTTCGATTTTTTCCAAGGTTTCTTTTTTCTTTTCGGCTCGTTCTTTGGCGTGCTCATAGCGGTAAAGGATGTAACATTTGGCGACGTCGTAGAAACCGGCCTGCATGAGCTCGCGTTCTACAAAATCTTGGACATTTTCCACTGCGGGATGCGATTCGGTAAAGAAGCTTTCTAAGTTTTTGACGATGTTGTCGCCCAGGGTTTTGGCGACTTCCGGATTAATATTACCCTTTACTTCTCTAAACGCTTTTTGGATGGCGACGTTGATTTTTTCGGTTTGGAAATCAACCAGCGACCCATCGCGTTTTTTTATTTTTTTAATCGTCGACATAGTCGGGACAAGAGATAAAAATAAAGCACCTACTGTGTTTTCTATTGTACAACTACTATGGGTAGTGGTCAACTGTGGATAACACCACTACCTATAGAAATGGAGATAATACCAAACAGACCAGTCGGGATGGTTCTCTCTCCAAATTTTCAATAAAAAAAAGCGACTTTTTTCGCTCCTTTTTTATTGTGCTTAGTTATCTTATCACGGCAATTTTGGGGTGGCAAGGGAAGATATGTGGATAGCGCAGACCATTTTAAATATACATTCTGGTATATGTCTCACATGAAAAGGTCGCCCCCCTGCTAAACCGGCGAGGGGCGACCAACGAGCGCGTTCACTTGGGCTCTGACAGGCAGAGCTGCGGCGGCGTGCTAATCGTTATTATAAGGGCTACACGTAAGTTTGACAAGGCAATATGGTAAATAAGCGCAGAGCGCTCTGGTTAACCGGTGAAGAGGATAGTAAGGTATTATAGATAAAGATAGGCGTTCGTCTCTTTTTGGAAATTCGTCAGCTATCTATCGAATTTTAAAAAATATTCTTTTGGTTTTGATTCCCGAATAATTATATCAGACCAACTTGGTTCTATTTCTGAAACTCTTTTAATTTCTCCATGGTGCAAACAGAGTGGGTCAACTACTCGTGATTTGCAAAATACTTTTCCATCATAGTTAGTTTGGTCATTTCTAAAACCAATTTTATTGTTCATTCTTTCAAAAAGTAATTTTAATTTAGGGTCATTGCCGATGTGAGATTCTATTTTTGAAAGAACAATTTTATCAGTCGTGTATAAATCGGTTTCAAAAATATATTCTTTTGAAAGCGCGTAGCGGAGATAATTGCCAACAGTTAGAAACATAACGGCAGACGGTATTCCGGAATAATATTTTGTATTGAGTATCAAAAATAATTCCGCATATTTTTTTGCACTTTCAAAATCTTTAAAAATCCACTTTCCGTTTTTTGCCGCGAGGTTATCAGTAAAAAATTTTCCGTTTTCTATTTCTTTAAAAACAACAGCGGTTCTTAACGAATAATCTATCCTATCCGAACATAAATCCGGCAAATCATTTTCTTTAAGAGGAAAATTTTTATCATCGAGAATATAATCCAAATCAAGATTGTATTTTTTGAGTATTTCCGGTATTTCTGATTTTCTAACATAATCATCGAAAATATTATCCTGATGACTATGTTCCTTTTCAGAGCCAGAATCTAAGACATAATCTATGCAGTGAGAAAATGCCGAATGAGAAACGTCGTGAATAAGCCCGGCAATTTGCTCTTCAATTGCGGCACCATAATTTTGCAAAAGCAAATAATCGCCGATTGAATGTTCAAAACGCGAATGCGCAGTACCTGGAAAATGAGGTTCAAAATATCCAGCTTGGTCTATGTCTTTTAATCTTTGAAGTGTTGGAGAATTTATCAATTCTAAAATTACCGGTTCTGTAATTTCAAAATTACCATATACTCTATCTGTATATTTCATATTTTATTTCAAATCCGGTTTGAAGCGACGACTGCCGCAAAGTACGACTGTTTTCATAGTTTTATTTTAGCAGTAATTAATTTAATATCCAAATAGCGTAGTTTAAAGCTCGGAAACTACGATAACTATGATGAGTTTGAATGGGTTGTTGATTTTCATAATCGTTTTTTAGATTTATCGTTATATTCTAAAAATTTCTCGGCTGGAGAGATACCGCCAAGTATCTCGTGCGGAAAGTAGTTCCAAGCATCGGTTACCAACTCAAGCACATTTTCTAGTTCGGTAGCGTCTCCGCCCCGATCAAACATCGCCACGACTTTCATCATGTCGTCGTTATCCTCTTCGTGGAAAATGGCATCCCGGACATGATCCAAAGTAAAATCACTCTCGGTTTCTTTGAGCATATCCACGAGCTCCTGCTCGATTTCTTTCCGGCGTTCTAGAATTTGTTGTTTTGATTCGACTTCCATAAATTAATTTTGCTCTGGAAACTTACCGCCCGAAATATCAAAAAATCG
>MFQK01000048.1:9243-21687 GCA_001783035.1 Candidatus Magasanikbacteria bacterium RIFCSPLOWO2_02_FULL_44_11
GTACGTTCGCCAGTTGGTGAAAATCGGGACACAGGTGGCAGGACTTTAGTAATAGCAGCGCCAAACTCGGCATAATACTTCTTTGCCACATCAATAGACGAAACGGCAAAAATAGAATTGAACCCTGCTAACCTGCGATCTTTCAGCTTATAAAAACTATTTCGTTTGGTCTTTTGGTTAAAAGGCTCGCGAATGTAGCCCACAATATTTGCCAAGCGTTTCGGCGAAGCCAGCACTGCCTCACGGTCAATATCTTTTATCTTTACATCCTCAATATTTTCGGCTTCCTTAACAGTTGAAACATAATCAACCTTAAATGGCAAAACATTTTTATCAGCAATCGCGTTTACGATAGTGTAGGTATGCAATTTTTCACCAAAAGCTTGCTCGGTTGTTTTCAAATCCGGACGTCCACCTGCGCCAGCATTCATGGCAAAAAACCGCCCCCATTCACTGTCCGTAAAAGTAAAATCATTGAGTTTCTCCAATTGTTTGCGCAAGTTGAGTACCAAATCAGCTTCGGATGTGATGGGCAGATATTCGTACGCCTGTGTCTCGAGTTGTTTGATAAAAGCCTGTTCCAAATCCGCCTCGCTCTGATAATGAGCAATACGAACACTTTCAGCCACATATTCACTCACAACAGTGCTTTGTGGATTCTCCGCAACTAAATTGTATTTATTACTGTTATTCTTCATAATTTTCCGAATCAAGACTTTCTTGCATATATTCAGACACAGTTTTGATAACTTCCTTAACAACATCTGAGCAATTTTTATAATGTATCTTTTCTAAAGCCACGTCACGAAACCGCCGAATTGGTTCAGAAATCAATGCATGAATAAATGATTGAGTCGTACCGCTAACTCCAGAAAAATCCAATACAATATCCCGGCCATCTGCCAAGGTCGGCATAATCTTGGTGATACGTAAGTCTTTTGCCACATCTTTATTTTCTGCAAAATCTCCGACAAGATTCTTGATTTTAATTATCATGCTCATATAAATTTTGGTTCTTTATACTTCTTTCGTTTACGATCTCTAACCGCTTTGCCATAAACCTCTCGTATAGCAGAGAGTAGATGAGTAAATTCAGATTTGTTTTCAAGGGATAGATCTATCGCCACCAGCGTACCTTGAAAATAAGGGGCGTTGTTACGTTCAGAATGCCGATCATCATCCGGATCGGAATGGAGTCGCGGTTTCTCTATTCTCTTATCGTGAAGGAGAAGTTTATAAATACCGGAGCCGCTGTAAATCATGAAATAGTTACGTGCTACTTGCGCAATAGATTTAATGAAAAATAATCCAGCACCAGCATTATCTTCTGTTCCACCTTCTTTCCGTGTTGTTCCCGAAATACCGGGAACCATTGCCCATTTGATCGCGTCTATATCTGTCTTTGAATGGGAAGCCCAATAAAGTTGCAGACTCTTTTTAATACCAATACCGCCATCACAAATACCAATTCGAATTGTATTTGATTTTTTATAGTATTGTGCCGCGACAATCGCTCCATCCGCACTTCCTGCATGCTCTAATACATTACGAAGAAGTTCCCCGATTGTATATTTAATAGCATCCGTTTTATCAGCGGGTAAATGCAAAAGAGGAATCATGTTTGTAATAAATTTTGACTGCTCGGTAGAATTTTTGATAATGGTGATGGGTATAAATCTTCCTGATTCTTCTTTCTTATGAATAGTATATGGTGACTTTTGATGTGTGAATTCAAAAAGTCCCATGCGATCGAGATATGAACCAGAAGTTGCCGTGAGGTTTTCAAACGTAACATTTTGCTTACCTGCCTTCACTGCCATTGCTACAATTAAAGCTAAAACGACCGGATGTACATTTATCCACTTTGGATGAGAATAAATCTGAAGATACTTAGGATCAGAAAAATCGAGACTGCTGATAAAGCGGTCAAAATTGCGTAAATAGTCTGAATTTGATAATGTCGCTTTCATATTGTTAGTTTACCTGTAGAGCGTGTTTGTGTCAATATACGTCCTACAGGGAATAAAAACCCAGAAACATCAAAAAAATTGGCACTTTAGTTGATATTAGTTATCATGATATTATCCGCTTGTAATTCGTTGAAAGTTAAAAGCTTACCCCGATAGTAGTAATACTGTGATCTGCGAGCGGAGAGTTCTGCTGGCAAACCTATTGAGATGTCGCTTACAAGCGCATTGAATTTATTCAAAATCTTCACAATGCGTTCTTGCTCGGCGATGGGTGGGAGAGAAATTTCGAATTTTATAAATTCCTCTTTTGTGATTGTTTTGATTGTACTGCCTCGAGCAGTTTCTTTCTCAACAGCAAATTTTCTTTCAAGTTGATATGTAAAATATTTTTTATTTGTGAATCACCTTATAGTCTCCCTCTTTGCCACCGACCCGGACGTAATCCCCGCACCCATCAACAAAAATTATCTTACAATTGCAATGTGTAAGTTTTTTATGGGTATTCCAAAAAATCTCATCTCCGCAATGAGTGCATTTATAGTAAGTCTCCCCTTTGGTTTTATTGGCGATTTCCTTTGGCATACATTTATTTTTTGCTTTCCATTCGAGCCTTTAACAGAAAAATGGTCTCAGTCCGGAGCTTTGCCCGGGCCCAGTCTTTTTGCGGCTCGGTAAGAAAGTCACCCAAGCCATCAAGAACATGCTTGTTATCCATCTTCTCTAGTTGCTCAACGGATTTTTGCAAAAGCTCTTTAAAAGACACCTTTGAACGCTGTTCCACAATTGCCTTATTTATCGGCCAGCTGTTTTTAAGAAAGAACCAGACATCATAAATATCACGGCTCGTTTTGCCGACTCGTTCGTGCATGGCCATAAGCTTGTGGGCAAACATATCTTCCCGGATCATCACCAGCATAGAGATACCAAGCAGAGTCCGGAGCTCATACTTGGAGCCGAAATTTCTTCGGTTTACCTCGATCTTTATCTTCTGTGCTCCCGGCGCGTAGGAGATCACATTTAAAAGATTAAAGTGTTTTAGGCGCGAGTCGATAATTGTTCCATAACTTTTGGCAATGGTATTAATTTTTTCAAACACTTCAGCCTCTTTGCTTTCATCCAGCAAGTCAAAATCCAGATCAATTGAGTCGCGATTCAAATCATAGAACAAGAGAGCGGCAGTACCACCCTTAAAACCCAAATGAGGAGCAATTGAAGTGTCCGAGTAAATATCCTTCAGAATCTGAAGTAGTATATTTTTATGTTTCGAGTAGTCCAATGTCATACGTTTTCGGTTTTGTTAGATTGGTTACTTTTATAATGTTCAAAGTACATTGTAACCTTTTTCCCCATGCGTTTGTTGTGGTAGATGGGCAAAATCTCAAAAACCTTGTCCCAATCCAATACATCTAAATTATCGAAATGATAATCTTTGCTGATATAAATGCGGTCCAAAAAAGCGCGCTCTTTAGTTGCTGTGGCGATGCCGTCGGCGTGTTCGATGCCAGCGGTATTACTCAACACATAATCTTTCATCCGAACGAATGAAATCTTTTGACCGTCGGCTTCAATTTCTCTCGTAACATACGTGGCCACAAAAATATTGCCATAGTATTGAAAATTAACTCCGGCACGGGTTAATACCGTTTCAAAGCTGATATATGAGGGAGTATAAATACGAGTCGCCAATTCAAAGCGATTATAATTTTTATCTTTGGCATAGATGCCACGACGTACTTTGACCAACTTTCCGGCCTTAACATATTTGTACAATCGTCCGCTAATTGTCTGTTCTTTTTCTTCGCCCCACAACAAAGCAACGTCTTTGGTAGAAAAGACGGTCTTGGAAGATCGCAACAAGACCTCGACATATTCACCTTTGACTGGTTTATTATCCATATAGTGACTGGAAATAACCTTAAAGGTTAGTTCCAGTACATTATATACCATAATATCCTTAAGCACAAGTAGCGAATCCATAAGCAACTTTGCTTAAACGCCCACGATTAGTGAATACAGGGCATAAAACGCCATTCATTTACAGCGCTTGCCACGGACGATATAACGGTGGTGAAGTTTCCGGAAATGTGGACCTGATCGGAGTTGAGTCGCTCACTTCGTTCTCTCCCACGGGAACCTTTGGGTTCCCGTGAACCCTCCTCACCAAGTAGGAAAAATACTTTTCCTACCACCTTTGGTTCAAATTCTCATTCTGTTCAACAAAATACAAAAGCAGCCAATAAATGGCTGCTTTTATATTTGTGGACCTGATCGGATTTGAACCGATGACCTTTGCTTTGCAAAAGCACTGCTCTACCAACTGAGCTACAGGCCCTTTTTTGTGAACGAAGTATAGCAGAACTACTCAAGGTAGTCAATCCGGTGTATACTATATGTATACTATGTCCATATGGATTTAATTATCAACGATTTTAATAGTCCGCAGGTATATTTTATTGGTCGCGTTTTTTTGGCGATTGCACTTGGGGCAATACTGGGTTTTCAACGCGAGCGGTCCGGAAAACCGGCTGGTCTGCGCACCTATGGTTTAGTAACGGCCGGTTCGGCGCTCGTCACTATTTTGGCTTTGGAAGTTTTTAATAATCCGACTGTGGCCGGACAGATTTTGACCGGTATCGGTTTTCTCGGTGCTGGTCTTATTTTTAGACGTGAAGATCACATTGACGGGCTGACGACGGCGGCAGGTTTATGGATGTCCGCGACAATCGGCATGGCAGTCGGCGCCCGGCTTTATTTGGTGGCCGTGGTGGTAACGGTGGCAATTTTATTTTTGCTCATGTTCGATGATCGGAAGCTTCGTAGTTCGCAACGACAATGACCAAATGATGGCGGCGAGTATCCAAAAAAGAAAAGCGAGGTCATTTTTGAAATAAGGGACATCGACCAGGCCGTGAACCAAAAAAATTACCAAAGCGGCAAGTAATGACGCGCCGGGTAGTCGGTTGGTTTGATAGAACTCTTTCGCTTTATTGAAAAGGAGGATAAAAATTATAATAAAACCGATCATTCCGAAAAGCCCGATCTCAGTCCAAAAATTTAAGAAAACGTTATGCGGATAGATGAGACGTTCAATTTCTTGCGGAGTGTAAAATGGTTTCTGGACTTTCCTAAAAAACTGGCGAATACCGGCTCCAAAAACAAAATTCTTAGGTGAAGCGGACAGATAATTCCATGAATACGACCACAAAGTCAGCCGGTTTGAACCGGATTTTTCTTTAGCAAGTAGCAAGCTGGAAATTGGTGGGAGTGAACCGACGACAAGAGCAAAAACCAGTGCCATCAGGGTACTTTTTTTATAGCCAATAAAAAAGAGAAATATCAGGCCGCCCGCAAATAACGCGAGCCAAGCACCCAGCGATTTGGTGAGAATAAGAGTGACGATCGATAGGCCGGTCGCGAGCAAAATAATTTTTTTTCGGCTATTATTTTGGTCGGCCCAAAAAATACCGGCCAAGGCGACCAGCGGGGCGAGGTAAAGAGCGACGGCATTTGGCGAGGTAAAGAAAGAGGTCACGCGGCCAAAGAGTTCATCATCCCATAATGACGGCGGATACCAAGCGCCGGTTATTTTTTGAATAATACCCAAGCAATTGATACTGATGGTTGAAAGGATCAAAGCAAAAACCAAATGTTTGGCGGAAATTTCTTTCCTGCGGCCGATAAGGATAATAAAAAAAACGAGCGGTTCAAGAAAATACGCGCGCCACTGGCCGAGTGAATAGAACCACATGTCGCTGACGAAAATTCCCGCCACCGAAGTAATAAAAAAGACACCAAGCGCGGCGGCAAAAACACGATTTTGTTTAAAGAACGTTTGAATCACCGGCAGATCATTTTTAGCGTAACGGACCAGCCACACCAATACTATAACGCCAAATTCCAGCTCAAGAAGCGTGGATGGAAGCGGTCCGATGGAAAAACGGATTAAATAACTTGGTAATGTGATGATAAAAAGTTGTACGGCCAGCCGAAAATATTTTACCGACAGGAATGTGAAGGCGACGAGGTATAATCCTAAAAGAATCATCAACATACTACCATTTAAATTCTTTGCGTTTCAACATCTCGTTGAAGCGGATGATATTGTAGGAGATGAATTCATTTTCGATAGTGCCGTCGAGCGCCATTTGCACGGCTTTTTTGAATGGTACAAATTGGAATTTAATAAATTCACCCGGGTCGCGATCGAGCGGCTGCCAATATAAATCGCGGGCTGAATAAATATAGATGTTCCAGAGCAAAGTGCCGGAGGGTGATTTTTTTTGGATGAGTTTCATTTTTTTGGCGCCAAAACCAGTCTCTTCGCGCAATTCTCGCAAAGCGGCTTGTTTGGGTGATTCGCCGGCCTTGTCCATACGACCGCCAGGCAGGAACCAGACGTTATGTTTGTATCCCGGCCGATGCTCGCGAATCATTAAGAGCTCATTTTTTTTATTGAACGCCAAAACGCTGACGCTGTTGGGTCGTTCGCAATATTCGATCATCTTTTTTCGGCCATTGGGCAGCATAATGATGCGCCGATGGATTTTGAAGATTATGCCGTTATAGACAACCTTATCGTTTCCAAAAACAGCTTTAGACATACAATTACTTTACGGTCGTTTGCTTATTGAATTTTAATTTGATGCTAACAGGGAGAAAAACAGGGCACGAGGTTTCTTGTTTAAAGATAGATATGAGAAATAGTGAACCAATAAAGGACATAATTGAAACGATGACAAACAGGACATTGAAGGAATAATTTTGGGCGAAATAGGCGCCGATCGCCGCCGCGCTGGCCATACCAAAACTAGTCATGGTGTCGTAGACACCAAATTCGTAACCGGCTTTATCTTGGTTCAGATAGCGATTGAATAAGACGCGCCAGGTGGGGTAGGCCAGAGCCTGGCCCAGCCCGTACAATACTTGGATAACATAGACATCAATAACGCTACGGCAAAAAATATAACCGATCGGGACCAGGCTGATGAGGGTCGCGCCGACAATCATAGCGTTCAATTCGCGGCAATTTCCTTTTTCTTCGTCGGCCCATTTGCCGACAATGATTTGGAATATGGCCTTTGTAAACAATTGGATGGTGACAGCCATGCCGACCGAGGCGACGGTAGCCTGGCCGATATTATTGAGTATGAAAACCGCAAAAATCGGTGAGATCAGGGCAAAGCTGCTTAAAATAAACATGTCGCTGATAATAAGTGTTCGGAGAGCTCGTTTCATAATCGAGTGGAGTGGGTAAAAAACAAGTTTATTTGTTTTTTCTAACGAATGAGATTATATCGCAGAATATATAGCTTCATTGTAGCAGCGACGGGAGCGCTTGTCTATGTGGTGTGGTAGTGCTATATTTATACCAACAATAAGTTTAACGTGTTTTTTATACCATAAAAATATGCCTGAAAGACCACCAACAGAGACGCAGGAGGAAATAGACCCAAATGACGTCGAAGAAGTAATAGAAGAAAACGTCGCGGTTCCCGGAGAGACTCCAAACCAGAAACCATATCTCGTAGAAAATAACCGGGTAAGGAAAGGTAAAAACGTGCTTGTCGGAAGATTTGAGATTGCTTATAACCAGTTTTGGATTGACCGCCACCAGAAACAAACTGTCGAAATAAAAAATAAAATAGATGGCGTGGATATAAAAATTGGGGCACTTGACCGATCTATAAAAGAAATCGCCTCTGTTATTAATGATTTGAAACGGCAAGGTGTTCCTGGTGGGGAATCATTGAAATTAAAACTGAAAGAAATTGAACGAAAAATGGTCGTCTTGAAGAATGAAAAAGACAAGCTGCAAACCAAATTTGATGTAAAAGAAAATAAGATGAAGTTAAACACCAATCAACGGGATGCCGTTGCCAACAAACTTATCAGGCATTACGATGAGAAGCTGGAACCGATGGAAGGTGAATTGGAAAGTCTGGCAACAACCCTAGACGAAACAGACCTCTTGGTGGCGGTGACTGAGGCCAGACACAATGGTTTATTAGAGAGATTAAGCGAAATAGAAGAAAAAAAAACACAAGTGGAAGAAGCTTTGAAAAAAATTGGTATGTCGGCCAGGGAAATTAGTAAATTTGAAGCGGTCACGGCGTTGCACGATATTTTGGTTTCTGGTCGTGCCACCATTAAAAATGAAAAAGAGGATTTGAAACAAAGGAAAGCGGTAATACAGAAAGAAATCGCGGCAGTTGACGCAAAGGCCGGCCCCTATCGGGACAAAAAGGAAGCGTTCGTGCGTATAAAGTCTGGCCGACCGATTGAGATGAAGTTGGCCGAACGAACGAAAGAAAATGAGTTTACCGGTCAGGAAGATATAAAAGCGCACCCCCGAGCCAGCCGAGCAGAAGCCGCGCCCGCCAGCGAAAAATCGTCGCCAGAAACAGCGCCGGTCAAAGAGGGTGACAAAGGCCGTTACAGTGTGAGCGCGTTTGTTGGAGGTTGGAATAAGCATCTTGAAAAAGATTATGGCGCTGCTGCCACCGGTGAAATGATCGATCTTGATGATTTTATCGGAGCGACAAAATTACCGGAAGATTTTAAGATGAATTCTAAAGACTTCAAAAATATTGCCGGAAAGTATTCAAAGCTGCGAAATAAACCAACTGACAAGCTGAATAAAACTGAAAAGAGCGACGGCGTTGTTGATAAATTTTTCGATGGAATCATAAATTCTTTTTTAAATATTAAATGATAGTTATGACAGCGAACCATATTGTGCAATCTAACCAGAATATCCAAAGCGCGAAAAATCAGCTCACTGATTTGATTGTTGAAGCTAAAAAAGTTACTAAAGAAATTGATAAAACAAATAAAGAGTCGAACAAAGAAATGGATGTACTTGAGGTGAAGGCAATTAAGTCTATAAAAAAGGTACAACAAATCCAGTCTGATCTCGATCGAATAGAAGAAAAAGCCGGTGAAGAGCTGAATAAATTAGCTTCACAACAGACAGAAGATTAAGTCGGCGAGAAATATTATTAAGCTAAAATCAGAACACGGCAGGATTGACAAACGCCGTGTTTTTTGATATAATATGTAGTGCGTTGATGATCTCATAGTGAGGTCTAAATACGTTAAAAAGGAGTTCAAAATGCCGAAAATCGGCAAAGTGAACGTGCCTGGAACGACCCACACTCGTCCGGTGTTTCGTGACGCGGCCGGGAATACTTATCTCGGATTTCACGGGCGTGGTGCCCGGGTAGCAATCGGTAAGAGCCGCGACGGAGCCGATGCTTTCGAGAAAGCGAGCTTCGAAGCTGCCAAGGCCGCTTCGCCAAAGAAGCGCGGGTGGCTCTGGTAAACCGCTCGTCCGGCGCCAACAAAGTTAGATCTTTCGGACTCGTCGACCTGGTCAGTCGCCCTAGCGATATGATTAGGTCGGCGAGTCTTTCTTTATTGCAGCCTCTAAGGTTGTTTTTGTTTTTTCCTTGACAAACGCAACTTTGTTGCGTATAGTACTTTTATACTCTTATTATATAGGCTATAATAATGTTATGACCCGTTTACAGAAAATAATCGCCGTATTTATCGCCGCCGCCCTACTTACAACAGGAGCCTACGCTTTTTATCGCGAAAAATCTGAAGCGGGACCGAAGAACGGCACGCCAGATGATAAGCTGGTCGTGGCGGCTTCAATTTTTCCGCTGGCGGATATTGTGCGACAAGTCGGGGGAGAAAAAGTGCAAGTTATCTCGATTTTGGCGCCCGGTATGAGCGAGCACACTTATGAGCCGACGCCATTAGCGGTGAAGAGCGTCCAAAAAGCCGCTATGTTTATTAAAATCGGTTATGGTTTGGACGATTGGACGGATAAGATCGCGCAAAGCGTTGACGAATCGCTGCCGATCAAGGATGTGTCGGATGGCATCGTACTTCCCGAAAGTGAAGAAGAGCATGGTGATGAAGATGTTGAAAAAGGAGTGGGCTTTCCCGATGCCAGCTACGATCCCCACTATTTTTTGCAGCTTGAAAATGGCGCCATAATCGCCGAAACGGTAGCCGGATTTTTAAGTGCGGCCGATTCCAAAAATGCCGTGACATACCTCGCCAATGCCGAGCGATATGCTAAAACTTTACGCGAGGAGGATGCTATTATAAAACAGAAATTTGCATTTTTACCAAACAAAAAAATTGTGACTTTCCACGATGCCTGGTATTATTTTGCCAAACACTATGGTCTGGAAATCACCGGTACGTTTGAACCGTTTGCAGGGCGTGAACCATCGCCGCAATATTTAGTTGATTTCATCAAACAGATCCGCGAGGATGAAATTAAAGTGTTATTTACCGAGCCGCAATTTTCTTCGGAGGCGATTAGCCAGATTGCCGACAATCTTGGAATACGCCTCGGCGTACTCGATCCGATTGGGGGCACGGCGCAAACAAATTCTTATCTCAATCTTATTAAATACAATGCCGAGACGATTTACGACGCTTTAAGCCAATAAAAATGTCTTTTTTAGATGTAAATAATTTATCGGTTTCTTATAGTTCACAGCCGGTGTTAGATCGGGTGAGTTTCAATGTGGAAAAAGGTGAAATTATTTCCGTGGTCGGACCAAACGGTTCGGGCAAGTCGACTTTGGTGAAAGCGTTGCTCGGTCTTATTCCGAGTACGGGCGAAGTAAGTCTTAGCGGTCAAAAAATGATCAGAAGTTCGGCTTTGGCCGGCTATGTGCCGCAGCGGTTTGAGTTTGATAAAACATTTCCTTTAACAGTGCATGAATTTTTGTCACTCACTCACCGCAACCTGGCGGACTCTGAAAAAAAAGAACTTATTGAAGATTTGCAGGTTGACGGACTCTTTAGGAAGAAATTAGGCAGCTTGTCCGGCGGTCAGCTGCAACGAGTGTTGATTGTCCAAGCGCTCTTGGCGCGGCCACAAATTTTGATTCTTGATGAGCCGACTACCGGTATAGATGTCAAAGGCACGCAGGATTTTTACAAACTCATTCAACATCTTAATCAGGAACACCAGGTAACGATTATGCTTGTATCGCACGAAACCGATGTGGCGTATTCATTGTCGGATAAAGTGTTGTGTTTGGATAATTTGGCGTATCATTTGGAATATCCCAAGCGCGGTACTCGCGACGACCTGTTCAAAAAAACGCACCACGACGACAAGTTGAAACCGTTGGATCATCTGGACTAATATGATACTTGAATTATTGTCTTACTCTTTCGTACAGCGCGCCATTATTTCCGGGATGTGCGCCGGTATTCTTTTGGCCGTGCTGGGTATTTTTGTGACGCTAAAAAGAATGTCTTTTTTTAGCGACGGCGTGGCCCATGCTTCTTTGGTGGGGGTTGCGCTGGGACTTTTATTTCATCGCGAACCGTTGATTTACGCGGTTATCTTTAGCGTCGTGTTTGCGATCGCGATTTTTTTTCTCGAACAAAAAACGACGATTGCAACCGATTCGCTTTTGGCTATTCTTTTTACTTCAAGTCTGGCGCTCGGTATCGTCCTGATAAACTTGCAAAGCGGGTTTCAACCGGACTTAATATCTTATCTTTTCGGTAATATTTTAACTATCCGCACCTTTGAAGTTTGGCTCATCGCCGGCCTGTCGGTTCTGATCGCCGGCTTCATTTATTGGAAATACCGGACTTATTTGCTTTTGTCATTAAATGAAGAAGTTGCCGCTTTGGCCGGCATCCACACCAAATCATACCAACTCTTATTGTATGTGATTTTGGCGGTCGCCACCGTGCTCAGCATTAAAGTGCTCGGCATTATGCTCGTGAGCGCGTTATTAATAATTCCGGTTTCTTCGGCAAAATTATTGGCCGGCTCTTCGAGGCAATTAGCTATACTGAGCATTCTTTTTTCCGAACTGGCCATTATTTTAGGTATGTTTACGTCGTTGGTTTTGAATTTGCCGGTCGGTTCGGTCATTGTGCTTTCGGCTACTTTTTTATTTATCTTAGCCCTTGTTTTTAAGCGTTAAAAAAAGCTACGATCGTGGCTTGTTTATTATGATGACGGGTTGGTTAGTCGTGTTTCCATTTTAATTGGAATTCAATTTCTTCATCGCCGCCTTCTCGTTCGTGCTCTATAGTAACTGTAGCATCGGAAGGAATATTCAGCCGTTTTCCATTTACTTGGATTATAAACGTCTTTTCTTTTTCTAGCGTATCGGCTAATCGACGAATTTTTTCTATAAACTGTTTCTTGGTATATTTTTTTTCCACGTCAATTTTTTTCATATTTTTAACAGTTTATTTGTGGAACTGATTTTATCATGTTTCGAAATGTAGCGCAAAATAAGGGAATTTTTGTTGCCACTTTTTGGGGTACAGATCAAGGCGGGGTATTTTATTGTGCGGAGAGAGAGGGCGGTCGCCAAAGGCGACCTATTCGAACGCGCTCACTTCGTTCGCTTCACGAAAACCTTCGGGTTTTCGTGAGCTTTCCTCAGTATGTAAGAAACTTCGTTTCTTACCATCT
>MFQK01000048.1:21700-23097 GCA_001783035.1 Candidatus Magasanikbacteria bacterium RIFCSPLOWO2_02_FULL_44_11
ATTCGACCACTCTGACACCTCTCCTTTGAAATAGATATGGTGTGTATGCCGAGACGCTTTAGCGTCGCAGGCAGACTACCTCTCCAGTAATAGCAAAGCGGAGAGAGTGAGATTCGAACTCACGGTGCCTTTCGGCACGACGGTTTTCAAGACCGTTGCCTTAAACCGCTCGGCCATCTCTCCGCTCTGATATTAAAAGTGCCCGTAGCATAGCAAATTTTGGCAAAAAAATCAAGAGCCTTGGGTGGACTCTTATATGGTTGTATTGAACATTCTACGCCGTTTAATTTTTATTTTTGCGTTCTCCGATCAAAAGAAAAATAATATAACCAAACATCGCATAACCAAGCATGTTTCCGGATACATAGAGTATCGCGTGCAGTTGATTTACTTCCCAACCAGCAAAAGCGAATGGGAATAGTGGAATACTAGCAATGAAACCTGGTAGGCCAAAGAAGTCCTTTAAATAACTTGGGTCATATTCATGTCGTCCTAAATTTGTCAGAATCAAGCCAATGACAAGACCAATGAGTGCGCCCATGATAATTGAAATTAATTTTTTTGACATTTTTTTAACTTAATGATAGTCATGCCGTTAGCATAAGGTTTTTTTTCTAAAATGTAAAGGGTGGGCCTTTCTATGTCCAAATGCCAAACACCTGTCAAACACCTGTCAAACACCTTGACTTTCGCCCTAATTTCAGATATACTTGTGCCGAATGGAATTGGTGTTTTGTGCTTTTTACTCAACCCAGAAGCTCTACGAGGTCTATACACATGGCGACGGCACCGGCACTTTCGAAGATCGGTCCACTCCAGCGACACGATCAAAAACAAGAGATCATTTCTCTCAACGACGTGGTGACGAGCTTCACCATGCCGGGCAGCAAAGCCAAGATCGAGATCGTTCTCCCGACCGGCAAGGTGGTTTACATGGCGTATGAGCGCCTGGTCAATGCGTTCCGGGGAATCAATCCGCCCATCCAGCTCAAGAAGCTGCCATTTATCGAGTTCAAACTCGACCGTTTCTGGGTGGTCCAGAGGATCGAGGGGCGCATTCGAACCGACAACTGGGTCGAGATCTACGCGGCGTACAAGTCCCGGGCCACGGACGTTGAAATCCGGATGCTCAAGGACGCACTCCGTTGTCTCGCGGTCACTTTCGGGAGTAACCACTACCTCGGAGGAGTATTCAAAGACATGCGGGAAGTGGTTGGGGAGTAGTATTTTGTTCTTTCACGGGGTGTCTGGCTTTTTTCAGCCAGGCACCCCAATCTTTTTTTCACCCATTGTTGGTGATTTTTTATTTGTTTTTATGGCTAATATGGTAACAACGGTGCATAAAATACCTGTCAAACCAAAGTAGAAATGTCACCTTTTGACCAAAGTAGAAATGT
>MFQK01000049.1:0-2945 GCA_001783035.1 Candidatus Magasanikbacteria bacterium RIFCSPLOWO2_02_FULL_44_11
GTCGGTATTCCAAGAGACGGTCGCCTGGGTCAAAGCGACACTCGAAGTCGCGACGTTGGAAATAACCGGCGGGATGGTGGTGAGCTGGGAGGTGGTGAAGGTTTGATCGGAAGAAACACTGGCGTTGCCATTGGCATCCGTACTTCTGGCGCGGTAGTGGTAGAGCGTATTGGGAATAAGACCGGTCAAACTCACGTGGTGCTGGATAGTCAAGGTGGCGTCGAGGATGGTCGAACTCCCGTAACTACCGGTCGGGCCATAGTCAACTTGGGAATCGGCCGACTCGTTCGTGGTCCAAAGGACGGAAGCAGATGAACTCGCGACATTGGAACTGAAGGCTGAAAAGGTCGGGCCGACACTATCGTTGGTGGTGACAAAGCTGTAGTACTGAACCATGCCGTTGACCACGTTATTGTCATAGACCGTGTTATTCTCCTGATCGGTCGAGCGGACATAGTAGAAATACTGGGTGTTGGCGGACAAGCTCGGTAAATTAATACTGTGCGTGGTGCCGAAAGTGGTATCGTCGGCGACCGAGACAAAGCTGGTAAACTCGGTACTGGAGGTGTAAAAAACAGCGGAATTCGCGTCAAGGCTCGTCTCCCAGACGATGGTCGCGGAATTGTTGGTTTTGGCAGAAACGGTAGGCAGGGCCGTGACGGTGGGGCCGGGAGACGTGTGGAACGTATGACCGGGGCCGCCGTTATTGTCGGAACCCGTTTCATTGTTCGAACCCTTTGACCGAACCTCGTAGTAGTAAGTGGTACTGGGTGTCAAAACGCTTAACACCACCGAGTGACGGCCGAGATTATCCGCCGTATCTTTGTAACTACCGACCGTGACCGCGTTTGAGAACGTGCCGGAGACGGTCGCGTAGGCGATCGTTGAATTTGAAATATAGTCGGTATCCCAGGCGATGGTAATACCGGACGGCGACGGGGTGGAAGAAGAGATATTAGAGATAGTCGGTGCCGGCTGGTTACCATTGCCGCCTTCACCCGGGTCAAGAATGCCGTTGGCAATTCCCGATAAAATTTCAGAATTGAAGGATACGTTACCGAGCGAATCAAAAGATTTTGCTTTGTAATACAAGAGTGTCGAGGTCGGAACGCCGACATCGATATAGTAGTTGACGCTGATATCCGTGATGGTTGTGATTAAAGACCAGTCGTTCTGATCTTCGGAGCGGTAGATTTTATAGGCAGCGAAGGATCCCTGAGGAGTGGTGGTGACGGCGCGCCAGGCGATAAACAGGCGATAATCGGCCGGCTCAGGTAAAACCTGCGGATTGGAGGTGTCCTGAATGATCATGTAGAGCGGCGTTTCGGGAGTGGTGACCGAAATAGGGGTGGTCGAATTGCTGTAGGCGTCTTTGAATTGAACATAGATAGTGGCGGGGTCAACACCCAGGGAAAGGGTGGTGGTGGTAAGGTAGTCTGAATAGCTCGCGGCGTACAACGCGGCTGTCGACGTGGCCAGGCGCATAACCATAGGATTTGAATCTTCGGTGGCAGACAAAGTGAGCAGCGCCGGAGATTGGGAGGCGTCGACAAGAATGGAAGGGCTCTGGGGAACTTTGGTATCCAACGTAAAGGCCGAGGAAGTGGCGTAGCCATACCTGTTGGCCCCCTGAAGATCGTCCGCTCTGACTTTGACCTTGGCCAACGCGTCATAGACGTTCGGAAAATCCGCGGTCGGTGTCCAAGTAGTTGTGACCGATGTCCAGGTGACACCATCAGGATCGGTTGCTATAGACGAGGTGGCGCCAAGCGTGAGGGCGGTGATAGTGGAACAAGACGTGCCGCCAACACAGTACTGGAATGATGGCGTTATTTGGTTAAAACTGCTATTGTCACTGTCGCCATCCGGAGACTTAACCTCGTAGGCAATCGTAACCGTGCCCGAAGCGTTCTGGGTGGCCGTCACATTCCGGACTTCGGGAGGCTGGTTTATAACATAAGTAATGGTAGCGCTATTGAGTGTTGGACTGTCATTCCCATCAGAGGCAAAATACGCCTTATATTGAAAAAATCGGTCATCGCCGTTTGAAAATGATGCGGCAAAGGATTCGCCGCCTCCGGCGGCGGTGAAGTAGGTGTCAGAAGTACCAACGGGGCCGACAAATGAAGCATTGGCCAGGCTCGCGCTCGAAGTGGCCGAGCGAATTTGAAAAGTAATGATATTGACCGACGAGGTACTGCCAGTCCACCGGATATTGCTTATGACGTTAGTGATGTCATTTGAATCATAGGCGGAAGATATAAAATTACCCGCTGTTTCGTATCGTTGATAGGAAATGGTGACGTCCGAGAGGGTGGGGGTGTAGCCGGTGTTACCGGTCGCGAGGTAGGCTTTGTATTTGAAATATTTGGCCGGACCGGCTAAATCTCCGGTCAAGGTGGCCGGAGAAGAATTGAAGTAGGTGTCCGTCGTGCCATCCTGGCCGACAAAGCTAGACCAAGTTGAATTATCCGAGGAAGTGGCGATCTGAAGACGAACGGCGTTATCTCCCACCAGACCGGGTATGGATGTCGTCCATGATAAAGTCCCTAAACTGGTGGCATTAAGATTAATTGCGGCCGAGGTGAAGGTACCAGACGAGTGATATATGACCTGGTTGGCGATATATTTAAAGAAATCAGAAGTGTAAGAATAACCACTACCTCGAAGCCAATAAAGAATGTTCTCATTATTTTTGTCGGCCACCAAAGGAATAATTGCTGCGCCAGAAACCACCGGTGTCCTGGCCAACTCTTCCCAATCGCCAGAAATGTCGAGCGCTGGATGTCTGGCGAATCTGCTTGCATTACTCACATAAAGATAGTTATCTCTTGATAAAGTGAAACCATGACTATTACTAGGAAAGAATGCACTTGGTAAATTGAAGGACTCCCAAGGGCTTGAGGTGTCACTAACTGAATGCCTGTAAACCCCCCCCCCCCCGA
>MFQK01000049.1:2985-4705 GCA_001783035.1 Candidatus Magasanikbacteria bacterium RIFCSPLOWO2_02_FULL_44_11
ATAAATGTAAGTGCCATCATTCAACATAGTCGGACTGTTATCATAACTACCCCCGGCAACATTTCCCGGCAAATCTGTGAACGTGTCCCAGGGGCTGGATGTATCGCTCAAAGTATGCCGATAAACTTTGGCGGTGTTGTTAGCCGGAACAACATAGAGAAAATTATTATCAACCGTAAAGCCACTCCCTCCAGAAGCGCCGGTTGGTAAATCAGCGTACGTATCCCAGGCCCCAGAAATTGTGGCAGTCGTATGGCGATAAACTTTTTTTCTATCGCCCGCGCAAAGTATATACACAAAAGAATTGTCACCAGTCGCTCGGCCTCCATAAAAGTTTCCACTCCCACACAAAACACCATCAAACGACTCCCAGTCGCTTGAGGTATTCACTTTGGTGTGACGAGCAAAGCTGGAATTATCCCAACTTCCTTTTCCAACATAAACATAGTTATCATCAATATGCAAAAAGGCACTACTAGCAAGACTTACCGGCGTAGCTGAAAATGGTTCCCAGCTTGCCGCTGGATCTGTCAAGCCATGCCGATAGACAGCATTTCCACCCCTCAACACATAAAGATAATCGTCATCTATGGCGACACTGCTATATGACTGACCGGACAAAGGTAAATCGGTCCAATTAGACCGGGATGTCCCTGACCACGTATTAAATGTGGAAGTTGGCAGGATATAATATTGGTTACTATCATAATTTCTCAAAACATATATATTAGTACCGTCAAAATAAGAAGGGCTTTTGTGGTAATAGTAACTAGAAAACAAATTGGACTGTAAAATTGAACTTTCCCAAGGGGTTGAAGTATCTGACAGGGTATGCCGCATCATTCTATCACTGGATAAAACATAAGCGTAGGTATCGTCTATAAAAAGATTTCCAACATGGCTCGGAGCATTTGAAAGATTTGCAAAAGATTCCCAAGTCGTTGAAGTGTCGGAAATGGTATGTCGCCAAAAACCCAGGCCTGATGAACCGCCTTGAAGGATATAAATGTAATTGTTTTTGAAAGCAATTCCACTACCTGAATCGATAGAATTGGGCAAGGCGGCGTAAGATTCCCAGGGACTCGAAGTATTTGCTAAAGAATGACTTTTTACTACATTACCTCCCAATAAAACAAAAGCCGTATTGCTAGCTATGATCATTCGACCATAAACGTTGACGGCGGAAGGCAAAGGAGTGAACGTTTCCCACGGATCCGTTGTATTCAATAAAGTGTGGCGATAAAAGCTGGTATTAGCGTTCGCGCCAGGAAGAATATAAACAAAATTATCATCAATTGCAATATTTCCTCCATTCTTAGCGGTGGCGCTGCCTGGAAATGCCGGAAAGGACTCCCAAGCGCTGGTGGTGTTGGCAAGACTATGGCGATAAGTCGTGGTCGTGCCACCACCCGTTAAAACATACACATGAGTTGAATTAACAACCATATCCGAACCCTCGGCCGTTGTCGTCGGTAAATCTGGAAACGTCGCCCATGTTTTAGCGCTAATATCCAAATAGTGAACCACGCCTTTATTTGAGGCTGTTGACGTGGCGAGAACATACATGAAAGAATTTGTGACAAAAACTCGGCCACGATAATTAGTAATTATATCAGGCGTCGCCGGCCAGACCGAATCCCAGGCATTGACATTCTGGAGCACGCTCGTGTCCAAAGTAATATTTCCGTTCGCGCTAGCTGTTTGCGAATTTATCCCATTC
>MFQK01000049.1:4724-12045 GCA_001783035.1 Candidatus Magasanikbacteria bacterium RIFCSPLOWO2_02_FULL_44_11
TGGCAGTCGAGCTCGCGCCGTCGCTCCAGTTTGATTGTGTGAAAAGAAGGGTGGCGCCGAGAGCGTTTTGCTGATTGGGTAATAATAGCTGGGCAATAAAGACAATGAGGAGTGTTAGAGCGACGAGGGTACGAGAAGTCTTGGAACGAATGACGCGATTCAGATCTTGGTGTTGGTACCAGCTGCTAAGGTGGTGGTAAAGTGAACGACAATATAACCGTACCCGGTGGGCGGCTTGAAGACATCGATTGGGGATATTCTTGATCAATTTCTTGATGGTCCGAGTCGATATCATAATGGCTGACCAGCAAAGCCGCTACCCAAAAAAATAGCTGACGATACTTATATACAAGTATAGCACAAAAAACCGTGCTCGGCACGGTCAAACTAACTAAAATATGGGGATAAGTCGGCTATTTGTAACGCAATGCCTCCAACGGTTCCAGGTTGGCCGCTCGACGCGCCGGAAAAACTCCCGAAAGAAATCCGATTATAGCCGAAAGCGCTATAATTCCACCCAAAAACCAGTTGGGGAAATAAAACAAATCGATACTGGCGCCGCCAAAATGATTGGCTAAGCTATTGACCCCAAGATTAAATAACGCGGCAAATATAAATCCGAGAAGCACCCCCACCACCCCACCCAATAAACCAATAATTATGGACTCGGCTAAAAATAAATGCTTCAAATTCGGTTTATTGGCCCCCAGCGCGCGCATAATACCAATTTCGTTCGTGCGCTCCAGGAGAGTCACCGTCATGGTGTTAAACATACCGATCGACGAAACGACCAAGGCCACCGCGCCAAACAAACCGAGCACAATTTGAACAATTTGAAAAATCTTATTGGCCTGCTCGATAGTATCCGACAAAGAGGCGACTTGAAAACCTTTTTCGATAATTACTCCTTCCACACCAATTAAATCCTTATCACTTTCAACTTTCACACGCACCTGATCATATTCTTCGAGCGGCACATATTTTGCGATTTCCTTTAGAGGTATATACGCGTAACTACCCTGTAAATCCTCTATAACCCCCTTCACGGTAAACGGGTGCGGGATAAGGACTGTACCCGGTGATGAAGTGTTAACGCCGCTTTTGACAGTCACCACCTGAATATTCAATTGCTTACCCAAGACGGATTGCGGATCTTCGATTCCAAAAAGTTTCAAAACGGCCGCGGAAACAATTATTTGATCGCTCTCGGAATCATCAAAAACCTCCCCGATAAAGGTGGCGATGCCAGCATAGTCAAAAAAATTGGCGTCGACGGCATGTAAATCCAAGGTGCCGTAGAGCGATCCAAAGACGGCTTGTCCGGTAAGCGTCGCTTGCGGCGCGACATCCGCCACTTTCGGAATTTGGCGTATTTCACCGACCGCTTTCTCGTTAAAAACGATTATTTCATTGGCCGGTGTGACCGTTAAGCTCAATAACGCCTGGTTAAAGACGATTTTTTCTAAAATAACACTTTGCAGCCCATACCCCAGCGCAACCAAGAAAAGCACAGCGCTAATACCGACGCTAATACCGAGAATTGTCAACCACGTCCTGGTCGGGCGTGTGCGGAACATACGTGTTGATAAAGAAAATAGGTCAACTATCTTCATATTTCTGTATTTCAGCTAATATAATATCTAACTTTTCCGCCAAATGGCGGGCGGTCGATTCGCGCAAATGCGCCCCACCTTCAATAATTGGCCGACGCAATAATTCCATAAATTCATGGCTCGTAACCTCTAGATTGACGCGAGCGATAATTGCTTTTTCCAATCTACTGATCTGCGAATGCGTCAAATCACTATGATATTCACTTAACACGAATCGGCGCAGCAAATGTACCAGTTCGAGCCTTTTTTTATGATTACCTTTGCTGGCTATTTTGAAATCCGCTACCGTGTCCAAAATTTCCTTCATCTTTAGGCAATACTTATTGGCGGTAGCACGGTACAAACCAACGCCACCCTGCGTGAACGGTAAATGCAGAACGGCATAAAAATCTCCAAGAGTGAGCGTTCCACCCAATAATGTTTCCATATTTTTTTCCAGCCGCTCAACCTGCTCGGTAGTCATTTCTTCGACGAGATATTGGGTCAATAACCAGGCTTTTAGCTCGGGTACGGACAGGGATTTATGGATATGAGCCAACCGCTCAAGCTCATCGTGAGGCGATAACTGCGGAGCTTTGCCGCCGCCGGCAACCAGATCCAAAGTTTCATCAGCCAGGATAACAGGGTGATCATTTTTTTCCATCCGTTCGAGTTTGGCATCCTTAAAATAAAAAATTCGATCGGCATACGGCAAATAACTGGCATCGTGCGTGACGAGAATAATTGTTTTTTTATCTTTTCGGTTTATTTCACTAATGGTATGCATGACCACTTTGGCCGATTCGCTGTCGAGATTGCCAACCGGTTCGTCGGCTAATAAAATTTGCGGATCATTTATAAGCGAACGACTTATCGCCACACGCTGCTGCTGACCGCCCGACAGATTATTTGGCAAATCACGCGCTCGGCTGGCAATACCGAAACGCTCCATTAGAGTAGTCGCTTTTTCGCGACGCTCTTTCAGAGAAACGTCGACAAAAACTTGCGGCAACATTATATTTTCAAATACATTCAACGAATAAATCAGATTAAAATTTTGAAAAACAATTCCGAAAAATCGCGAAGTTGTTTTTGTCTTTTCAATTTCAGATAATTTAGAACTGTCCTGCCCTTTAATATATACCGCTCCTTTCGATGGAGATTGCAAACCGAGCAAAGTGTACAACATGGTCGACTTGCCGCTACCCGACGGACCAAAAAAAATAATATATTCCTGAGGAAAGACCTCCAAACTTATATTATTGAGAGCGGTAAATTCGTTACTTTTTCCTTCGTTGTAGATAACAGTAACGTTTTCAGCTTTAAGCAATGGTTCCATAAAAATATTATACACTATTTTTATTTTTTTGTAACCACCATAACTAAATCACCATAACTAAATCACCATAACTAAATCACCATAACTAAATCACCATAACTAAATCACTAAAACTAAAAAGGGTGTTTTGCATGATTCGTTTAAGGTTAATCAAACACCGGCCTACTGTTTAGCAAACGACCTTGGCACAGACTACCAAGCGGTAACGCGTATCTACCAAAAGTTTCGTCTCGCCATCTATTATATCACAGAGCTGGAAAGCACGCGACTCTCTCGGGTGAAATTTGTAGAAAATATTGACCTGACAAGAAAAATTTGGTACAATCATAGCCTTGCTCACTATCTAAAAAATGTGAATCACGGCAACGTAATCGTCCGGTTTGACCAGGTAACTTTTGATTATCATGGTCACAAACTTATTCTCGATGAGGCTGATTTTTCTGTGCGTGAAAATGCCAAAATCACCATAATGGGCCAAAATGGTGCCGGCAAAAGCACTATTTTCAAGCTGATAACCGGCGAAGAACAACCTGAAAGCGGACGGGTGAGCCTAGGGCAGAACGCCACGATTGCGATTGCCACCCAGGTAATGAAGCCGGAAAATCGTGAAAAAACGGTAGAAGATTTTTTTGCGTCAGCCTTTTCCAAAAAAACTTACGACTTGCCTAAACGAATAAAAAATATTTTGGAAGTGGTAAATCTTCAAGCGCCGCTCGACAAAAAAATCCATCATTTTTCCGGCGGGCAGCAAGCGCGCCTGCTCCTGTCTTTCGCGCTCATTCAAGAGCCCGACATTTTGCTTCTCGACGAACCGACCAACAACCTCGACGCGGCCGGTATCGAACACCTCACCCGATTCTTGATCGACTATCCGAAAACCTGCTTGGTTATCTCGCACGATGCGAATTTTTTAAATGCCTTTACGCACGGCGTTTTGTACTTGGATTCGTATACGCATAAAATGGAACAGTATGTCGGCGACTATTATGAAGTACTTGGCGAAATAGAAGCGCAAATCGAACGGGAGCGTGCTAAGAATGCCCAGCTCAAAAAAAGCATCCAGGATCGCAAAGATAAAATTAACTTTTTTTCGCACAAAGGCGGCAAGATGCGAAAATTAGCTAGTAAATTGCGCGACCAAGTAGAGGTAGCCGAGGAAGAAATGGTTGATGAACGACAAGAAGACAGAACAATCAACGACTTCACTATCCCCGCCCAAACCGATATTGTCGGCTCTGCAGTTGAAATCGAATCAGTCGGCGTAATGATTGATCATGAATTTGTTCGAAAAAAATTATTGGCTCCAATAAGTTTGCGTAAAAAACAAAAACTATTGGTTAAAGGGCCGAACGGCATCGGCAAGAGTACTTTTTTGGCTACTTTAGCTGCCGGTACGGAACCTGGCGCAAAAATTACCAAAGATGTAAATGTCGGTTATTATCGGCAGGATTTTTCTGGCCTTGATTTTGAAAAAACCGCCTATCAAGCGCTCGAAGAAATGATGATTGAACCATGGAACCAAGAAATTTACGCCACCGCCGCCCAATTTCTATTAACCGCACCTTTGCTAAAAAATAAAATTGGATCATTGTCCGAAGGACAAAAAGGTCTTCTTTGTTACGCTCGTTTTGTTTTACAAAAACCGGGTTTATTGATTCTCGACGAACCAACCAACCACATAAACTTTCGTCATCTGCCGATCATCGGGCAGGCGCTAAATAATTTCGAAGGGGCAATAATTTTAGTCAGCCACGCCTACGAATTCGTCGAACAAATCAGCGTTGATCAAACGCTAGATCTAGGAGCTTTATAACGCGTAAAAGGTGGGACAAGTTTTGGAAAGTTAACAGGAGAATTCCGTAAAAAACGCCGTTCCTTTATGTTCACTCGATTCAAACCATATCTTTCCACCCATCTTTTCCACTATTGTCTTCACTATATATAATCCGAGACCGCTGCCATCAATTTTTCGCGATGCAACATTATCCGCGCGGAAAAATTTGGTGAAAATCTTCGACTGCTGATTTTCCGGAATGCCCACGCCAGCATCCGCGACTATGATTAAAATTTTATTTTCTTTTTTTCGCATTGTAATCTTTATTTCGCCTCCGGACGGCGTATATTTAATCGCGTTGGAAATGAGATTCTCAAAAATAATCTGCATCATTTTAACATCGGTGGAAATGACAAAATCGCTTGCCCGCCGCGGAGGAGGCAAGAGTGGGTTTTTTGCCTGCCCCGTAGCGAGCTGCCTCTGCTTCGGGAAGTAAATTTTCAAAATTTTTAATGTTTTTTCCTTTATCTTTGGATCAAAATTTTGGAGAATCAGTTCCATTCTATCTTTTAAATTAACGGTTTCTTTTTTAATTGGGAAAACGCCGAGTTCCAATCGCGAAACATTCAAAAAAACATCCAACAACTCCACCATTCGCTCGGTATTGGCGTATATTATCCCAATATATTCTTTTTGTTTTTCTAAAATATTATTCGCATACCCGGCGTTAAGCATGTTAATGTACCATTTAATAATGGTCAATGGAGTCTTAAGTTGATGGGAAGCGAGCGATACGAATTCGCTTTTGGCGCGATTCAGTTCCTGCTCTTTAACAATCTGTTCATCGCGGATTCTCAAAACATCATTCGTTTGAAGCAGTTCAAAATCTCGCCGGACAAGCATCTTGGCAATATGATCCAATTCTTGCTCTCGTTGGTTCCGAGCCGTTACATCGCGAAAAATGCCCCACGTAGATATAAACTCCACATCCTTCATACGAACGCTGATATTTCCTTCAACGTCGAGCGTGCAGCCGTCTTTGGTAATAAATCGAGTCCTAAAATTATCAAAAGATTTGCCCTTTTGCATCTCCGCAAACGCCGCAAAACATTCTTGCAAATGATTTGGATGAATGATATTGGGAAACGCCAGGCGGCTTGCTTCGTTAGCGGCATACCCAAGCGTATCTTGCCATTTCTTATTTACATATAAAAATCGTCCGTCTTTATCAACGCTCTGAATTAACTCGTTAGCATTCTCAAATAATTCTTTCCATTCCGAAGCATCGCCCGGCAATCCGCCTAATTTTATAATCTCTTGCGACATACTATTCTCCGACAACAAGCATCGTCATTGTCTCGTTGTGGAAATACGCCGGAGTGCCTTTTTTGCCGGCAAGCGGACCTTGCTCTCCGTAAGTGTAAAATCCGATCATCGGCACTTCTCCACCGCCAAGCGCTTGTTTGACCGCGACATTTTCTTCGTTGCAGCGTACTCCAAATAATTTATTACGGGCCATACAATTAAACATAAGCACAAATTTTGCTCTCTGGCCCCGGAGCTCTTCTTTGGCGGTTTGAGCGGCCATCTCTGCCGCTTCTATTGCCGCATCTCGATCCCCGATCATTAAACGAATGGGCGTGCCTTCCGGAATCGCGGCAGCCATAATAATTTCTCCTTTTTCATTCGCCACTACTGGATCTCGGATTAAAAACTCGTCACTCCCGGGAACTGCGATACCAAGCGGATACGTGTAGGCCATACGCGCCAGCGGCTCTTTGACTAAATCGGAGGCATTTTTACCAAAATAATCCTGATACACTTTCAACGCCGGCTCATGATTTATTTCTTTGAGCGCCACGCCTTCCGCTTTGGTAACAGTCAGCGGCAATCCAACCGGTTCCCAGCCATGCCTAATCCCAAACCCGTACGAGAAATTGCCTGAAACTCCTATACCAACCACCGAATCGGTAAGCAATTTACCATGGCAATACTCAAAAGTTTTTTTAAACAGATAATCATCTCCGGTGGAGCCACCGATAATTGGAAAGTTTTTCCCGAGAATCGATTTTGCCCCCTCAACAATAGCCGCTCCATTCCCCGTCATGCCATCCGGAATCATAATGAAGAGATCCGGTTTCTGGTTGCCGCTCGCGGAAATTACATTTTTAGCCGCCTCGGCTCCGGCATTGAAGCTGTCCTTAGAAACTTTAGAGCCACAGCCAACATGAAATTTTATTTGATCCGAAACAATGGCCATGACGTTTACCGCATCGTACAATGACGCCCAAGAAGTGATTTCTCCGGCGGCGGTTCCTCCAACAATCGGCACACCGGAAACCTCCGCGTTCGCGCCGGCAAGTAATTCTTTCTGGTCATATTTAATGGAAGAAAACATAAAAATAATATCGGGCTTTCTCCCATCAAGTTTTGTTACGGCTTCGCGCACCGCTGCCCGCGCCGCTTTGCGCGGTTCTGTAATATTTTGTTGTGTTCCAACTCCGGCTTTGATCATAATTTATAATTTTATTAGCTAGCGAAGCGAGCAGCGTGAAAGTGTCTTCACTTTCACTCCCGAGCGAGCGACGCTAATATGAGGTTTAATACCGGTTATTT
>MFQK01000049.1:12053-16852 GCA_001783035.1 Candidatus Magasanikbacteria bacterium RIFCSPLOWO2_02_FULL_44_11
CACGGACCTTCTCAATAACATCGGGAATTTTCCAGTCGGATTTTATAAGATAGTATGACGGCTCATCTTCCACAATACCCTGCATTATTTTATCGTCAGCGCTCAAATTGGTTAACAAGATTATTGGCACCTTTCTTCCCCAACTGTCTGATTGACGTAATTTCTTCATCATTTCCATTCCATCCATTTTTGGCATAAGAATATCTAAAATGATGAGATCGGGACGACGCGCCAAAGCTTCCTCTAGCCCTTCAACGCCATTGGCGGCCTGCAAAACATCAAACCCTTCATACCTTAATGATTCAACCAGCGCTTGGCGCATATCTGGCTCATCTTCAACGACAAGAATTTTTTTTAACATATGTCACTTATATAATTTAATAATTTTCTCGACCTTTTTTAATAAATCCTCATCGGAAAACGGTTTTTCTAAAACGTCTTTCACGACCGCGAATTCCTTGAATTTAACTAAAGACCTTTTGAAGTCAGCAGAGTCGAGAGGAAGTATGGAAATTAAAAGTGTCGGAATCCGTTTTAATTTCTGATCTTGAATCATAAATTCGCAGACTTCAATGCCGTTTAATTTAGGCACAAGAATATCAAGAATGAGTAGGTCACATTGTTTCATCGCGCGCAATTTGTCCAACGCTTCTTTGCCGTTATACGCAATATCGACCGCGCAATTCAAGCCACCGAAAAGCGCGCGCTTTATCTGCAAGGTTGTTTCCTGCTCATCGTCAACAATAAGAATGTGTTTTTGTGTGCTGCCCATAATCATTTATTCAAAATATTTTCTAATCACCACTAAGTTTTTCTCAACCGCGGCCAAATGATCTTTTGTCTTTTCATTAGGCCTTGGAAAAGCGAAGCTTACTTTTTCGCCCAACATTTTTTCATATTTAAGGATTAAAAACGCGATAATTTTAGCCGGGCTTTTTTTGATGATGAGAATTCTTCCATTATTCTCGTCGATCACAAGGTCATCTATACTTTTTGCTATATCAAGCGCCTTGTTTCCGACACGTTGCCGCATTTGCGCGATAATGTCGCTTATAATTTCGTAAAATATCCGTTCTTCTTTAGGTGTTTCCGGATATTCATGCGGAGCCAGACGGCTAACGCGAAGTTTTTTTTTAATCAACCGACTCAATATCACGAAAACAATTCCAACAAACACGGTGATAATGCCGTAGACAGCAAATTGACTAACGAACATCCCCGCAATTTTACGCTCGACAGTAAACTGATAATTAGCCGTAGCCGACACTTTTTGGCCTTGATAAGTGATTCGCGCCTCTGCGGTGTATTGCCCGGGCGGAACATTACGGGGAATTTGGATTATTTTGATGTAACTAGCGGTAGTTTCAACTGCTACCGTTTCATTCTCTGTAACCACATCGTTACCATTCCTGTCCAAAATGTGATAGTTTATAGTTACATCAACCCGCTTCCCGCCGCCAAAGTTGGTCAAGTTTACTTGTACGGGTAAAAGTTCTCCGGGCGCAACTCGAGTGACTAAATTTCCACTGCTTGTTTTTATTTCCGAGCCCTCTTGCGCCATAATTGTCGCGGGCAGCCACAAAGCAGCCGCCATGACTATCGCGATAAAACAAAAACGTTTTAAATATAGTGATCGTGTATGGCGCATATTGAAATCATTTCTCATTTGTCCATCGGTTTTTTCTTTGGCGGAATATGTAAATAACTATAGCCGCCGCTACGATGATCGTTGTGGCGATGATAATAAATACCTTGCTTTTGTTAGATCCCGCCGATCCCGGGCCTACTTTAATATCAAATAAAGGATCGGCTTCTACTGACTCGTCTGCCGGCTGGGCAGGAGCAACTTGCGGCTCGGGCGCTATTTCTTGGGGCGTTTGGGTCACTCTCGGGGTTGATACTGTCAGACTTCCCGAACGCGGCGAGACAGTTGTTCTAGGCGCAGATCCCTCTTCGCCGGATGGAACACTAGGTGCAACTACTTCATCGGCCGCTGATCCTTTAAAGATAATTTCATCAAAAATAACATCCGAACACCTGCCCCATTGTTGGCAAAATTTAGCATAAATGGTTTTCGTCCCCTCACCAGGAGAGAGTACCCATAAGATAGAAGATTGAGATTGACCAGCTTGGTAAGAAGCTTGAAAACTATCCGGAAAGTCGGGTTTTTCCGAGATCCAGGCGACGCTGGTATTAGGTCCGCCCTTCAAAATCAAAGTTATATTTCTGGAGTTTGTTTCCGCGGCGTTATTGTTTATTGATACGTTGAATCCACCTTCCGGCGCAACAGGCGGATGATATGCTTCGGCCGGCAATCCGCCTCCCCCGCCACCACCGCTTGACAGCGCCAGAGTTGTGGCGGTTCTAAAATTCTGTGGACGGTAATCAGTGCGGGCGTCGCAGTTAGTGCAGTCAAAGGTGAGTGTACCAACGATTATTCCGCTTGCATTTCCGATAAATTTACCCAAAGAGTTGATGGAAGCGCCGGAGAAATTTATCCACCCGGCGTTGGTACTCCAAGCATAGCCGGAAAGCGCGCCGCTTGCCGCCACTGCCACGCCGCCATTGGTCGGCGACATGTTTATCCAGCCTTTATTAGCATTCCACGCATAGCCTGTAATACCGGAATCGGTTATGTGGATATTGCCGTTCGCAGCGCCAAAATTCACCCAACCGATTTGATCGCTCCAAGCATAGCCGGCATTGCCGCCGCTAACAATCGTACCGTCGGTCTCGGATGCCCGCGCGAAATTCGCGGCGCCAATACACATTGCGAAGGCAAGCGACAAAAATATTATTTTTACTGAATATCTTTTCATATTTTTATTTTCCTCCTAAAATAACAAGCGCATCAGCAGCGGTTTCTTTTTCACCATCGGGCAATTTCGAACTTAGATCCGCGCCCAAAACAGCTGCCAGCGAACTTGCGAGAGAGGCTTTTGGTTGGTCGCTGGAAAGATTAAAGACTATATTTTTTGCATAATCTGTTTTTGTGGCATCTGTGACCTTAATAACTTTATATGCTGAATTGGCGCTTAATTGCTCTGCGATTGCCGAGCCATACCCGGTCTTTCCCGTCCCATTGCGTATTTCAACTAGTAGCGAAGCGGCTTCTTGGAGAGTTGGCGTCGTGCTTTTTGTCGGCATTTGGCTGGTTGGCGATGGTGAGGGGTTGATGGCCGCCGGATTAGCTGATTGCTGTATCGGCCCGACATTGATGATTTTTTCACGCGATGGACTCCAGATCACAGCTTTCATACTTTTAGGGAAGAGTAAAAGCTGGTCTCCATTCACCGATCCGGCAAAGAATGCTTGTTGGGCAATGAGCGTTTCAGCATCAGTCACAGTGGCGAGGACCGGCTGATCGTCTTGGGGCAGGATCATAACTTTAGAAACCACCGCCATTGCCGCCGCAAGCTCTTCTCTGGCTTTTTCTTCCGGAGTTGGTTTGTCAAAAAAATAATATCCACCAACCACAAGAGCGCCGATAAGTGCTACCATGACAATAAATCGTTTTGGCGTTTTAAAGAGAAAGCACAATATATTTTTTACTGTTTTTAATTTTGTAGTTATATTTTCCATAGTAATGGGCATCTTTGGGTTGCCCCACCATCTACGCCGGAGATATCACGTATAGGCATAGAGAGCAGGTAGTACCTCATCATTAATTTGACGTTATGGATTCCGGTTGCGCCACAGGCTGTTCTGCTTGCGGTGAGATTACCTGCCCCGTAACATCTGCATCTGCAGGTTGGTTCGGAGTCGAATCCGTAACAGGTTCGGGTGTTGGAGCCATGATTGGTTCTTCTACCGGCGCGGGCTCTGGTGCCACTGGCACTTCGACCATCGGATCCGACGGCATTTCTTCTGCCGTCGCTTCTTCTTCAGCCGCCGGTTGTTCCTCCGCCTGCGATAAAATTGCAGGTTGGTTCGGGGTCGAATCCGTAATAGGTTCAGACACTGGGGCCGGCTCTGCTATGCCCGCCGAAGCCTCTGGCGAAGGCTGGGGTGCAGGTTCTGATATCAAAACTGGTTCGGATTGAGGGGCGGACTCGACTACTGTCGAAATTTCTTCAGCCGCCGGTTGTTCCTCCGCCTGCGATAAAATTGCAGGTTGGTTCGGGGTCTCAGCCGAAGATGGATCTGCACCTAAGGGAAAAACCGTCGATTGTATTGTTTTAGTTTGCGCTCCGTTCAGATTCTTGAGTGCCTCGCCCGTAACACACACCAAATTACCATCTGAATCCATAAGGCAAAGTTCATTGGCAAATATCCGCTTAAAGTACCCTGAAGCTGCCACCACTCTTTCAGCCACAAGCTGGCGCGCGATCTTGATACCAATCGCTACTTTTTCTCTTATGTATCCGATCGGATCGCTGATGAAATTGTCGCCGGCACTAGCGTTGGCGAGTTGATCAAGCGTCGTTGTCGAAGAGAACAAATTGGTATAGTCCGTAGCTTCCGAAAATACGAGTCCTTGTAATCCACCATACTGCTCCTGCATCGCTTTGATGATATACGGCGCGAAATTTGCATACGCGATCGCTTTGAGACCGTTTTCATTAGTGGTGACAAGCGACGGCAAGAGTTTTTCAACTTCTTGGGCTATAAAACCTTGATGTTTTGCCACACTGTCATCCTCGCGATTCCAATTAAATTCAACAGGATTCAATCCAAATATTTTTTCAAGAGTTGAGTCAATGGCAATGACATTCTTTTTTAGCGTTGCGTCAGAGGAGCAAACAAGCGCGCTCGAGGTTGGATCTATATCGCAAGTGCCATTGGAATCCGTAAAGCGA
>MFQK01000050.1:0-4094 GCA_001783035.1 Candidatus Magasanikbacteria bacterium RIFCSPLOWO2_02_FULL_44_11
TGCAAATAAAAAGCGCTAAGTTCATTATTTTTCATCACATCTTTAATTGTTTCATTTATTTGAGCTTGAATTGCAAGTTGTTGATCTTTGTTAAAATAATTCGGCGTAAGGTTAATTTGCTCTACACAAGAAAGAAAAGCCAAAATAAAAAGTATACTTTTTAAAACTTTTGAAGTTGTCTTTAAAAAAAGATCTGAAACCAATATCATTACAGCGAGAAATAAAAAAATATAGGAGATGGTCCATATTCTTGCGACAGCGCGTATCACACCTGCGCCTGGAATAAAATTATATATACCCTCCCATAAACTAAAATTAGTAAAAGGTATTCTGATTGAAAGGATGGTTAAAAGTATAAAAATTAAAATACCAATAATAAAAATAGGCGGTAAACGCGCGCTTTTTTCGTTACGCACAAAAGCAATTAGAGTGAGTATAGACAGAAATATAAAGAAAATACCAATAAATAAATATTGCTCATGTCGCATTGGTAAAAGTCTCGCCTCATTTTCAAAGTATGAAGGATATAACTGGTGCAAGATCGCTCCTGATGGAAAGTTTACGTAAGAAATTACGCTTGGTATCATTGTCTGTATTTCACCGTATGAACGACCACCCAGCTCTTTCTGAGTGCGAGCGTAAGGCAGCATTGTCGCTGTTGTTGCAAGTAAAAATAAAATAAGCGAAGCTAAGATTTTATAATTTAGAAGTGACCTTAAAATGATTTTGTCTTTGTGATAGATTGTGTAAGCAATAATAAAAATTGGTGCTGTAAAAATAAGAAACCAACCTAAATATATACCAGCAAGTAATTGTAAGTAGGTAAAAATTAAAAAGAGTGCAAAATTGTGCGGTTTTTTATTTATTAAGTATTTATAAAGAAATAAAATTGCGAAAACAACGTAGAATCTAGGTAGGAGTTGTTGATGTCCAAGCTGCATGGTGCTTGGCAAACCAAAAGCAAAAAGAAATGATCCAAAACTTGAAAACCAAGTATTCATTTTAAGTGTTCGAGAAAGAAGATAAAATGATACATAATTAAGAATTGCTACCCCTATCATCCAGAGTTGAAATGCTGTAAAGGGCAGAAAGATAATTCTAAATAGCCAATAGAGTGGAGCGGTGCCCCACAAATTATCCGAATAGGTTAAGGTGTTACTTTGTGGGTAAAAAAAGAGCGGTGACCACCACGAGCCAGTATATGCGTGGTTGGTAACCATCTGAAAAGAGTGCTCTAAAAAGAAGTTATTTAATACAGTGTCACCAATCCCGCTTTGGGAATAATGAAATGAAGAAGTGAATATTGGTCTGAAAAAGAAAAAGATTCCAATAGTTAATAAGAATATAGTAAACACTATTGGTATATTTTTTTTGAGTAGTTCCTTCAATCGGTATATCATGAACGATAATGTATCAGAAGTTCGTATTTCCTACCAGAGTATTTAAAACAGCCTGATAAGCCGTTTTTTCATCTGTTCCGCCTAGTGAGTGAAGTCAGAAAATTATTTTGAAAATAGTGGCGAACACAGTGCCAGATTTCGTTAATGAATGCCTTAAGCAAAAAACAATCCAAGAATGAGTTGTTTTAAGCTAAAGTCAAACATTTTCTAATCATTGGCAGCGAGATTGGTGAAGTATTCTCAAGGGTGAGCTCTGAGACAGGTATGAAAACAGCGCCATTTGAATCCTGTCCATCAGGCGTAGTTTTGAGATCTTTAATTAAAAGGTCAACTTTATAGTAAACTCCTAAGTGATGAAAGTCTTTGATGGTGCCATCTTCCTTAGTATATTGGCATTGGTATTCATTGATTCCAACCAAAACTTTACTTAGCACTTGCGTGTTTGTTTCTTCGATCAATTCACGCTCTAAGCACTGGTCCGCTGTTTCATCAAAATTAAGTCCTCCGCCTGGTAAATCATATTTTCCAGTATATGGACCGCGAGCCTTTTTAATGACAAGCACCTGATCGTTCTGTAGGTAAATGCCGTATACTTCGAGATAAATTTTCTTTTTTTTTCATAAAATTTAGATTTTAAATCAGTCTTAGCAATCTTCCCAAGCATAAAATTGATAAATTCTATAATAACAGGTTCTTTTATTTTGTTTAACTCTTGTCATAACGATGATAAGTTATATGACCAAAGTTTAACAAAAGTTCGAACGTTCCGCCAGGGGTAAGAAAAAAGCAGCTTAAATAGCTGCCCTTTAGCTTGGCTCGGATATAGAGTCAACTTCCGAACTTATTTATCCGAAAATTTATTTAAACAGACGGCAGTTTAGCCTAAATTCTTCTTGCGTTCCTCAAACTCTTTTTTATCAATCTCGCCTTTTGCGTAGCGTTCTTTCAAAATATCAAGCGGGGTCTTATTTCTTCCGTGCGTGTCATCATCGTGATTATGTCCACACATGCCTTTCCCAAATCCGCCTCTTACTAAAGCGACAATCACCCCGATTATAATACACAAAAAGACGATCATAAATAGCCAGCCGAATGGTGCAAAACCGTAATACATCATACAATTTATTTTATTAAAAAGTTAAAATTTTATCACTTTCTTTTATAAGTTCGTATAAATCTTTCATACTACTCATCAGACAGGTATTTGTTGCTTCCCGATTTCTCAATTTTAAGCAAGTTCCACACGCTAAAATTTTTGCACTGTTAGATTTTAAAAATTCCGTCGTTTGTTTTTGAATGTTATATTTTTCCGAACTGCCCGCTTCATATTCAACACCTTCACTAATAAGAAAAATTTTAACTTCGTCGCCTTGTTTTATAGAAAAATTTGCCAGACGGAAAGCGTTCCATGCGGTTTCAGGATTTGTTTGACTGATGATGATTCCTAATTTCATAATAATTTTATTAGTGACATAAATTATATTTCTGGATAGCCAAAAATCGGTATTTCGTAATCTTCGTATTTCCATACACGACGGCTTTCTTCTGGGGCAGGCGTAAAAATATTGTCGATTGGTGTGGCTTTTGATTGAGGATCAATATAGATGCCATCACCGCAATTTGTAATGATATTATTTTTAATAATCTGCGAGCCGGCAATAGATGCTATACCGGTATGACAATCGTCTATGGTATTGCCAGAAACTTCTTGATTACCGTTGAATTTAAGATCGATTCCTTCGTGACCAGCATCGGATAAATAGTTATTGATTATTTTGATATTTGAATTAGCAGCAGATATCGCTCCCCACAGAGCGTGCCTAGATATAGTGTTTTGGATAACACTGTTTGGTTGTTTTCCGATAGGGTTAAGTCCATTGCGAGTATATTCAACAGTAATATTGTCTAAAATACTTCCATCGCCTCGAAATATGATCGCTTCCCAATCAGCTAAATTTGGTTTTTGTTCAGCAGATGTAAAAACAATAGGTTTAGTTTGTTCTCCTTTGGCAATTAATTTTCCTAGAATAAAAAGACTGGAATGACTAGTCGAATATAATTTAAGACGCGCTGGGTCATGGTTGTTAAAACCGTCTGCCGGTACCTCATAACCTTTATGACGATCATCTCCTACAGAAAATTTAATCGTTGTTCCCGGTAAGACAGTAAGATTTCCTAAAATATCTACATCTCCAGTAATATAAATATTACCGTTCCAAATTTGATCGCCAATAAACCACCCACTGACAGAGGTATCGGATGTATGAGTTGTTGAAAAGAATTGATAGATGACGAAATTAATAATAATAACTATTATCACTACCAAAATATATAATATTTTTTTCCAACCTAGAACATCTATCACCTTTTTTGAAAGATTCATAATTTTTATTTGACTATAAACAGATTTTACCAATAAGACCAATTTTCATATTTTAAAAAAATGATTTAAGTACACATATTATATCACTATATTTTTTGTCTGACAACAACAAAAAATGATGATTTTTGGCTCAGATAAAAGAAAAGACGAAGCATTAAATATACTCCGTCTCTCCTAGCTCCGAGGGCGGGATTCGAACCCGCGACCAATTGGTTACACGTATCTTTTTGTTTCCAAAAAGGGTGGACTATATCATCATCCTTGATTTAGGATGCAAGGTGCTTCCCATCCCTACTGATTAGGGAAAGTAC
>MFQK01000050.1:4127-4826 GCA_001783035.1 Candidatus Magasanikbacteria bacterium RIFCSPLOWO2_02_FULL_44_11
ATTCTCCTTGTTTTTCAATCTCCATTACTGGAGAAAGCTGCGTTAGTTCACAGCCAACTGCGCTACCGCTGCGCTACCTCGGAATATGAATTGACGCGGATAGTATAAAATAAAAAACCTGACTTGTCAATCTATGATCTCCTTTCTCGCCTAAAATTTTAGATGCCTTGACAAATACCGGTAAAGCGTGTATACTGGCGCGTTATAAGCATTGTTTGGTAATGGAAAAAAGAGGCTCACGGGCATCTTTTTCCCCTGACGAAACAAAGTTCAACCCGGCATGGATAGGGGCATGCCATAAGGGAGAAAAAAGGATGGCGACCGAAGCGCGGACGAACACGAACACGAACACGAACGTGATCATCAGCCAGCAGATCAACCGGAAGAAGCCCATCATCAATTCGGAAGGCGGCCTGGACTACTTCATGCTGGCCGGCCGGAAGATGGGGGACAACTGGTTCTCGAAGACGCAGCTCGCGTTCTCGACCCCCAACCAGGCTGGTGAGGTCTTCAAGATGCTCAAGAGCAAGGGGGTCTTCCGCAAGGGGACGCTCCTGCCGAAGGCCGAGAAGGAGCTGGAGAAGTACCGGGTCAAGCACATGCTCCTCGAGGCCAAGCGGCACGCGGCCGAGGAGTTCCGCCTCAAGCAGGAACGCCTCGCGGCCGAGAAGGCGGCTCAGCCCGCCCCCGGCCCGAGGT
>MFQK01000050.1:4836-10485 GCA_001783035.1 Candidatus Magasanikbacteria bacterium RIFCSPLOWO2_02_FULL_44_11
GAGGGAGGCCACTCAACTTTACCCAAAGTTGTTTTTTTTATTCTTTTGTTCTTTGAAAGCAACTGCTTGCTCTGCTTTCAAAGAATTTGAGTTGGCTCATTGAGTAAAGAATCTGCAGACAGGCCGTCTATTAGGTAGATGTTTGTATAAGCTAGGAGGCTCTAGCCAAACATCGTTATAATTAATCAATTTAACTATGAAGAAACTACTTGCTCTGACTTTGGTTCTCGTCATAGGTTCCGGTTTTATCGGAGTAGGGTATAGTGCACTCGCGCTCGATGACATAGCTCCACTGCCAAGTATTACCGATCCCACCAACGCCCAACACGTCGTAAATATTAACGCGTCAGGCACAGTTCGCTTGGTAGGAAAATTAGTGGACGCTTACACCACGACCACGATGGATCAGCGCCAGTTCACTGTAACTTTATCGGGAAGTAATGAAATCCCGGCCATCACGAGTACAGCCGTCGGTGCGGCTACTTTAAGCATCAACGGAGATAATACCGCCCATCTGAAATTAGACTTCAGCGGATTAACAAGCACCGAAACCGGAGCTCACATCCACGGTCCGGCATCTACCGGTGAAAATGCGCCTGTCCTTATTACTCTGCCGCTAGGCACTCTGGATAATCATCCCTTAACCTTAACTACCGAGCAACGGCAAATGCTCGAAAGCGGATTACTGTATATCAATGTACATTCCGAACAATATCCTGATGGGGAGATTCGTGGACAGCTCCAGGCCTCAACCGTGACAACACCGTTAACTCATATTGCAACTTCTACGACTGCCACTACGACGGCAGATACGGTAACCGGTACGATAGCGACTTCAACACCCTTTACTAGAAATAGTATAATTCTTGTGGTAAATGCCTGGGGTTTTAATTGGCGTGTGATGATTAATAGTTCAACTTTAATAATGCGAAACGAAAGCAAAATTGTTGATCTAGAAAAGTTGGCAATGAACGATCAGTTAACCATCAGCGGTTACGTGGCGACATCAACAAGTCTGATGACCACATCTACCAATGCCGGTCCGTTAATCGTGGCGAAAAGTATTCGTGACCAATCGTGGATAAATCGAACCGTCACCGGCCAGGTAGGTGCTGTGACACTCACCGGTGTAAATACAACCACAACCGACAGCTCGGCGACGACATCATTTACAACCAGCTTTACTCTCTTGAATGAAGACATAAGAGTTCTAGTGGATGACCGGACTGTTATCAGGCTCGGCGGACGACCGGTAAATTCGGATTCAATTAATTCGAATGGCACGGCCCGAGTTAAAGTAAAAGGTTACTTTAATCTGAATTCGCATGACCTATATGCATTAGATATAAGCATAGAAGAAAATACAACCGAAACATCCACTACTACTACCACCACTACCACGACTACTACAACAGATACCACCACACCATCATCAAAAGCAGGTCCACTACCGGCAGAAACTGCCGATACGTCCGATCCGCCTAAACCATACGAAGGAACAGTATAAGCAATTACCAATTCAAAAAGCAACCCTTTATTATGGGTTGTTTTTTGCTAATCTAAGCCACGCTTAATACTTATCCCTAGTTTGTCCACATTTAAGCTTGCTTAGGTTGTCTAAGGACGCTACAGTACCTATACAACAAGTCGAGGCCAGTAATAAGTGTATAGCATAGGAGAAAACGTTCGCTGTTCCGGGCTCATTTCCGAGGGTGGCGTACTGTAGGTGCTCGGTGTGCTCTGACTCCCGAACCGATTATCCTGGTTATGCATTGATTATATGCCTCGATTTTTTTATCTTGGCTGAGTTTTGGTAAGAGCAATGGCAATCATGCGTCACATAAATTATCTAATAATTTTTTATGGCCAAGCGCAGACCCAAACAAAACTTCATCTTCATCAGTTTCGATAACCTTATCCATTGGGATGAAATTAATCGGCTAAATCGAAAAAGGGAATTACCAAAAGCATAATTTATAATCCAAATATGTTATTAACTATCGCCGTCGCTCTTTTTATTCTTTGGCTTGTCGGCATGATCAGCGCGACTACATTGGGCGGTTTTATCCATTTACTTTTAGTTCTCGCTGTAATTGTCGTCCTTATCCGAATCATCCAAGGTCGCCAGCCGATATAAACTTTGGAATACATATTTGAACTATATCACATGAATTACATCACATCTATACATCCGGTAGCCATCATGCTATACTTACGATCACTTAATTATTTTATTGTATGGCTACCATCCAGGAAATTTTTATTCGCATCGGCGAAACCAAGAAAAAACAAAAAGACATCCGCGCAGCTTACAAGGACGCGCTCGCCACATCGCTCGAATACCAAGAATTGACTGACAAATTAAAAACGCTTCGCGAAAAAAAGAAGCAAATAGAAGGTTCTGTTAAACAGCAATTCTCTTCCGAATTAACCAAGCTTGATGATTTTGCAATTGACTTGGCGAGCGATCAAGAGCTTCTCAACGATGCCGCCTTAACGACACTAATGAAAGGTGAAACCGTCGAAGTAATGGATGAATATGAAAATAAATATGAACCGGTCTTCTCTGTTAAATTTAAAAAGAGTTAGAATTTCGTAAGAAACGCCTGTTAGTTATATTTTCTCGCTTGATATTTTAGTAGAGGTGAAAGAAAATGCACCGTCTACCGTCTATTACCTTAACGGCTTAGCTAAGCTGTTCTATGGCTCGGGTTACCAGCCTCGGTAACATGCGACAGCCGTAGCGCCAAGTTAATATAAGCTAATACACACTATGGAAGACAAAAACAAACAGCAACATCAACAGCCCGGTCAGCCAGGTCAAGAAAATCCGCCGGCCGGATCGCGTGAAAACCATTCCGAGACTGTTGAGCGGGAATAAAAAAGGTGATCATTCTGATCACCTTTCGCGTCACAAAGCTTTCGGCTTGGTCCAATAGTTATTTTTGCGGTACTTTTTAGTACGCTTAGCCAAAGATCTTCCTTTTGTAGTGTTTTTCTTGGAATGCTTTAGGCGCGCTCGCAGGGCGGTATTCATAAAGGATAGGTTAAATTAGTGGATTCAATATACCTTCTTTTAAAGAAAAAAGCAAGCCGGTAAGATTACAGCCGGTAAGATTACGAGTAAACCAAGCGTCGAATACCTTTGAATATTTAGTTATTTTTAACTATATGAATGTGTTGTTGTGGATAGTTCTAGGCGCCCTGGCCGGTTGGATTGCCTCGGTGATAATGGGTACCAGTGAAAAGCAGAGTATCTTTACAGATATTCTACTTGGTGTCCTGGGGGCTTTCATCGGCGGTTTCATCATGAATCTGTTCCAGCAGCCCGGCGTCACCGGGTTAAATATCTATAGTCTTATCGTGGCGGTCATTGGTGCCGTCCTCCTGGTGGCGATCAGGCGGGCGTTTCAACAGCGTGGCCGAGGCGCTTACTAACCTAATTTTTATGTCAAAAAGATTTGACCAAAAACCGCGTCGATCTGACGATACTTTGAGACCTTATTCCAATTACGAGGGGTTGCGACATGCGTTACATAAGGTATCGATCGAAAAAAGGCAACGTTAATAACGATCAAAGCCGAATGATATGCTGGATAGGGTCGCAGTCCCTCGTGAGCTGAATAACTTGGCAGCCAAAATACTCACCGCGGCAACTCCGAATAGGCCAGCTCTTTACAAGCTGGTTTATTCGTTCCGCAATCTGTCATCCTTGACATAAGAAAGATGACATAGTTACAGTACAATAAGCCTTAAGCCTATATATCTTTGCGTATATGACTCAAGCATTGTCTAATGTCATTATTATCGTCAGCGTATTCGTCGTAACCATCATTGTTGGTTTGGCCGGCCAAATGTTTCCTTTACCCTGGGACAAAGAAAAATATCCTCAAACTTATGGAAAAAATACCACTAATACGGTAGCGGCTATAATTGTCACTTCGACTCCAAAAGTTGCGACATCAACACCGGTCGTTACAACCACTAAACCGGTAGTCAAGCCGGCCATCAAACCAAAACCACCGGCCGTAGTTGTATCCGCCGGAGTGCCTAGCATTGGAACGTGTCAGATATTTCCGGCCTCGCATCCATACAATACGAATATCTCTCAGTATCCGGTCCATCCAAAGTCCGATGAATACATCACGACCATCGACACGATGAGCGACCGTCATTTTCTGCATCCTGATTTTGGAGGAAAAGGACAATATGGCATGCCGATTAATATTGTCGGCAAAGAAACGCCGCTGGTTCCGATTACATTTACCGCCTATGGTTCAGAAAGCGACCCCGGGCCATACCGGATAGCGCCCGATGCTAAGGTGCAGCTGGGCACCGACCGTCATGTCGTAGTCCTAGATAAAGATGCTTGTAAATTATATGAAATGTTTTCCGCTTTCAAAAATGAAGATAACAGCTGGAATGCGGCTTCGGGAGCAATTTGGGATTTGAGCATTATCCACCGCCGGCCATTATTTTATACTTCGGCCGATGGCGCCGGTATGGCCATCTACCCGCTTGTAATTAAGTATGAGGAAGTCGCCCAGGGCAAAGTTAACCATGCCATTCGCATGACAGTGCCAAAAACTTTCCGTGGATTTATTTGGCCGGCTAACCATTACTCTGGTACCAACGACTCGAGCTTGCCGCCTATGGGTTTACGATTTCGGTTAAAAGAAAATTACGATATTTCTCATTTGCCTTACCAAGCCAAGGTCATAGCCACCGCATTAAAAAAATATGGGACGATTATCGCTCAGAATGGTTCGGCTTGGGTAATTGGCGGCGAACAAGACACCCGCTGGGATGATACGCAGCTGCGCGCTCTTAAATCTATTCCGGGATCGGCCTTCGAAGTCGTTTATACCGGTGAAATAATTACCAGACAATAGTTATGATTGAAAAAAAGTGTCTATTCTTTGATTTCGATGGTGTTTTACTCGATAGTTATAACCCTAAAAAAAATATTAATTTTTTTAATTATCATGTCGGGAATAAATTACCTCTGGTGTCTGGCATGGAAAAAGTCGTCTCAGAATTGGCTGATAAATATTTGCTCTACATAATCTCATCGAGCAGCGTCTCAACCATACGATCATTTTTAGCATTGCACCATTTGCAAAATTATTTTACCAAAATATTGGGGTCTGAAAATTCATTTGGCAAAGCCGATAAAATGAAGGAAATTATCGTTGAGAATAGACTTGTACCCGACCAATGTTTATTTGTAACCGATACGGCGGACGATATTAAAGAAGCTCACCTTGTCGGCGTACCGGTTTTGGCTGTCACCTGGGGTTATGGCCGGATCGATGAGATTTCAAAAGCCGGTCCGGAGGCCATTATCAATAAGCCGTCGGAAATCGTCTCTTGGTTAAACAAAATTTAACAAATCCGCTTGGTGTAAGAAAAGCCAAAGCTCCTCGTCAGATAGTATAGTCACTGCAGAGGAGTCTTTAGTTTTAACAGAACACTATATGCGTTTTTCATCTTATATTATTCTGGGGTTGGCGGTTTTTGTGATCATAGTCGCCGGTGCAGCCTGTAACAGAACGCCGAGTACTCAAATCGAATCACCAATATCCTTTGTTGAAAACAACTCGGATACTTTAGCCACCACTAATACGACCGGTGAGGTAGAGGATGAAA
>MFQK01000050.1:10502-11550 GCA_001783035.1 Candidatus Magasanikbacteria bacterium RIFCSPLOWO2_02_FULL_44_11
ACTGTCGCCGGGGTGACGATAAGCAAAGCGCCCGTCACAAACATTGGCAGCCCTTCCACATACGCCAAAACAGTCACGCAATTCAGTTCGAGCGGCTATCGGTATCAATTTGCCAATTGCAGCGGACTACCGGGAAAATTCACTGTTAAAAAAGGCGTCCAATTTATGTTGGATAATCGCGATGCCGAACGCCATACCATGCGCATGGCCAACCGATCGTATTCGATACCCGCTTATGGCTACGCCCTTGTGACCATCAATACCGCCGGAACATATCAGATAACCTGCGACGGCGGGGGATCGGCTCAAGTACAAGTGCAAAATTAACAATCTCGTCTTCCCCGCAGCAACCTGCGGGGTTTTGATTGTTAAGGTATATAGACGTGCGGCCGGCACTAGTGGTACACTAATATCCGTTATGCTTACCATTATACAGGCGGTTATCTTAGGCCTTATCGAAGGTTTTACGGAATTTTTACCAATCTCATCAACCGGGCACCTTATTCTCGCGTCCAAGCTGTTGCAGATAGAGTCGACTGATTTTGTTAAAAGTTTTGAAATATTTATCCAACTCGGAGCAATTCTCGCGGTGGTAGTGCTTTATCTTCGTCGCATTCTGTCCAGCCGAACCATTTTATTGAAAATTGCCGCCGGCTTCGTCCCCACCGGAATCCTCGGGTTCTTTTTGTACAGTACCGTCAAAACTTATCTTTTGGGAAATAGCCTTGTGACTCTCTGGTCTCTACTTATCGGCGGAGCGTGGCTGATAATTTTCGAACGATGGAACAAGACATCATTATCGGTTGGAACCGATAGTGAAGTTATTACTTATCGCGCTGCCGTCTTAATCGGTATTTTTCAGAGTTTGGCGTTCATCCCGGGAGTTTCGCGCGCTGCCGCCTCAATTATCGGCAGCCGGCTGCTCGGCTACAGTCGCGAGACCGCCGTCGAATTTTCTTTTCTTTTAGCCATCCCAACCATGTTGGCGGCGACCGGGTACGATATCTTAAAAGGCGGTGTGATTCTCAACCAAGAAAAATTTATAGTT
>MFQK01000050.1:11559-22371 GCA_001783035.1 Candidatus Magasanikbacteria bacterium RIFCSPLOWO2_02_FULL_44_11
GGGTTCATAACGGCATTTATAGTCGCCCTCATTACCATCAAATGGCTTATAGTATTCATTAAACATCATTCTTTTACGGGTTTTGGAATTTATCGGATTGTTCTTGCCGCGGCTCTTTTCTTTCTTTGGTACTTTTGACAAGTTTTTTTAAGGACATTATAATCGATCTATATATTTATATCTATGCGTTATTCTCAGCTTTTCGGAAAAACCAGTAAATCGGCGCCGGCAGATGCAGAAAGCGTCAATGCCAAATATCTGACTCAAGGCGGTTTTATTAATAAACAAATGGCCGGCATTTATAACTATTTACCGCTTGGCCTGCGCGTTCTTACCAAAATCCAAAATATCATTCGCGAAGAATTACATAAAGTCGGTGCTCAAGAGATCCTGATGCCCGCGCTAACTCAAGAAGAAAGCTACACCACAACCGGGCGCGATGATATGGATATTTTGTTTCACACCGAGATAGCCGGGGGGGCCAAAGCCGTCCTCAATCCCACTCATGAGGAAATTGTGACACCGCTTGTAAAAACCTACACTTTTTCATATCGCGATTTACCGGTGGCCGTATATCAGATCCAAAATAAATTTCGAAATGAAGCCAGGGCTAAGTCCGGGCTATTGCGGGGCCGTGAATTTAACATGAAAGATCTGTACTCCTTCCACACCTCGGAAGAAGATCTTAAAGATTATTACGAAAAAATAAAGGAAGTCTACTTCGCAATTTATCGCCGGTTAGGCTTGGGCGATTTAACTGTTTTGACATACGCTTCCGGCGGAGCTTTTTGTAAATATTCGCATGAATTTCAGGCACTGTCCGAGATGGGCGAGGATACTGTCTTCTTGTGCGAGAAGTGCCGTATTGCGGTCAACAAGGAAATAATCGATGAACAAAATAGTTGTCCAAGCTGTCTGAATGTCGATTTGGTAGAAAAAAAGGCGATCGAGGTTGGAAATATTTTTAAGCTGATGACTCGTTTTTCCGATGCTTTCGGCTTTACTTTTGCCAATGAGCAGGGAAAGAAGATTCCGGTTATGATGGGTTGTTATGGGCTTGGTCCATCCAGAGTTATGGGAACAATTGTGGAAATATTTAACGATGAAAAGGGTATCATCTGGCCGGAAGCTGTCGCGCCTTACAAAGTGCACGTGGTGGTTTTGGGGGCTGAATCTGAAGTAATGAACGAAGCTGAAAAACTGCTCAAATCGCTGGAAGAGAAACACATCGAAGTGTTGTTCGACGACCGAGCCAAAGCCACGACCGGAGAAAAATTGGGCGATGCGGATTTGATCGGCATTCCGTACCGGGTTGTCGTATCCAAAAAAACTTTAGCTCAAAACGGCGTCGAACTGAAGCTAAGAAACGAAAGCGACGCCCAGATAATTTCGCAAGAAGAGTTGCTTCGCAAACTATAATCCTATGCTTAGCCGGGAGTTTCTCCACGCGCTGCATAACGAACTTCAGGCTTTAACCGGAAAGTGTCCGGTTCTTTTAGGTGGCAGTTATGTCTACGGCGAACCCACAGATCATAGTGATGTGGATTTTTTTGTGCTGGTGCCATGGTACCGGCTTTTTTCATTTCGCAGTGTTATTCGCGATTGGAAAATGAAGTATCCGGCTATTCTGATAAATATCATGATTGTCCAAAAAATGGCTTTCCATCTCGGTTGGTATTACGTTTATGGCCGTGACTCTGCCGGCCGCCTGGTCCGTGCTCCAATTCATAAGCAAATGATGGTTATGAGCGCCTTAAAATTGGCTTATTATAATTTTTTGCGTTTTGCGGCCAGTGGAGACCAGAAGGAAAAAAGTTTGTCTCAAGAAAAAATCGCCCAAAAAATAGCAATAATTTATACTATAGTCGAGCACACCGGCCCGACCCCACCTCTCGCGACCAGTCGACTTATACATTATATACCGACGGATTTGGAGTGGGTAAGGGCTTCTTTGGTAGCTAAACAAAAGGGAAATCCGATTTTACCGATATCGGAGACAACGATAATCGAAACACTTGATCGTGTCTTTCACCATAGCCGGCCCTACCGATGTTTTTCTCCGGCCACATATTTAATATACAATCTTAAGTTTTTACCGCGAGGAAAGACCTTGTTTTTATGGCATAATCCTGATACAATGATTTTGCAAAAAATTCGACGCGCCATCGAAAAAAAAAGCGACCTCCGGCAACTGCTCACAGAGCTTACTCCGCTTATCTTTCCCGTCATTATCATTTAACCTATGTCCAATGAAATAGTTTTTGATATCGAAACCCAAAACACATTCAGCGACGTCAACAATGATTTTTCTAAACTTAAGATATCATGTGTTTCGATTTATCGGTTTAGTGATAATACTTACGAAAGTTTTGAAGAACACGAACTGGGCAAGTTGTGGCCGATTCTCGAAAAATCCGACCGACTAATTGGCTATAATATCGAACATTTTGATTTACCGGTTATGAACAATTATTATCCCGGCAACCTACTCCAATTTCCTTACCTGGATATCATGAAAGAAGTGAAAAGTAGTTTAGGTATCCGGTTAAAGCTAAATGACATTGCGATGGCCACGCTCGACATTAAAAAAAGCGCCGAGGGGCTACAGGCGATCCGCTGGTGGAAAGAAGGAAAAATAGACGAGATCAAGAAGTATTGTGAGCAAGATGTTCTTGTGACTAAAGAACTATATGATTTCGGCAAACAAAACAAACAATTATTTTATAAAACATTAACCGGCGAAGTCCTGCCGTTTAGAGTCAATTTTGAGGCCGAGAAAATAGCTTTGGAATTAAAGAAAAATATCAATCTCACGCTGCCATTCTAAAATGCGTACCAAAAAAGCAATTTATCTTGATCACGCCGCTACCACGCCCGTCGACCCGCAGGTGCGGCAAATTATGCTGCCGTTTTTTTCCAAACATTATGCAAACCCTTCGGCCTTATACAAGGAAGCCTTGATTGTGAGCGGCGCTATTAACGATGCCAGGAGGAAAGTAGCCGACGTACTCCATACTAATCCCGACTCTATTTTGTTTACTAGTGGAGGAACAGAATCCAACAACCTCGCCATTTTAGGCATCGCTCATAAACATATAAATCAAGGAAAACATATAATTGTTTCCGCTATTGAGCATCATTCAGTACTTTATCCGCTAGAATCGTTAGAAAAGGATGGGTGGAGTGTAACTAAATTACCGGTGGATGAAAACGGATTGGTCAATGTTGCCGATGTTATCAAAGCTATTCGAGCCGAAACAGTGCTTATCTCGGTTATGTATGCCAATAATGAGATCGGCACTATCGAACCGATTGCTGAAATAGGCCGTCAATTGTTACGTTACCGTAAAGAAAAAAATACTGTCTATCCTTATTTCCATACCGATGCGGCCCAAGCAGCCGGCTATCTTGATCTGGACGTCGAAAAATTACATGTCGACCTTATGACCGTCAACGGCGGCAAGATTTACGGCCCGAAAGGAAGTGGTGTTTTATTTGTGCGTCGCGGGGTGGCTATTGAACCAATTATGACCGGTGGTACGCAAGAAAAGGGGATACGAGCCGGCACGGAAAACATTCCCGGAATAGTTGGGCTGGGACAGGCCTTAAAACTTGTACAAAAAAAGCAAACTGTGGAAAATAGCCGCCTTCGCGCCCTCAGCGAATTCTTTTTTGAAAAATTAAGAAAAATCCTTCCCGATATACGTCTTAATGGCCTGGCCATCGGCGATAATCGATTACCCAACAACCTTAACGTTGTTTTTGATGGTGTTGATGGTGAGGCCTTGGTAATTTATCTAGATAGCCGGGGAATAATGTGTGCTACCGGTTCAGCTTGCACCGCCATATCACGCGAACCATCACATGTTTTGGCGGCCATCGGTAAAAATTCTGCGGAGATATTATGCAGCGTGCGGTTTACTTTAGGCCGGGAAACCACCAAAGCGCAAGTTATCACGACTATAAAAGCTATTGCCGCATCGCTAAAAATGCTAAAAAGCGACCTAAAATAATGACTTTGAGCATTTGCTTTATTATGATTGTCCTGTTAAAGTAATCCCATTATGCCTGGAATTTTGCACATCGTAGCCACGCCGATCGGAAATTTAAGTGATATGACTTTTCGAGCGGTTGATACATTAAAAAAAGTTGATGGCATCTTGTGTGAAGATACTCGGGTTACCAAAAATTTACTCGACCATTATTCGATTACAACGCCGACATTGAGCTATCACCAGCATAGTGACGCCAGACGAACCAAAGAAATAGAATCGATGCTGTCGGAAGGTAAAAACCTGGCACTCGTAACCGATGCCGGCACGCCCGGTATCAGCGATCCCGGCAATAAATTAGTCGGTTACCTCGTCAAAAAGGGCATTACGGTTTCACCAATTCCGGGAGCGGCTGCCGTCAGCGCCGCTTTATCTATTTCAGGATTTCCAACCGATCGGTTCACCTTTTTAGGTTTCCCCCCACACAAAAATAAACGCCAGAAATATTTTAAATCAGCCGCCGCTATTGAACATACCGTCGTTTTCTATGAATCAGGTCATCGCATTTATAAATGCCTAAACGATTTGGCGGCCGTACTGCCCGAAAAACGCGAACTTGCGATCGGCCGCGAGCTGACCAAAAAATTCGAAACTGTCTATCGCGGAACAATCCGCGAATTATTAGCCATAAATATTATTGATAAAGGTGAATTTGTAGTAGTCATAAACGCCCTCTAAGCTATGAAAAATAAACCTTACTACTTAACAACCGCCATTGCGTACACTAACGCCAAACCGCACATCGGGTTTGCTTTGGAATTGCTGTATGCCGATGTCATGGCGCGCTATCAGCGTCTACACGGCAACGATGTCTTTTTTTTAACCGGCACAGATGAACACGGACAGAAAATTTACAAAGCCGCCAAAGAGCGGGCTAAAGGGGTTAATGAATTTGTCGATGAAATGTCCGCTTCATACAAAAATTTAGCGGATCAATGGAATATATCAAACGACGATTTTATTCGCACAACCGAAGAGCGACACATTGCCGGCGCCCAAAAATTTTGGGAAATAGTCGCGCGCCGCGGTTACATCTATAAAAAAGCTTACACCGGCCTTTATTGCGTTGGTTGTGAGCTCTTTAAAACTGAAAAAGATTTGGTTGAAGGAAAATGCCCGGATCACAAAACAATTCCTGAAAAATTATCCGAAGAAAACTATTTTTTTAAATTTTCATCTTTTCAAAAAGATCTGGAAAAACTATTCAAGAAACAAGCGGATTTTGAGTATCCGGACAGCCGGTTCAAAGAAATAAAAAATATTCTAAAAGATGGATTGGAAGACATCAGTATTTCACGTACTAAAAAATCTCTGCCTTGGGGAATTCCGGTGCCAGGTGATGATACGCAAGTAATGTATGTCTGGTTTGATGCCCTGACCAATTATATTACGGCCCTTGGTTTTGGCTCACCAGATCAGAAGAAATTACAAAAATATTGGCCCGCTATTCATGTGGTCGGTAAGGAGATTAATCGATTTCATGCTTTGCTTTGGCCAGCCATGCTGATGGCTGCTGAAATGGAATTACCCGAGCAAATCGTTGTCCATGGATGGATTACCGTCGACGGGCAAAAAATGAGTAAGACCATGGGTAATGTGATCGACCCTCTTGAATTAATCGAACAATACCCACTCGAAGCCGTGCGTTATTTTCTGATGCGTGAAATACCGTTTGATAATGATGGTAATTTTTCTCACAAACAATTTAACGAGCGGTATCAAGGTGACCTCGCCAATGGGATCGGGAATTTAACGAGCCGGGTTTTAACCATGGTGGAAAAATATTGCGATAACAGAGTGCCGGAAGTCACGACCGACGATCTGGTAATGCGTGAATTTTTAGATAAACAAATTTGGCCGGCCTATGAAGATGCTTTTAGACGTTGGCGTTTCGATTTGGCTTTGGAAGCATGCTGGAAGTTTATTACCTATTGCGATGAAATTATTTCAGATAAACAACCGTGGGCTTTAGCTAAGCAAAGTAAATTGGCCGAGGTTCATGATTTGTTGTATCATTTGCTCGAGGGTTTACGACACATTTCCGTAATGATCTGGCCGATCATGCCTGAAACGGCTGAAAAAATCACCAACCAGCTTGGTTTGGAAGTCGGGCAAGAATTTGGTAAACCCCTTAGCGCTTTACAACAATGGGTCGGCCTCACCGTTGGTACGCCTATTAAAAAAGGTGAGTCACTTTTTCCTCGGTTAAAAAGTAAATAAAAAATAATATGACAAGTTATATTGTTAATAGTTAATTTACTTAAGTTATATAATATGACAAAAAAAACAAAAGCAGTGTTACTTATCGTCTGGCCACCAGTGGTATTTATAGCTATTCTGCTATTATTTGCCCTTTCTTCATTCATTATTGCGGCATCTATGCTATATGAAGGGACGGCGCACGCGGGGGTTTTTCCAGCTGTGGTGCGGATGTTGAGATTAGTCCTTGGCCTACTTGGGCTAGTGACTATCATCGGTGGTCCAATTAGTATAATCTACGGCATTTATTTACTTGCTAAAACTGAAAAACCGTCGCAAATTAAGTGATAATTTTCATTTTTTTAATCCATATAGACAAAAAACAAAATACTATCTGGAATATTTAAGTCGTTGGCCTTTTGCCGATTGCAGGTACGCGATAGTTATTAGTCTAACAGGACATCGAAATAGTTTTACTCCTTAAATAATCCGGAAGAAAGAGTTTACAGAAAATAATTATGATGGTCGACACTCACGCCCACGCCCATTTTCGCGCCTACAAAGACGACATGGATGATGTTATCAAACGTAGTCTCGACAAAGATGTGATTATTAATTTAGTCGGTACTCAAAAGGACACGAGTAAATATGGCGTCGAAGTGGCAGAAAAATACCATGATTGCTACGCCAGCATCGGTTTGCACCCCGAACATCTTTTCTCTAAATATGTTGATGAAGCCGAATCTTCCTTTGTATCTCGTGAGGAAGATTTTGACTATAATTATTATGAAAAGCTGGCCCGTCATCCTAAAGTAATTGCGATAGGTGAGTGCGGTCTTGATCTCTATCGCATCCCCGAAGGGCTGACTGTTGAAAAGATGCTCCCAAAACAACAGGCGGTTTTTCAGAAACATATCGATCTGGCTTTGGCGGAAGATTTACCTATGGTTATCCACTGTCGGGAGGCTCACCCTTATCTCATCGCGCAATTACGAGAAAATATTAACAAAAACGCCCGGCTTCGAGGCACAATACATTGTTACACCAGTAATTGGACCAACGCGGAACAATATTTGGCGATGGGTTTTTATATCGGCTTTACGGGTGTCGTTACTTTTCCTCATTTAAAGAAAGCGCCACAAGCTCAAGAAGATCTGCTCGAAGTGGTCCGCCGCCTGCCGGAAGATCGGATACTTTTAGAAACCGATTGCCCCTATCTTTCACCCAACCCGTATCGCGGCCAGCGTGGCGAACCATGGATGGTCGAAGCAACGGCAGCAAAAATTGCCGAACTTCGGGATTCAACGCCGAGCCACATTATGGATGTTACCTCTAAAAATGCCCTCCGGCTTTTCACCAAAATGAAAGCGTAATCGCTAATCTCAGCGAAAAACTACTAAATTGCCGCCCGGCAATTTTGTTGTTTTTAAGCCCTCTTGACTTTTATTAAAAAAACCACTATACTAGCTCCGCAATTTTATGGAAGAGAACCCAAAAAACCAATCGGATAGACGGTATTACCTATTTGCCATGCGTATCGTAGGAGATTTTGGCGCTACCATTGCTATTCCGGTGGTCGCCCTCGTTCTTTTGGGGCGCTATATCGACCATAGATATAACAATTCCGGCTATCTTTTTACTCTGATCGGTTTTGCCGTCGCCGCGCTTGTCTCTGCTAAAATTATTTATAAAAAAGCCAAAAAATACGGCCAAGATTACCAAAACCTGAAATAGCTATGAGTGCTATTCATATTCCAACCCTCGCCCCGGAAGTTGTCTTCCACATTGGCAGCCTTCCTGTTACCAACACCATGATAAACGCCTGGGTGGCAATCGGTATCTTCTTGGTGGTGGGCATACTTGTCCGATCAAAGGTCTCCAACCTTCCGGGCAAACTGCAAAATTTTTGGGAATATATTATAGAATTAATCCTCGGTTATTTTGATCAGGTCACCGCCGATCGAAAGAAATCACTTCGATTCTTACCGATTGCCGGCTCCATTTTCTTTTTTATATTACTTTCCAATTGGCTCGGATTACTGCCGGGCACCGGCAGTATTACAGTTGGAAATAATTTTGTACTTCGCCCCGCCAATACCGATCTTAACCTAACATTAGCTATCGCGCTCGTCTCCATTGTCGCTTCACACTTATTTGGTTTTCTAACTGTCGGTATTTTTGCCCATACCAATAAATTTATCCAAGTCGGTACTCTTGTCAAAAGTTTTAAGAAAGGCCCTCTAGGAATTTTTTCAGCCATCGTAGAATTTGGTGTTGGCCTGATTGAAATAGCTGGTGAAGTCGCCAAAGTCATGTCGTTATCCCTGCGTTTATTTGGAAATATTTTTGCCGGTGAAGTTTTAATAACCGTCATCACTAGCATCGTGAGCGTGGTCTTGCCGGCGCCATTTATGCTGCTGGAGCTTTTGGTGGGTCTTATCCAAGCCGGAGTTTTCGCCATTTTAAGTGTTGTTTATATGACCGTCGCTAGCGCTGAACCGCACGGGGTGGAAGAGCATTGAGGCGAGAGGTAAGGAAATTGTTTTTTCCTAACCTTTATTCTTAATACGTAACCATACCAGGCTGCCAGGCTATAAGCCGCTACGAGCGCCTCGAGATGTGTGTTACGAGAAAGGGACACGTATGTCACCAGAAGCAATTTTGACCATTGTCAAAGGCGCCACCATGGCCATTGGCGGTATGATACCGGCCTTGTCTATCGGCAAAATCGTCAGCAAGGCCATGGAATCCATCGGCCGCAACCCGGAATCAGCCGGCAAGATTTTCGTGCCGATGCTCTTGGGTGCCGCCTTCGCGGAAGCTATCGCGATTTACGCGCTCGTCGTTGTTTTCACTTTGAAGCCTATGTAATAAGACGAACTGGTGGATTTAGAGTGAGTACGTCAGTAACATTTTGAGCGGGTTCGGTCGCCTTGGGCGACCGCCCTGAGGCCTCGCGGCCGAGGAAAGCGAAAGGTGTTACTGACGTACTCAAAGTCCGCCGACTTGGTTTTATTAAACAGAAAATATGAAGATAATCGAAACCGTACACGCCTCAGAAGAAGTTCAAACTGTCGAAACCGCTGCCGAGGGCGGAGTTCTCGCGTCACTTGGGATAAACGGGACTCTTTTCGCCGCTCAATTATTTAACTTCACACTAGTCGCGACCATTTTGTGGTTTCTAATTCTAAAACCTTTGTCAAAAAAATTAACCGATCGCCAGAAAATGATCGATGACAGTATAAAGAATAGTAAAAAAATTGAAGAAAACCTGGCGAAGAGTGAAGAAAAATTTCAAGAAAAAATAAATCAAGCCAAAGTTGAATCCAACAAAATTGTCGAGCGGGCCGGTGAAGAAGCCGGCAAAGCAGCCGAGGCCGTTAAGACTAAAGCCAAACAGGAAATTGAAACGTTGATTGATCAAGCTAAAAAGAACATCAGGCATGAACGTGAAGAAATGAAGATGGAAATAAAAAAGGAAACTGCCGCTATGATTGTGTTGGCCCTGGAAAAAATATTATCCGAAAAAATCACCGATAAAAAAGACAAAGAACTGATCGATGAGATGGTAAAAAAAATACAATAATCTATGGCTAAAAATACGGTAAACGATTACGCCCGGGCGCTTTACGAAACGACGTATGGCCTAAAGGGGAACGAGCTCAAGAAAGCATTAGAGTCCTTCACCAAGCTTTTATACAAGCATTCCATGCTTAAAAAAAGCGGGATTATAATAAAGAAATATGAAATGTTGGTAAAAAAGAAAGCGGGCCTAAAAACAATTTCAGTGACAACCGCCCGCGAGCTCGATGACCGGACCTTGAAGGAAATAAAAAAAACCTTTGGCGCAAACACCGAAGCCGACACCAAGGTAGATGAAAGTTTACTTGGCGGCCTGATAATTCGGACAGACGATACGATCCTCGACGCCAGCCTCCGCACGCAATTAAGAAACTTACAAGAGCACTTAGCCTAACCTATACCTTATGTCCGTGAATAACATTGTTGAAGAACTCAAAAAGAATATCGCCCAATTCGAAAAACAAATTAAAGTTGAAGAAGTCGGCCAGGTCATTGAAGTGGGCGATGGTATTGCTCGGTTGCACGGCTTGTCGCAATGCCGCTCCAGTGAAATGTTGGAATTTCCCGGCGGCGTGTTTGGTGTGGCGCTGAATCTGGAAGAAGAAACCGTCGGCGCTATTATTTTGGGTGAATACCGACATATCAAGGAAGGGGATACGGTCAAACGCACCGGCCGAATTTTATCTATTCCAGTTGGCGACGACTTGATCGGCCGCGTTATCAACCCGGTCGGCCAAACTATTGATGGAGGAGCCGCTTTGAAAAGTAAAACTTTTTACCCGATTGAAAAAATCGCACCCGGTGTCATGACGCGCGAACCGGTCAGCCAGCCGGTCCAAACCGGTATTAAAGCGATCGACGCTATGATCCCGGTCGGCCGCGGCCAGCGCGAATTGATCATCGGCGACCGTCAAACCGGCAAGACCGCCGTGGCTATTGATACCATTCTGAATCAAAAGGGCCAAAACATGATTTGTAT
>MFQK01000051.1:0-6073 GCA_001783035.1 Candidatus Magasanikbacteria bacterium RIFCSPLOWO2_02_FULL_44_11
CCATAGCCTGTGTGGTTAATGATTAATCGCACAGTATACCACAAGGGTGACATTTCTACTTTGGTAGGGGGTGACATTATCATTTTGGGGCGACAACCTGCCTATGATGATGGCCGGACAATAGTTAAACATGTTACCTTACCTAGCTGTGGGGTAATCTATGAAATAAACACCGAGGGACTTACTATACGAGAACCTGAAATAGCTCCAGTTTGGAAAGGGCACTATAATAATGGTTTTGAAGGAAAAGAATGGATAGCCGACACTATTCCACAAGAGTTTTATAAAATTAAAAAACTTATTTTATCGCGTTTTGCCAACGATCCTGAAGCGTTTAGTTTAAATATAGATGATAACAGCGAAGTAGGTTTACAGACCGCCATTGAAACTATTCAGAAAGAATTTAAGAACAGAAAAACTGCCGCTGATAAATTCAAAGAATTTCTCACCACCTTAAATGATGGACAAAGAAGAAATAGTAGTAAAATTAAGAAATGGCAACTTGAAAATAAATAGGAGCTACAAAAAACTAGCAATTAAATTATTCCATCTCTCTATTTCCTTGACCAGAGTGTTCCATTGAATTTCCGTTGCGTCTACTAAACGGGATTTCACTTTTGGTGAGGTCCTTTTTTATTGAGTCCTGTAGCGTCTACCAAGCGAGACCTCAGATGAAGGGTCTTTTTTTTACTTACCACATTGACCAACACACAAAATTGTGCTAGGGTGTGCAGCATGCGCGGGCTTGAGCTGCTTATTTGAAAGGGAGGACAAACATGCGTTCAGTACTACTGATAATGGTCGGGCTGGCGACCGGATGCGGCAGTTGCTGGGAAGATCGTCTTCAAAGCCTCACCCCACTGCCTGACATGCCGCCTAAGGACTACGCTATTCCACCCAGAACGAACGAGAAGTGGTGTCCGCCGAACGGAATCGGGGGAGGCCAACCGCCTCCAGAGGATCAAATGATCTCTGATGGCGGCGAGGTGCTCTGGCGTACCAGCGTGAGCGACAACACTTGGAACTGCGGCGACTGTGGGGTGGAATGCAATCTGTTGCCTCGTAGGAACGGCTTCGGCTTCAACGTCTGCGAAGGCGGCATCTGTTCGATACAGTGCAACGCGGGGTACGCCGACTGCGACAAGACGCCGGGGAACCCCTGTGAACCGTTGCCCTGTCCGTAGAGAAAACCCATTGGCGCGTGCCACCACGAGGCGCGCCACAACGCGCGTGAGACATAGGTTTCACGAGCGATAAACTCGTGGTACCTATAAAGCAGTTTTTTAAGACTGTTTTTTTTGTTTGAGTCAGTTGAGTCAAACTCTGGGTCTTTTTTCACCTACTCGCCGATACGATTGTAGGAAAAATCCAATGGCTCTATCCTTTTTCATCGGTGAGCTACGCCTGGTTTGAAGTGCCAACACGTTATCCGTGGTGGGTGTTTAATTTTGTTTTCCACCGGACGTTTTTATTTGAAGCTGTAGTTATACTATGGGCGGCTCTGCTGTTAATTAAAGAACCTGCAAAATCGACCTCGATTGAAGAAGTTGACCCCCAATGATTTTAAAAATTATTAAACCGACTCTCTATTCACTTTTAATTAGCGAAAAAAACTGAAAGACAAATTTGTTGGAAGATAAGCCAAAAATACGGCCAAGCGAGGTTGACTTTTTCATTAAAATATGTTAATCTATCAATGGTATGTACAATTGGACAGTAAATAGTAAGCAACTGAAAAAACACAAAAAGCACTATGACATTTGGAAACTTGAACAAATGGTTAATTTTGGTTTGAACGGAAAAAAATTAGACAAAACAGATTTAAAAAAATATTGGTCAAAGCTACATTTAGATCCCAAAAAGAAAAAATATTTGTCTTTAATTTTATGGCCGCCAAAACGATCTTGAGTAAAAATCAGCAAAAGTTATTAAAAATAGACGATTGTCGGCACCTTTAATTAAAGGTGATAAGCAGATCAACTTTCGTATCCAAAGTAACGCCCTATTGAACAATAATGGGCTTTAGGGTATACTAAGCTATGTTATTTAATAACACTTAATATTAACCATAGATATATGGCAGGTATGACAAAGTCTTCTTTGCTCACCTTGTTGGCAGAGAAAACAGGCATGGGCAAGAAAGAAGTCGCGGGTTTTTTGGACACCCTCGCTTCAACGGCATATAGTGAAACCAAAAAGACCGGTGTGTTCGTTTTGCCAGGTTTTGGCAAGATGGTCAAAGTAAACCGCGCCGCTCGCATGGGACGCAATCCGGCAACTGGTGAAGCTATCAAGATCGCCGCAAAGACTGTGGTTAAATTTCGTTTAGCTAAAGCTGCTAAAGAAGCAGTTTTGTAGGATTTCTACAATAAATAAAGGGCCGGTCGCCGTAAGGTAGCCGGTTTTTTATTTAAGGGAAGTATGGTATAGTCTTTTCAAGGAGGTTGCCCATGTCAAAGGAAACCAAGTATTTGCTGGCTGTTGTCTTGATCGGCGTGTTGTTCGAAGTCGTTCTCTGGAACTTTTTCATGACGGAAGCTGGCCACCAGGCTGTATTCAATATTTTCAAGATGGGCTTGCCCGGCCTTATCGCCGGCGGTCTTGTTGGTCTGGTCTTTGTTCCGGTGATTTTTTTCCTTGATCGCTTAGAACGAAAGCAGCGGCGCGGTCCACGGCAACTAGAGCTCCCGCTCCGATGATCTGGAAACGGCCAGATCGACTTAAGAGTCGTGGGCCTCAACCAGGTCGCCCACACTCGTTTTGGTCATAAAGGTTGTGACAAAAACGAGGGCGATCTGGTAAAATTTTTATAAAGTTTTGGATTGACACTGATCGGAATATAAGGTAGAGTACTTCCATTGGTAAGAAAGTCCGTGGCAAAACCTGCTACAGAACACTCAAGACTCCCGCAAGGGAGTCTTTGTTTTTAAAAACTTTATCGTTTTTTTATGCGGACTTATATACACTCACTCTTGGTGGTAAGCGGGGCGAGTGTAGCCGGCGCTACGGATTTTCTTACCAAAAAGTCCTTGGGGTTCAACTCCCCCTCGCTCCACCACTCAAATTCCCTCGCCCATGAGCATGGGTATCCCCAGTCGCTTGCGTTTAGACTCGCCTAAAAATAATTCGTTCTTCCGCTCCGGTTCATGCCCGCGCTCAGTCAAATGCGCCCCAAACTGGTGCGCTTTCCAGCTCGTCCCGAGAAAGAGCGAATGTTTGCCGTACTTGGCCGCGATTTTGTCGGAGCTGGCATACATCTTTTGAAGTTTCTCAATTTTTCCTGAAGCCAAAAACAGATCAGGTTGGAGGACGTTGGGCACCAGATTGAACGTCGTGAAACCGGTGGCCCGATAAAGCGTATTTTTCCGGAAAATTTTTTGAAAAGCCGCTCGTGCGACCGAGAGAATCTCTGGCGGCAAGTTCGTCGGCCGCGCAAAAGGCATTTCCATAACCGAATGATTAAAACTTTGCGTGCGTAAAATAAAAATAGCCCGCGGGGTGGCCTGGTTATAGCGCCGCAATTTTATACAGGCATTCTCAATATTTTTCGAAAGCTGCGAAAAAATAAAATTAGGATCTTTGGATGGCGGCGTAAACGTCTTGAATTTTTGGATAGAACCATAGAATGTTTTTTCTTCCAAAAAAAGCGGCATGACCAAGGCGCCATTGAGTTCCTGCCAAATATCATGGAAAGGCCGCTCGAGTGCCTGCTTGACCCAGTCTTCTCTGGCCCGAGCAAACTGCAAGGCAGTCTGAATACCATAACGAGCCAAACGCGCCGCGGTTTGCCCACCAATCCCCCAAATTTTTTCTACGGGCAAATTTTCTAAAAAGGGCGCGATCCCCGTTTCCGGAACAACCGTTAATCCATACGGCTTTTTCCACTTGGAAGCTAACTTAGCCAGCACCTTATTGGGTGCCAGACCGACTGAAAACGTAAAACCAAGCTCTTGCCGTAATGTTTCTTGGATATGCTTGGTAATCTCGGTATAGTTTTTCTTGAAAGGCCGGTCGTAGCCGGTGATGTCGGCAAAACATTCATCCACGCCATATTCTTCAACCTCATGAGTGTAGCGCCTGACTATACTAAAAAGCCGCTGGGACAACATGCTATACGTTTCATAATCCGATGGAAGAATAATCGCGTCGGGGCATAATTTCTTAATTTCCCACAGGGCCATGGCGCGGGTCACGCCGCGGGCCTTGGCCTCGTAGCTCATCGAAGCGGCAATACCACGCTCTTTGCCGGTAATCACCGGCTTACCGCGTAAGGCCGGGTCGCGCGCCTGTTCGCACGACGCAAAAAACGCGTCCCCATCAATATGCAGGATGGCGCGTGAAAAAGAAAGAGGTTTCATGTGTGGTATTTACGGATCACCGCCGTCACGACCGCGGCAATGTTTAATTCGTCTTGCGGAATAATCGGCGAATATTTTTTATTGGCGGCAACCAAGATGGTTTGCCGGCCACGTTTCTGGAAATATTTAAGGGTCCATTGCTGGTCTACTTCCGCGATCACCACATCCCCTTCTTTTGGGGTGCGCCCACGCTCGACCAGAAGCATGTCACCCGGGCGAATACCGGCATCGATCATTGAATCGCCGGAAACTTTCAACATGTACGTCGCTTCCCGATTATGGATGAGCCAATCTTCGAGGCCAATCGTATCGATCAATTCTTCTTCGGCCGGCGATGGCCAACCAGCTTCCACAGTACCTAAAATCCGGAGCTCGCGAAATCGCTTACCGGGAATGAGCTTGCCGGCGGCATCTTTCGTGAGCAAATCGGCTTGCCTAAACCGCTCCACCAACCGATATACCGCGTTGGTCGATCTAAAACCGGTTAGCTTTAACATTTCACGATACGATGGCAACCGTTTGCGTTCCCGATAAAACCTGGCGATAGAAGAAAAATATTTTGGCGTTGTCATATGAAGGTAGTATAGTGAACATTTGTTCACTCGTCAATAGAACCGTCGCAACGCAAAAACTCCGCATACTCAACTTCTTCCGTAGTGACAACCGGATTTTTACGGCTTACGACATAGGTAATTTACCTATAACTTGTAGATTATTTTAAGTCAAAAAACATAAGCTCGCCCATAAAAGCAAATGGTGCTATACTTCATCGCAATTAAAGCGATTTATGAAAATAATAAAAATCGTCCTTCTAAGCGCCATTTTACTTCTCCCTGGCTGCGGCCTCGTTGGCGATAAAGCGGCGCCAGTTCGGCAGCCTGCGGAAACAACGCTGGCTTTTACCGAATTTACAAGACATACCGAATCAAATGTTAACATTATCGATGTATCATACCCCATCTTTGAGAAACTTAATGATGTCAATATTGTTATCCGGGAGCGTGTCGATACTTATGTTGATGAGTTTGAAGAAAATAGCGAACTAGGAAACGAGGAAGAAAAGAGCAGCTTAGCAATTAATTTTACGCCCGTCCTAATTACTCCAAAGATAATCAGTATCACTTTTACTGTGTATACTTACTATGTCGGCGGCGCGCATGCCTTAACTTATAAATCGCCATTCAATTATAGTCTGGAAGAAGATCGTGAGCTTTCTCTCGATGATTTGTTTAGCGACAAAGAAGAGGGGTTAGAATTTTTATCTTTATATAGCCGACAATACCTCCAGTCCGTGCTAACGGACGGCGAAATGGTCAGCGAAAGTGGCACAGCCCCCGATGAACATAATTTTTCCGATTTTAGTATTCAGGAAGACGGTACAATTACCTGGTATTTTATACCCTACCAGGCCGCATCTTTCGCCAACGGAATACTCGAGATGAAAATCGCTCACGATGTGATTAAGGACAAACTTTCGCCGGAGTTCCTGACTCTTTTAGGCAAATAAATTCGCTGGTTTTTTTCTCCACAGGATGCCACCGTAACAAGATGGCTGTTTTTGTATAAGCTTGTTATAATGAGAGGCGGCGCGTATAATTAACCACTTTCCTATGACTAAGCCCATTTCTCTCGCCTTGACCTATGATGACGTACTCATCCGCCCGCGTCGATCAAGTTTAACATCACGCCAGGAAGCAAATACCAAAACGCGGCTC
>MFQK01000051.1:6098-8202 GCA_001783035.1 Candidatus Magasanikbacteria bacterium RIFCSPLOWO2_02_FULL_44_11
CTCTCGTTACCGCCAACATGGATATGGTAACCGGCGAAGACATGGCTATTATCATGGCTCGCCTGGGCGGGATCGGAATTCTTCACCGATTTCTGACTATTGAAGAAAATGTGGCCATGGTCAAAAAAGTTAAGCGTGCCCAAAACCTCATTATTAACGACCCCTACACTGTCCTGTCTACGGCTACGATTGCCGAAGTGCGTAAAAAAATTGCGGAAAAAGGTGTCAGCGGTATGATCGTGACGACTCCGGAAAATAAATTACTCGGCGTAATTTCAGGACGCGATTTATTATTCGCCAAAACCGAGGATATTACCGTTGCGGAAATCATGACACCGCGTGAAAAATTATTGACAGCCGAAAAAGGCGTTTCCTTTGATGAAGCCGCGAGCGCGATGGCTAAAGCTAAAATAGAAAAACTGCCGGTCGTTGATAGTCATGATTGTGTCGTAGGTCTTGTGACTATGACTGATATACAACTTCATAAAAATTATCCCTTGGCCAACTTAGATAAAGACGGACAGCTGATTGTCGGAGCTGCGGTCGGAGTGCATGGCGATTATCTTGAACGCGCCCAGGAGTTGGTAAAAGCCGGCGTTGACGTGTTGGTTATAGATATTGCTCATGGTCATTCTGATTTAATGTTTCAGGCTCTAAAAAAAATCCGCGATGCCTGCGGTAACGTGCAAATTATAGCCGGGAATATTGCTACGGGAGATGCCGCCCGAGAATTATGTGAAGCTGGTGTCGATGCCATTAAAATCGGGGTTGGACCGGGTGCGACATGCATCACGCGCTTAATTACCGGCTGCGGCATGCCGCAACTGACCGCCGTACTTGAATGCGCTGAGGTGGCGGCAACATTCGGCGTACCGGTAGTTGCCGACGGAGGTATTCAAAAATCAGGCGACATTGTCAAAGCGATAGGTGCTGGCGCCGATACAGTCATGATCGGCAGTCTTTTTGCCGGCACGACAGAAAGTCCCGGCCGGATTGTGGCAAGAGATGGTAAAAAATATAAGATTTATCGCGGCAGTGCCAGCTTTGCGGTTTCTGAGCGCCGGAAAATGATCGGTTTGGAAAAAAGAAATCTCGATGAAGTTGTACCGGAGGGAGTTGAATCGGTAGTTCCATTTCGCGGCACAGTTGTTGAAAGTGTTGGCCAATTGATTGGTGGACTAAAATCTGGCATGAGCTACACTAACTCGCACACTATTCTCGAATTACAAAAAAATGTTGAATTTGTACAGATCACCAATGCTGGTTTTAAGGAAAGCGGCCCCCACGATATTGGTGAAAAATAAGGGAGGTAAGTCTTTTTTTATAAGATGCGACTTTACTTAAAATTTAGGTCGGATTTGATATTGTTTAATTGCAGTGAAAACTGCAGGAATTATAAGTAAAGTATTGCACCGATGCTATCGTTCTTTTTATTTTTCCCCTTTCAGGAGCATCGGTCAGGAAATACTTTCTTTCCAAATGGCAAGGCGGCGCAAGTCGCCTTGCTGTTTTTTTGGCTTTTTCAGCCGAGTACACCGCCTGATCACACTGCCGCCTTAGCACACACAATGTCAACCATAAGTAAAAATTTCCCAGCTTACATCCTAGCTTACACAATTGACAATTCATTGCTTTTATGCTAAGGTCATCCGTTCCTTCGTGCACGGTGGCACAAAGGAAAACCGCGTTTTTGCGCGATGGGGGTGGGTCATGGCGAGGGTACTGTTGCTGGAAGACAATCAAGACATTGGCGAGCTACTTTCTTTGATGTTGCGGCAATTGGACTGGGAGGTGGTCTGGGTGAAAGGCGTTGAGGAGGCCGACCGTGTTCTTTCCCGCGAGGATGATTTTGAAGCGGCGGCGTTTGATTACCAAGTGATCGGAGGAACCTCCGAGAGCGTGGTTGAACGTTTCACCAAACTTTATCACTGTCCGACAATAGCTATTTCAAATGACCCGTTGTTTCAGGAAATCCTGACCCAGGCGGGCTGTCGCTATAGCTGCCAGAAAGAAGATCTTCCGGACTTCTTGAATGGCTTGAGTGGCATTGTGACTAGCCACTGAGCAATCGCCACGAGGCTCGCTTTAGCCTCGTGGCAATACC
>MFQK01000051.1:8288-14212 GCA_001783035.1 Candidatus Magasanikbacteria bacterium RIFCSPLOWO2_02_FULL_44_11
GTATGATAAGCTTCGTTTAACGTCAGGGTAGCTCAGTTGGTTAGAGCGGAGCATTCATAACGCTCAGGTCGTGGGTTCGATCCCCACCCTTGACACTCTATGTATATTCTTGGTATTGAAAGTTCCTGCGACGACACCTCTGTGGCCCTTCTCGATTCTTCCGATGAGGGCCAATTTGTTATTAAGGAAAAAACCGCCTCCCAAATTGACATCCATAAAAAATACGGCGGCGTGGTACCGGAGATTGCCGGCCGCAGACATGCGGAAAAAATTGTGCCTTTGATTGAAGAAGTGCTTGATGGGCAACCGACACCGGATGCCATCGCGGTCACTGCCGGCCCCGGCCTTATCACCGGACTTCTAGTCGGTGTCACGGCAGCCAAAACATTGTCGCTCGCCAAAAATATTCCGCTAGTCCCGGTTAATCATATCAAAGGTCACATTCATTCTGTGGAAATTGCCGCCGACACAACAACGCCACGAGAGCTGATCAGCTTTCCAGCGTTGTGTTTGGTGGTCAGTGGCGGGCATACCGAGCTCATTCTCATGAAAAGCAATACCGATCACATAATTCTTGGCTTGACCAAAGATGACGCGGCTGGAGAATGTTTTGATAAAGTTGCCAAGCTCGTCGGATTTGATTACCCAGGCGGTCCGTCTATTTCAAAGATGGGTACTACCGGTCGTGCTGACGCTATTTCTTTTCCTCGCCCAATGTTAAAAGAACCAAACTTGCACTTTAGTTTTGCCGGTTTGAAAACCTCGGCGCTTTATTGGCTGCGCGATAATAAATTCACAAAAAATATAACTAAAGAAGATTTTTGCGCCAGTTTTGAACAGGCGATTGTTGACGTGCTCGTCGCTAAAACGTTGAAGGCGGCTGGTACAAGTCAACCAAAGAGTTTGGTACTCGCCGGCGGCGTATCCGCCAACAAAAAACTTCGAAACTCTTTAGAAAATAAGGTGAAAGAACAATTTCCAACTACCAATTTCCTAATGGCTTTGCCCCAATATTGTATGGATAACGGAGCCATGATTGCCGCAGCCGGCTATTACGCCGCGCGTGATAAAAAATTCATCCCCTGGGATAAATTTAACGTAAACCCAAATTGGAAGGTCGGTCCTATTGTGCAGTAGCTGGCGCTTGAAGGAGTTCACGCAGAGCTTGCTGAAGCTCGGGACAATCTTTAACTTTCAGCGATGTTTTTATCTTTCTTCCGCCCACCAGCAGATAAACGGCCTGACCGCCGGGAAACTCGTTCAAAACCTGTTTAAGAGAATCGGCTTTTTGTTTCATATCTGTGGCACTTAAAGAAATTTCGAAAACTTCTTCCGGGGAAAGGTTTTGAGCCGAGGAGGACGACTCTTTTTTATGCGATGATGATCCGGCAAATTGTCTGGACAAGGCTTTGACGTTTTCTTTATTAAGCTCATAGGCTTTTTCTGCAAATATTTTATCATCGCCTTCTTCATCACCTGTTCGACCGACTACAAAAACTATTTTACCTTTGACCCAAACGTCTTTGGTGGCTTCATAGCTCTTGGGGAAAACCAACAACTCCAGACTTCCGGTCAAATCTTGAATGGTCACGAACATCATGGCCGAGCCGCTGCGTGTTATTTTTTTCTTGGTGGCGTCAATAATACCGCCAACCATCGTCCATTGCTTGCGGCCGTGTCCGCCAAGTTCATTGATCGGCGCGACGACGTTTTTTAGAGCTTCGGCATAAAAAGCAAACGGATGCGATGTTACATATAAGCCCAGTAATTCTTTTTCCCAAGTCAACTTTTCATCGTCGGTGGCCTCGGGAGAGGGTTGTAAAATGACTTTATTTGATTTAAGGAGTGAGCTGCCGCTAAAAAGTGAGTCCTGTTTAGTATTATTTTTTTCTTGTTTGTCGCGGATGAAGGTGAGAAGGTTGCCGACATTATTAAGCAAGAGGCCGCGGTCGTGGCCGAATAAATCCATGGCTCCGCATTTTATCAGCGCCTCTAGTGATTTTTTATTCAAATCTTTATCTTTTACCCGTGATAAAAAATCGTCCAAATCACGATAAGCGCCGTGCGCCTGTCGCTCTCCGTAAATAACTTCGGCAATATGCTCACCGAGATTTTTAATGCCATTCAAACCAAAGCGAATATGCGCCGCGCCCTCTTTCGGTGTGATCATGGCAAAAGACTTTTCGCTGGCATTAATATCCGGCGGCTGTACTTTTATATTTAGACGATTACACTCATGAATAATCGCCGGCACTTTGTCGATATCGCCGCTTTCCGCAATTAAAACCGCCGTCATGTACTGGAGTGGAAAATTAGCCTTCATATAGGCGGTCTGGTAAGCAACCACGGCATAACTCGCGGCGTGCGCTTTGTTAAACCCGTAGGCGGCAAACGGTTCGATATATTCCCACAGTTTATTAATCGTCGTGTCGCTTAATTTCCCGATTTCTTTGGCCCCTTTGAAAAACTTTTCGCGTTGCTTCATCATTTCTTCAGGAATTTTCTTACCCATGGCTTTACGGAATTTATCGGCTTCTTCCCAGTTGTATCCGGCCAAATTAATAGCTGTCAACAACACGTCATCTTGGTAGACGATAATCCCGAGCGACTGGTCCAAGAAATCTTTCATGCGCGGGTCGAGATAGACGATAGTTTCGGGATTATTTTTTCGTTTGATATATTCTGGAATCGACTCCATCGGACCGGGACGAAACAAGGCGACCATGGCCATGATATCGAAAATACTGGATGGTTTCAGTTCTTTCAGATACCTCGTCATACCAGAACCGGAGAGCTGGAACACGCCCATGGTTTCACCGCGAGCGAGCATGTCGTAGGTTTTTTTATCATCCCACGGCTGGAGATTGTAAATGTCAATTTTCTGGCCGGTTGTTTGCTTGGTGAGTACCACGGCGTGACCGAGGATCGACAAGTTCCTGATACCCAAAAAATCCATTTTAAGTAGACCGGCGGCCTCGACGGCATGCATTTCATATTGCGTCACCGTGCGCGTACCACCGACTTCATGTTGGATTGGGGTAAAGTCGGTGAGGTCTGTTGGTGAAATCACCACACCGGCGGCGTGGATAGAGGTGTGACGGCCACAGCCTTCGATTTTTTTCGCTAAATCTATGAGGCGCTTTACTTGCGCATTTTTGGTGTATAACTCTTTAAGGTCGGGTTCCAAATTAATAGCTTTTTCAATCGTCATTGTAAAACCCTGCGCGCCAAAAGGAATGAGTTTAGAAACTTGTTCGCAAAAAGAATAGCTGTAGCCGAGAGCGCGGCCAACGTCGCGGATACTGCCACGCGCCGCCATCGTACCAAACGTAATAATCTGAGCGACTTTTTCGGCACCGTATTTTTTGGTGACGTAGGCGATCATGTCGTCGCGGCGATCATCGGCAAAATCGGCGTCGATATCGGGCGGGCTGGGGCGAAAGGGATTTAAGAAACGCTCGAACGGCAATTTAAAAGATAACGGGTCAACCGTCGTGATACCCATGGCGTAGGCCACGATCGAGCCGGCACCCGAGCCACGAGTTGTTTCAATAATACCGTTTCGCCGGGCGTAATCGACATAGTCAGACACGACTAAAAAGTATGGCGAGTAACCTTTTTTAATAATGATGCCTAGTTCATATTCCACCCGCTCTTTAACTTTTTCATCGATCGTCGTCAAAAGAGCCAAGCGACGGCACACTTCATCGCGCAAATGTTCGTCGGCGGTTTTATTAGGCGGCAAATCCATTTGTGGAAAATGCCACTTATTCAATTCTAAAGTTAAGTTAATTCGGTCAGCAATCTTGCCCGTATTTTCGAGTGCCTCTGGAACATGCTTAAAGCGACCGGCAATTTCTTTTTCCGAAGCGAGCGAATGGTCCACTTGGACTTCGGACGGACGGTTTGGTTCGTCGATGGTGCGACCATCGCGGATACACGTCAAAATATCTTGCGCTTCAGCATCATCAAAATGTAAATAATGAACATCACGGGTTACAACCAGCGGAATAGTGGTTTCTTTCCCGAGTTTGATCAGCTGCTCGTTAACGTCGATCTGCCCATCCAATTCAGGTAGGTCGTTCAATTCCAAGAAAAAATTATCGGCCCCAAAAATTGTTTGGTATTCGAAAGCGACTTTTTTGGCTTTTTCGTAATCATCATGTTTGAGTAACGTCGGAACCTCGCCTTCAAGACAACCTGACAAAGCTATCAGTCCGCTCGCCAATGGCCGGAGTTCTTTCAACGTGACCGCAGGTTTTGGCACGTCCTGTCGGAGCGCGCCTAGAGAAATAATTTTGATAAGATTACGGTAGCCATCATAATCTTTGGCCAACAAAATCAAGTGATACATTTTATGTTCCACGGTTTTGTCTTCCAAATTATTTGGAGATACATGGATTTCTGCCCCGATGATTGGTTTTAACCCCTCTTTCTGGCAGGCTTCATAAAATTCAATCGCCCCGTACAGGTTGGCGTGATCAGTCAAAGCCAAAGACGTGAAACCGCGTTTTTTGGCCGCCTTAACCAAGTCCCCGATTTGGGTCAACCCATCGAGAAGCGAATAGTGGCTGTGGACATGAAGGTGGACAAAACTCATACCAACAAAAAATAAGGCCCCTCCTTATTGGGAGGCATTGTACCTGATTGACGCGGGGTATGCAATTATTAAAAATCCCTCGCTGGAGCGAGGGATGGTGGAATTATTTTTTGATTTTGCTGGTCGTTTTTTTTATTCGTTTGGCCGTGGCCTCGACCGCTTTATCAACCGCTTCTTTGGCCGCTTCATTGAAATTTTCCGAGGTGCGATCGAGCCAGTAGTGCGCTTTTTTGCTGACCATTTTTTTCACGAGGCCGGTCACGCCGCCGCCAGTCAAATTTATGAGGCTGGAAATATTTTCTACTTTGCCGCGGATATAATTGATAGTATCGGTCAAAACTTGGAGCCGCATCCGAAATTCTTCAACAATCGTGTTGGCATTCCTGAGCAAGCGCATGACATAATAAAACGTCCAGCACAAAAAAACTGTGATCAAGAGAACACAAAATGAAATGATGACGTTGAGAATGTCGCGCGAGGTTTCAAACATACGCAAGAAGTATACCACAACTAATTCGACGGTGCAAAATACTTTATCTTTCCTTTATCTTCCTTGGGCTAAGCTGCTAGGCGATTATGATTTAATCGGATTGTGTGTCTCAAACAGCGAAACAATGCCTCGAAGAATTTTACGATTTGAAACCAGGTGAGATAATAAAAAATCCTGACGTGTATCTCCTTATTACAGAAAAAACAAGGATAAGCCGCCGCGCTATTAAACATATCGTGGAAACAAGAAAATTGGATGGTTTATCAAAAGAGAGAATCGGCTACCTTTTTTATATGACACCAGAAACCATACGCTATCCTGAAATCGATTATGAAAATCCTAACCAAAAGAAATATCCCGGAAGCAAACTATTAGGCAAATTTGATGAAGCTAGTAATCAAGGAATTTTGGTTATTATAGATAAGGGCGAGCATGTTAAAGACATAATAAATATCTTTGGTCGGAAAGCTAAAAAATATTTTAAATTGATAAAAAAAATAATGGTATAGCTTGGAGGGGCGGCTTCGCCCTTATGGGCGGGTTCCCTCATCTAGCATCTTCGTAAAGAAGATGTCCGCAGTAGACGCCTTTCTGCTGTCAAGCTATGCCATTATTTTGAAACTCATGGTGCGTCCCTTGCTCCTGTTAAGGAACTAGGGGCTGTACGTCCACCTCAAAGCGAGGTCACGACACCAGACGATGTTCAAATATAAGACTACCAAAGTAAGAAAATTCTGTCAAACAAATACTATATTTTGTCGCCCCAAAATGATAATGTCACCCCCTACCAAAGTAGAAATGTCACCCTTGTGGTATACTGTGCGATTAATCATT
>MFQK01000052.1:0-7716 GCA_001783035.1 Candidatus Magasanikbacteria bacterium RIFCSPLOWO2_02_FULL_44_11
AACAATTCTTTACGAACAAAATTAATTTACAAACCACGAAGGGATGACATTTCTACTTTGGTCAAAAGGTGACATTTCTACTTTGGTTTGACATCATCATAGGCAGGTGTTTCAATTTGTGTTGTTGCGCCGCCCCGTGCATAAGCCTTGTCAGCCACCTCAAAGTTGGTGGTCATGTAAACACCGAGTTCGTTGCCATCGCCTATTTTGGTAGGGTCGTCTTTGTTAACATTTCCTGGAACCAGAGTTTGTTTCAGTCTTTCGAGCGTCAAATCTTCTGGTTTCAAGGTGATAGAGCGAAACAACTTTTCTGGACGATTTTCTGATTTATTTTCTTTTGTCTCAACAATTTCAGGCCTAAACCCTCTATCATTTTCTGACATACTATACGGCATGATGAGTAAGTATTAGTATACTAACACTTTATGTTTTTGAGAGCAACAAAAACACCGTATATTCAGCGGTGTTTTTCTATGTAGCTCCAACGGGGAATCTCACTCGCTCGGCCTTCGGCCTGCGCCCACAAAAGGGCTTTCGCCCTCTCGTGGACTCTCCCCAGCAACAGTGGAAAACTCTCGGTTTCGAAACCTTCCCCGTTCGATCCCCACATTGAAATATGAGCCACAAAATATTGACTTTTTCACAAAAATAGGCTAGGTTACAGCTAACCTTAGCCGCGTCGAGAATTTTTCTCGACCCATACCAAAAAAGGGACAATGGAGGAAATTATGAAAAACAAGAAAGAGTCACTGGTTCTCGGTGAAATCATTCAAAAAATTGCTCCACGGATCGGAGCGAAAGTTCTGATTGAGCCCGTCTGGGGAATCGTCGGACAAATCACCTTCAAAAGCGGACATAAATCGTATTTCCGCTACAACACACTGGATCTCAACCCAGTGGGAAGTTCCGACATCGCCAAAGACAAGGACTACGCCGACTTTTTCATGAAAGAAATGGGCTACCCCACTATCCCTGGTAGCAAAACGTTCTTTACAGATAGCTGGGGCAAAGCCGTCGGAGCGTCGCAACGCAACATAGACGCCGCCTTTCGACACGCACAAAAACTGAGATTCCCAGTCATGGTCAAGCCCAACAGCGGCAGCCAAGGCAGCAACGTGGCACTCGTACACAACAAGCGAGAGTTCTACCGCGCCATTCGCGCCGTTTTCAAACATGACCGCGTGGCTCTGGTGCAAAAGCCGGTACATGGCCAAGACTACCGCCTGGTAGTATTGGATAACGAAGTGATTTCCGCTTACCAACGGATTCCGCTCAACGTTATGGGCAATGGCAAACGGACTATTGCCCAGCTGTTGAAGGCTAAGCAGCGCGAATTTACACGTGCCGGCCGCGACACTCACATCAAACACGAGGATCCTCGCATTCGCACCAAACTCCTTCGTCAGGGTTTGTCCCCCGCGTCAGTTCCGAAAAAGGGCGTTCGCGTGTACTTACTCGACAACGCTAACCTCTCGACGGGCGGCGATTCAGTGGACGTGACTGGAAACGTACATTCACTGTTCAAAGACGCGGCTGTTCGCCTGACCAAAGACATGGGACTCCGCCTCTGTGGCGTTGACCTGATGATCGACGGCGATATCAACCAACCACCGAAAATCTGGTGGGTAATCGAAATCAACGCTGCACCCGGCCTCGATCATTACGCCAAGATCGGCAAGGCGCAAGCTACTCTCGTCGAAAAATTGTATCTGAAAATTCTCAAAAGTATCGAAAAATAAACGACGGTTTAGCGCCGTCATCTGCTGGAGCCTAAAAAACTCCAGCATCTATTTTTAAGACAACTGTGCTATAATCACCACAACTCGATTCTACTATTCCTTCCTATGCAAATCGAATGTTTACCAATCAAAACCCGTCCGATGATGCCGCCGCAAGACGATATCTATTCCGTTCTCGAAGAGTCATTGCCGCCACTCAAAGAAAATGACGTCCTGGTAATCACTTCAAAAGTTTTGGCGATCCACCAAGGACGTTGCGTTAAAATTAACGAAACGGTAAGCAAAGACACATTGATTGAGCAGGAGGCGGATTATTATATTTCACGCGATCGAGTACCCTACCAAGCTGTCATCCTGACAATCAAGGAAAATGTTTTAATTCCATCATCAGGCATCGACGAGAGTAATGCCAATGGCTATTATATTCTTTGGCCAAAAAATACTAATGCCTTGGTGAAAGAAATAACTCTTTTTTTTAAAAAAAAACATAACCTCAAAAATCTGGCCGTTATTGCGACTGATAGCCACACCACACCGCTCCGCTGGGGCGTACTCGGCATCGCTATTGGATTTTATGGATTAAAGCCGTTATACGATTACCGCGGCAAAACAGATATTTTTGGTCGAACACTTACGATGACACAAAAAAATGTTGTCGACACCCTCGCCACCTTGTCGGTCGCGATCATGGGCGAAGGCGACGAACAAACACCAATAGCGATTATCCGCAACGCACCGTTTGTTGAGTTCACCGATGAAGACACCTACGATTCATTCATCATTCCCAAAGACAAAGATATTTATAAGCCATTACTTGATGTTTTTTCCAATGTTACCTAAACCTCTTTACCGCGCTTTAGCAGCCACAAGCATTGATGGCAAAATCGCCAAACGCGCCGATCATTTCTCTGATTGGACCAGCCCCGAAGACAAACAACACTTACGCGACACCATCGCCGCGTCAGACGTTATTGTTATTGGCAATAATACCTACAAGCTCGCCGAAGATCGACTGCAGAAAAGAAATTGTATTGTATTAACCTCAACCGTCGCGACTATACAACGTATACACTCCCTACTGACCTATATGAATCCAAGTAACTATCCACTTGCCGACTTAATTAACGAATCGGGTTACAAAACTATTTGCATTCTGGGTGGCACCCAAATTTATTCGTATTGTTTACACAATAATTTGATTGACGAATTGCACATAACGGTTGAACCCGTTGTGTTTGGTGAAGGGTTGCCTTTGTTTAACACTCCGCATGAATCGAATTTTGAATTAACAAGCTCACAACAATTAAACAAGAGAGGGACAATGTTGCTAAAATATACATATAATAAAAAAGACTTACAGTGGAAACCTCCCGGTTTCCAAACCTTCCCCGTTCGATCCCCTTAGAACCGCAAATAAAAATACCCCAGATAAACTGGAGTATTTTTATTTGTAGCCCCAACGGGGATCGAACCCGTATTTTCGCCTTGAAAGGGCAATGTCCTAACCATTAGACGATGGGGCCATGCATTACGCAAGCCCCAGTATAGCTGTTTTTTCCAAAGAAGTCAACGGTCAACGCTTGTCCTGTTGATGCATCTACTAGAAAACAAAACTACCCCATACATGAGGTAGCTTTGACAGTACCGCAGAAGAAGCTCAACGGCGCTGTCTCCTGCGGTGAATATTTGCCCTATAACTTCTGAAACCAGTGCGGCGGATAGGTAACCGTCGGCTGGTGCGTCCACTTCGGGACGACTTTAACCAACGGCCCGTGCTCCTCTTTGAATGACTGATTGAAGAGGAACTGAAAGATGGCCGCCCCCTTTCCTAAGTACGTTTCGATGACTATGGTGTGATGCCCATCAGCCTGTTTTCCAGACTCGGCATACCCGTAGTAATCGAACCCCTTGATACCAAATAGCGCGAGCTCAAACCCGATGAGCACCTTGAATGGTTTGTCCCAGATGATCACCACTTGAGCCATTGTGTTTTTGCCGCCGACATAGTCGTATGACAAAAGCTGCTTCGAGTCTTGGACGAACCGATTCATGAACCCGAACTTCTTCCTCAGCTCGAGGAGCAGGAAGACGCTCACGGTAATCAAGATCACCACCACCAGGATAAGAGCAGTAGTCGTAATGTTCACGATGTACCTCCGTTTGGGTTGAAAGATCGTTCTTCACATCTGCAACGAACCATTGTACCACAAAACCGCTCATTTGTCAAGCCGCATGGGTAGGATAGGACATTATTATTTGGGAATGACAAAACAAAAAATCCGGACGCGCTAGGCGACCGGATTCTTTAACTGTAGACGATTATTTCAGAGAATCTTTCAGAGCTTTACCAGCTTTGAATTTTGGAACGTTAACAGCCGGGATCTGGATCTTTTGGGTAGGATTTTGAGGGTTAACACCAGTGCGAGCGGCCCGAGCTTTAACGCTGAAAGCGCCAAAACCAGTGAGCACGACTTCACCGCCACTCTTTAAGGTAGCAGTGACTACGTCAACGAAAGCGTTCAAAAAATCTTCGCCTTCGCGCTTCGAAACATTCAGCTTTTCAGCTAATGCCTGTGCAAAATCAGCTTTGTTCATACATTCACCACCTTTCTATTAGAGTTAGATTTGTACATGTAGTATAGCATCAGTGACGTGTTTTGGCTAGATTTAGGGAAAATAAGTTATCCACATTAAAAAAACTGTACTGGGAAGTACGATGAATATTTATAAAGTACGAAAATATAAAAAGAAGGTTACGGGAGTTCATCGCACTGTTTCCTGGGGCTCATAGTTCAAATGAGCCCAGTCAAATTTGTCAATCAGCGGCAGAACCAAGCGGACGTCCGATGAATTGCGATACCACCACTCAAGTACTGTCGACGGCTTCCCGCTAATCACGATCCCACCAATGAGAATTGTGCTTCCTGGACTGATTGCTGCAATCGACAGTTTTGAAGAAGCCAACGGATTGAGCTCTCGAAGATCGTCGGCGCCGCTACGGGTCGAGGATGCGAGCGCATCGGAGAGTGGTAACGTACCATCAAGAATGAGATTCGAGCGGAATTGGTCATCATCTGGGCTGAAGATATACCGAACTCGCGCTCGAACGACCACGAGACCAGGTGTTGATGAGACAAGCGTTACTACTTCGCTCGGAGTGAGCCAGCGGGTCGTGTCGGCTGCGAAGAGTGCCTCAGACTCCTCTGGCTCCGCGGCGAGCGAAGTGATACGTTCCTGAAGATACGTACGATATTTGTCTTCAGCAGTTCCCTCGGGCACCTGCTGAACGGGGGATTGGCATCCAGCAATAATCATGATGGCAGTACAGGCCGCCGCTAAGATGAAGAATCGGATTGTCTGTTGCAAATAAGCGGCCATGTGAAAAGTACCTTCTTTTACATTTTATGAATTGGCTTATTTAGCGTACTCGACGACGCGGGTCTCGCGAATGACGGAAACGCGAATTTCGCCAGGGTATTTAAGCTCCTGTTCAATTTTATGAGCGATATCTTTAGCTAGCTGATGCGCGGCATAATCATCAATTTCGCCTGGCTTCACGAATACGCGTACTTCACGGCCAGCCTGAATCGCATAGACCTTATCAATACCGGTAAAGGCGGAAGCAGTCTTCTCCAGATCTTCCAAGCGCGTGATATATTGTTCATAACTGTCGCGGCGAGCGCCAATGCGACCGGCCGAAACAGCGTCAGCTGCTTTAGTGACTGAAGAAAATGCATTATAAGGAATATCATTATGATGCGTCAGGGCGGCCTGGCAGATATCCTCATCCATGTTGAATTTCTTCAAAATCATGTGGCCGATTTCCGGATGTGATCCTTGCGTTTCGTGATCCACCGATTTGCCGATGTCATGGAAGAAACCGCATTTTTTCGCGAGCGTGGCATCCATGCCGAGTTCGGCGGCCATCATGCCGGCCAAGTAACCCACTTCCATACAATGGTTAAGCACGTTCTGGCCATAACTCGTGCGGTACTTCAAACGCCCGACGATATTGACCAATTTCGGATCAATGCCGGTAATACCCATCTTATAAAGGGCTTCTTCGCCGGCTTTTTTAATATCGAGAGACAATTCTTGTTTAGCTTTTTCAACAAATTCTTCAATGCGGGCCGGCTGGATGCGGCCATCCACGATCAATTTTTCAATCGCCATTTTAGCGACCTGGCGGCGGATAGTCGAAAAGCCGGAAATAACAATCGAATCAGGCGTATCGTCGATGACAATTTCGCAGCCCGTTAATTTTTCAATCGTCTTGATGTTGCGGCCTTCTTTACCAATAATACGGCCCTTCATTTCTTCGCTTGGAATATTGACGATGGATGAAGTATTTTCAGCGGCATGCGACACCGCGCAGCGGTGCATGGTCGAGACAATGATTTCTTTGGCTTTTTCTTCAAAATATTCCGAGGACTCGCGTTCGAGTTTCATAACGCGGCCGAGTAAATCGGTTTTGGTTTGTTCTTCCACGCGCTTCAAAAGTAATTCCTGTGCCGCTTCTTTAGACAAACCGGATACTTCCTGCAGTCGGGCAATCTGTTGCTCTTTGACTTGGTCGATTTCTTGTTTTACCTGTTTGACACGTTCCACTTTTTCGACCAATTTAGTTTGTTGGTCTTGGAATTCCAACAATTTTTGGTCAAACATGTTCTCGCGTTTTTCGAGGCGCTGTTTTTCATTGTGGATATCCGAGCGCATACGTTGTTCGTCGCGCTTAGCCTCATCCAAAAGCTGCACCGCTTTTTCTTTGGCTTCCAAGATAAAACCTTGTTGTTTGGTTTTGGCCTCGGTCAAAATTTTCTCCGCTTTGGCTTCGAGCGAATTTGCCTGCGCCTGGGCGATTTTTTTACGCAAAAAATAACCAACGGCGATACCGACTAAGCCGGCTGCCGCGATGAGCAGACTGGCAATAAGATACTTTTCCATAATAAATAAAATCCTCAATTGCTGAGGACATAAGAAACACTTACCCGTGTATTAGGTAAGGCTGTGCAGAATGTAGAAGTAACAAAACAACACCAATTTATTTGGTTTCTGGAAGGGAAATTTCCGCTGACAGACGTTGTTTTGAAGACATACTTAGTCAAAATTTAGCTAGAACAAGCGTAACAACCGGAGTTCTACAGCTGCGACAGCTCTAATGTCCGTCACAATCGTTTAAGAGTTAACAGCGCTACTATATAATAAAGAGCGGTTTTTGTCAACGTCGGCTGATTATTCTTGTTTTTTGGCCGTTTCAATGATTATGACTCCTCGATCTCTATCTTCATCGTTATCCTTATGATTGTCTTTGTCCCTGTCCCACTTATCTTTCGGCAGAGGTTCATCAAGCGGAAGATCAATCGTCGGTTGATCATTTTCTCGACGACGTTTTTCCTCCTCGCGACGCCTAATTTCATCTATAATCCACGGATCCAAGATGGCATCTTTTTTCATAGGTAATAGATTTATGTTTTCCTTATACTAAAGTCTTGTAGGATTTTGGTCAAGGCGGCTTCGGGAGCCAAGGCGTCGGTTACGTAATATTCTCCAATGACGGTTCTCTCCAAACGATCGCAATAGGCCCCGGTTCCGAGCGCTTGTCCGATATCATGGGCCACGGTCCGAATGTAGGTGCCGGCAGAGCACCGTATTTCGAGTGTTAAGTTTGGATATTTATACGAGAGAAGTTTAAGGCTGTAAATGGTAATCGTCGTCGGCTCTCGTTCGACTTCTTTTCCCTGCCGCGCCAGTTTATACAAACGCTGGCCAGCAATTTTTTTGGCCGAAAACATCGGTGGGAGCTGTCGCTGTTCGCCTTGAAATTTTGGTAAGACATCTAAAATAGTTTTTTCCGGAGGCTCAACATCGCTCATTTTGGTAATTATTCCCGTAGAATCCTGTGTGTCGGAAACTGCCCCAAGGTGCAGCGTCGCAACGTAGGTTTTCGGTAAGTTTTTGAATTGGTCGAGCCCGCGGG
>MFQK01000052.1:7740-9497 GCA_001783035.1 Candidatus Magasanikbacteria bacterium RIFCSPLOWO2_02_FULL_44_11
TAAGCAAACCCGTCGCGAACGGGTCGAGCGTGCCGGCATGACCTACTTTAATGTTTTTCAGATCAGGCCATGCCTTTCGAATATTTGTGCGAATAAACCCAATTACATCAAAACTCGTCCAGCCGGCCGGTTTGTTAATAAGGAAGTAGTTTTCTGGAAGTTCAAAGACATCATTCATAGGTCATACCATAGCATACTTCGAGCCGTTTCGGCGATCGCGTCCGTTTACCCGAGGCCTTGCGGCCAAGGAAAGCGAAAAGCGTGCGACTGTAAAGAGCCAAAAATATTGACTTTTCTCTTCTTTTTATATATACTAGCTAAACTTTAACGTAAAAGTAATCGCATGAATGTCTCTGAATTGGCCCGTCAGCTGAAAATCCATCCCGCTAAATTACTGCAAATTCTTCCCGAATTTGGTTTTGACATTGGCGCCAGAGCCGTAAAGATCGACGATCGGGTGGCGCAACAAATTCAACGCGATTGGAAACGCATCAAGTTCATGATGGAGCGCCGCGAACAAGAAGAAAAAGATAAACAAAAAGAATTAGAAAAAGAAATGCGCCGCACTACCGGAGCAAAAGTTAAGCTGCCCCGGGTTTTGACCGTACGCGAATTTTCCGAACGATTGCAGCTGCCGGTGAACAAAGTTATTGTTGAATTGATGAAAAACGGCATCCTCGCCGCCCAAAATGAAAACATCGACCATGATACGGCCATGATTATCGCGCAGGAACTCGGTTTCACGGTGGAAGAAGAAAAAGCCAATGAGCAAGTCACTGAAACAAAACATGTGGAAAGTTTGGAAGCCGCGCTCAGCGAAGCGGGTGTCCATCGTCCGCCGGTTGTGGTTGTGATGGGCCACGTTGACCACGGCAAGACTCGTCTGCTCGACGCTATCCGCCATACCGACGTCATGGGCGGTGAAGCTGGCGGCATTACGCAGCACATCGGTGCCTACCAGGTTATTTGGACCAATCCAAAATCCAAAGAAAAATCTCCGCTCACTTTTATTGATACCCCCGGCCACGAAGCCTTTACCGTCATGCGTAGTCGCGGCGCCAAAGTTGCCGACATTGCTATTCTTGTTGTCGCCGCCGATGACAGCGTGAAGCCGCAAACTGTGGAAGCAATTAATATTATCAAAGCGGCAAAGTTGCCGTTTATCGTCGCTATCAACAAGATCGATAAACCAGGCGCCGACCCGCAGCGCGTTCGCACCGATTTAGGAAAATATAATGTCCTGCCCGAAGAATGGGGCGGCGATGTGCCAGTCGTCGAAATTTCCGCCAAAGAAAATAAAAATATCAGCAGTCTGCTGGATACGATTTTATTGTTAGCCGAAGTGCATGCCGATGAAATCAAAGCCAATGCCGCCCGCGCCGCCGCCGGTACGGTTATTGAAGCGCATGTTGACAAGGGTGCCGGACCAGTCGCGACTATTTTGGTGCAGACGGGCACGCTTCGTATTAATGATCCATTAGTCATTAACGGTGAAATATATGGCAAGGTTCGCGCGCTAAAAAATCATCGCGGTGAACTTATCGATTTGGCTCCGCCAAGTACGCCCGCCCGCATCTTGGGTTTCAAGATCGCGCCACAGGTCGGTGACGTGCTTGATGTCGGCAAAGCCGGTGTATCCGAACAGGTTGACGTGCGTAACAAGAAATCGGCTCAGACCGGCGCGGAAAAAGTCACTATCACCAAAGCTGAAGATGAAGACGAGGACACCAAAAAGAAATCGCTCAACATCGTCATTA
>MFQK01000052.1:9508-11570 GCA_001783035.1 Candidatus Magasanikbacteria bacterium RIFCSPLOWO2_02_FULL_44_11
TTAGGTTCGCTCGAAGCGATTATCGGTTCGCTCGAAAACATGAAGTACGAAGAAGTCGGAATAAAAATCATCGGTAAGGGCTTGGGAAATATTACCGCCGATGATGTGACGCGCGCCCAGACAGCCCAAGGCATGTTGTTTGGATTTAATGTCGGAACCACGCCCCAATCTCTCGAGATTTTGCAATCATCCGGCGTGCAATTTTTGCAATACGATGTCATTTACGACCTGCTCGACAAAGTGAAAGATGAATTGGAAAAATTATTGTCTACCGAGGTGGTGACCACGGAGCTCGGCATCTTTAAAGTTGTCGCGGTTTTCCGCACCGAAAAAAATATGATGATAGTCGGCGGCCGTGTCGAATCCGGCAAATTAATCAAAGGCTGTAAAGCGCGCGTTAAACGAGCGGGCGAAATTATTGGTCTTGGTAAAATTTCTCAATTGCAATCCGGCAAACAAAGCATGAATGAAATTCCCCAGGGCAATGAATGCGGCCTGCAGTTTGAAGGAAAGATGAAGCTCGAAAAAGAAGATGTGCTTGAAGCCTACAAAGAAGAGCGCAAAATCAAAAAATTAGTTTCACAATAATTTTTAATTAAAAGCGTATGGCACTTACTTTTACAGACGCAAACTTCGAGAAAGAAGTTAAGCAGTCGGACGTTCTGGCGTTTGTGGATTTTTGGGCTCCTTGGTGCGGTCCTTGCCGCATGACCGGCCCGATTGTCGACGATTTAGCCAAAGAGCTGGAAGGAAAAGTGAAAATCGGCAAAATGAATGTGGACGAAAACCCAACTACGCCGGGCGTGTTTAACATTATGAGCATCCCGACTTTCATTCTCTTTAAAAACGGCGAAATGGTTGAACAAATAGTCGGCGGGGTCCAAAAAGAAAAAATGCTTGAAATGATCAATAAGCATTTATAAAGAGCGGAGGCACACGTTCAGGTGTGCCTTTTTTATTTAACGTATGCCCGAACTTCCGGAAGTGGAAACAATCCGCCAAGACCTTCGCCAGAAAATCTTGAATACAAAAATTGTTCAGGTGAAAGTCTTGCGAGAAAAAGCTGTCCGCAGCTCGACTTTTTCATTACCAAAAAATTTGACGGGCAAAATGTTCAGCGAAGTCGAACGTGTCGGCAAATTACTCATGCTCAAAGTGGGGGAACGCTATCTATTAATCCATCTCAAAATGACCGGACAGCTCATTTATATCAAGCATAATAAAATTATTGCCGGCGGACATAGTTTTCCTGCGCTCAATACGCAGCTGCCCGATAAACACACGCAAATTATTATCACGTTTAAAGACGGCGGCATTTTGTATTTCAACGATATGCGTCGTTTTGGCTACGCCCGCTTGGTAACGGCCGCGGAAAAAGAAAAAATTGCGGCCACGTATGGGATCGAGCCATTGACGTCATCATTCACGTATCAGAAATTTTCTGAAGTATTAAACCAAAAAAAAACTATTCTCAAAGCACTCCTTTTAAACCAGGCCTACTTTGCCGGCATCGGCAATATCTACGCCGATGAAATTTGCCACGAGGCTCGAGTCCTCCCCAATCGTCGTGCCAACACCTTAACTGAAGCAGAAACCAAGAAGTTCTATAATGCCACTAAAAAGATTTTAACCAAAGCCGTGCGGTATCGTGGCACCACCTTTAATAACTACCTTGATGGCGAAGGGAAAAAAGGCAATTTCGTTAGTTTCCTAAAAGTGTATAATCGCGATGGCCTGAAATGTAAGACCTGCAAAAAATCGCTTATCCATAAGAAAACACTTGCCGGCCGCGGCACCCATTATTGTCCAGTTTGCCAACGTTGATTTTTTAACCCATTTCAAGTAGTATTGAGAATGTTCAAAGTGACTGTGCCTATGAAAAAGTATAATCCCAAAGAAATTGAGAAAAAATGGCAAAAACAATGGGACATCAAAAAAACTTTTGTCGTTAAGGAAGACCCCAAGAAAAAGAAGTTTTACTCGCTTGTCGAATTTCCTTATCCGTCCGGGGCCGGTCTTCATGTCGGGCACCCGCGGCCGTTCACGGCTATGGACGTGGTCG
>MFQK01000052.1:11594-18296 GCA_001783035.1 Candidatus Magasanikbacteria bacterium RIFCSPLOWO2_02_FULL_44_11
TAATGTTTTGTATCCGATCGGGTTCGACGCTTTTGGCCTGCCCACCGAAAATTACGCCATCAAGACCGGCCGGCCTCCCGCCGAAGCGACCAAAGAAAACATCGCTACTTTTACGCGCCAATTCAAATTACTCGGCTATAGCTTCGATTGGTCACGGGCTGTTGATACAACCGATCCTAAATATTATAAATGGACGCAATGGATTTTTTTGCAATTTTTTAAACATGGGTTAGCGTACAAGAAAAACCAGCCGATTAATTGGTGTCCGAAAGATAAAATCGGCCTCGCGAACGAAGAGGTCGTTGGCGGCTGTTGCGAACGATGCGGCACGCCGGTTGAACAGCGCAACAAAGAACAGTGGATGCTCGCTATCACCAAATACGCCGACAAACTTCTGGAAGGTTTGAAAGAAGTCGATTATATCACTCCCGCCCGCGTGCAGCAGGAAAATTGGATTGGTAAAAGCGAAGGCGCGGAAATAGATTTTTCACTGCGATTTGTTCCCGGCCAAGCGGACGGTAAACACAAAGCAAAAATATTTACCACTCGTCCCGATACGATTTTTGGCGCGACCTTTTTGGCGATTTCACCGGAACTTGCTCAGACGTGGTTGGGTGTTGGTTGGCAAGCGTCACCGGCGGTAAAAAAATATGTTGCCCAAGCACTTCAGGATCGGGCGGCGGCCACGCGCGAAGAGCAAGCCAAAACCGGTATTGATGCCGGTATCAAAGCCGTGAACCCCGCCACAAAGGAAGAGATCCCAGTTTGGATTACCAATTATGTTTTAGGAAATGTTGGTACGGGCGCGATAATGGGCGTGCCGGCGCACGACCAGCGTGATTTTGATTTCGCGAAAAAATTTAATTTACCCATCAAGCAAGTGATCGAGCCGCATATCATAGACGTAGACCATCCCACTCGCTCGGACAAAAAAGACGCGCCGCGCGTCGTGGTGCAAGGCATTGTTAAACATTGGGACAAAGATGAAATTATCCAGCTTCGCGGCGAAACCGCGTATGAGGGTGAGGGTATTTTGATTAACTCCGGAAAATATTCCGGACTAACATCGGCTGAAGCAAAAAAGAAAATTATCGAAGCGGTCGGGGGTCGGATGAAAACGAATTATAAACTGCGTGATTGGGTTTTTTCTCGTCAACGCTATTGGGGTGAACCAATCCCGCTGGTTTTTTGCGAGCATTGTAAAAATATCAAACAAAAAGTTTTACTTATTCATGGTTTTACTGGACGAGGAGACAAAAATTGGTTGCCCTGGATGAAACAGCAGTTGGAAAAACAAGGTTTTGAAGTATTTGCGCCAACCATGTCGACAACCGATCACCCCATCCTTGAAAAATGGATGGACGAGCTTGCTCCCTATGTAGAAAAATTAGGCGAAGACGATATCATTGTTGGGCACAGTCTAGGCGGCAAAGCTGCGCTTCATATTTTAGAACGCATCAATAAAAAGATCGGTCATGTTTATTTAGTCGCACCTGTGATTAAACAGGTAACTGATTCCGAACTCCAGGATAAGAAAGATAAAAGGCCAGAAAAAGATTATTTTTCGGCCAAAGCATTTTGGAACGCTCCACTTAATTGGAAAAAGATTGAAGAAAATATTATAAGTAGCGATGTTATATTTTCCGATAATGATCCAAGCGTCCCCTATGTGGGCCACGAAGTTTTCCCTGCTAGGTGGCGCATCCAAGAATTACATAATTATGAACATTTTACACAGGCTGAAATACCGGTTTTGTTTGAAAATATTTTACAAAGTAAAAACACCGGTTGGGTACCGTTGCCCGAAAGCGAACTGCCGCTTAAGCTACCGAAAGTAAAAAAATACGAACCAACTGACACGGGTGAGTCGCCGTTAGCTTCGATCGAAAAATGGGTAAAAACGAAATGCCCACGCTGTGGCGGGCCAGCTCGCCGCGAAACCGACACCATGCCCAATTGGGCCGGGTCGAGCTGGTATTTCTTGCGCTATACCGATCCGCGCAACGATAAAGCCCTGGCCGATCAGAAAAAACTAGCTTATTGGATGGCGGTCGACTGGTACAACGGCGGTATGGAACACACCGTGCTTCATTTACTATATTCTCGTTTTTGGAACCAATTTTTGTATGACATCGGAGTCGTGCCAACGCGTGAGCCATACCAGAAACGCACCAGCCACGGCATGATCCTTGGACCCGATGGTGAAAAAATGAGCAAGTCGCGCGGCAACGTTATTAATCCCGACGAAATGGTGGAACAATTCGGTACCGATGCTTTCCGTATATATATTATGTTCATGGGACCGTTTGATCAGGCCGTCATGTGGGATACGAACGGACTCGTTGGCGTACGCCGCTTCTTAGATCGCGTTTGGAACTTACAAGAAAAAATTAGCGACAGTAAGGACTCTCCGGAAATTATCAGCCAGCTGCATCAAACGATCAAAAAAGTGACTGAAGATATTGAAGCTATGCGTTTCAATACCGCGATCGCTAAGATGATGGAACTGGTAAACGAACTTTCCAAGCTCGAAAAAATTTCCAAACAAACATTTTCTACATTGGTGCAGCTTCTTTCACCGTTCGCGCCGCATATTGCGGAAGAGCTTTGGGAAAAATATGGCCACGGCCAAGATTTAGCCTATAGCGCCTGGCCAAAGTATGATGCCGCGCTTGCCAAAACCGCTACTGTCACGCTAGCTGTGCAAATCAACGGTAAAGTACGCGACACGGTTGAAGTAGATACTGAAATCACCGAAGGCAAAGTTCGAGACATAGTCCTAGCCAATGAAAAAGTACAAAAGTGGCTGGAAGGTAAGGAACCAAAAAAGATCATCTATATAAAAGGTAAACTCGTCAGCATCGTGGTCTAAGAAAATATGAAGGAGGGGGCACTACAAAAAGCTTTATCCAAAAGCAAATTATTTTTGCTTTTTTGTTGTTCTTTTTTAATTGGCGTTGCCGCACAATCCTTTTCTGTTTCGGTTTACAGCGTACTACTTGGTCTAAGTTTTTTAGTTGTCTATTGTTTTTGGAGAAAATTGCATCGCCGGGTGGTGGCGTGTCTGGTTATGAGCTGTTTGTTTGGTTTAATAAGAATGACGCTGGCCGAACCAGACTGTACACACCTAACGAACATTTGTTTTTTCGATAACCGAGTCGTCGTTGCCGAAGGATTGATTGTTCGCGAGCCCGACCGACAGATCCGCAATACCCGCTATAGTATCAACGTCGACAAAATTGAAGGCAAAGAAACTGTTGTCGGAAAAATATTATTGATGACTAAAAATTATCCGGCCTATAACTATGGCGATCGACTACGCTTTGAATGCCGCCTCCGTCGGCCCGCCAGCGGCCCGGACCAAAATTTTTATTACGACAAATACCTGGCCAAAGACGGAATCTTTATCACTTGCCAATTTCCAAAATCATTACAAAAAATAGGACAACAAGATTCCGGGGTCGGTTATATTTATAAATTCAAAGACCTGGTGGCCGACCGCGTCAATCTTTTATGGCCAGAGCCGGAAAGCAGTTTTATGGCCGGCATTTTATATGGCAGTCGCAGCGGCTTGCCGCCGGATATAAAAGATGCTTTTGCCAAGACCGGTATCGCCCACATTGTCGCCGTGTCCGGCTATAATATTTCAGTGGTCACAAAATTATTTTTACTTCTGCTCTTGTTTGTCGGTTTATGGCGGCGCCAATCTTTTTGGGTCACGCTCGGTGCGTTGGCTTCTTTTACTTTATTCACCGGCGCTTCGGCTTCTGTGGTACGCGCCGCGTTTATGGGCGGTATTGTTTTGGTCGGCGAATACATCGGCCGGCCATCATCGATTGGCACCAGCCTTGTTGTCGCGGCCACCAGTATGGTCGCCCTTAACCCTTACATTTTAGTTTGGGATATCGGTTTTCAATTATCATTTATCGCCACAGCCGGCCTGGTATATATTAGTCCATTCTTAAAAAATAAATTAGGAAAAATAGCAACCATTCCATTTATCGGCGAAGTGCTCATCGCCACCCTTGCCGCCGAAGTTGCTACCCTGCCTCTTATCTTGTATTATTTCGGGCAGCTTTCACTGGTCGCGCCATTCGTCAACCTTCTGGTTTTGTGGGTTATTCCTTGGCTCATGTTGGGCGGTTTTGTGGCGATCCTGGCGAGCTGGCTCTGGTATCCACTTGGGCAAGTTCTTGCCTGGATGGCGGAAATCGGATTAAAGTACGTACTCGTCGTCGTAAAATGGTTTGGGGAGCAATCTTGGAGCGCCACACCGCTGACCATCTCGGGCGTGTTTATGGTGATATGGTATTTGTTTATGGTTATTTCGTTTATTTATGGGCAAAAGAAAAGCAAAATTGCATAGCTCGAAGAGTGGTTATAATCTGGTCGCGAAAGAATACGACAAAAAAGAATCGTATCTCAATTCTTTCGAGCAGGGGAATTTCAGTTCTCTTTTAACGACTGTCCGCGGCCAAAAAATCCTCGATGTCGGCGCGGGAACCGGTAGGCTGTCGCTGCTTTTGGCGCGAGCCGGCGCCAGCGTCACCGCACTCGACGTCTCGGAAGAGATGTTGAAAGTCTTGAACCGAAAGAATAAAAATATTGCCTCCGTAATTGGCGACGCGGAAAATTTACCTTTTCCTGATATGGTTTTTGATATGGTGATGGCGACGTTTGTGATTGTGCACTTAAAAGATCCGGGCCGGTTTTTTGACGAAGCGCGACGTATCTTAAAAGAAGGTGGAAAACTCATCGTGACAAATATAAACCAAAAAGATCCGCCGATTATTGAGACTAAAGAAGGAAATATCGTCATCGACTCATATTACCATCGGCCGGAAAAAATAAGACAAATGCTTGAAGATCGGGCTTTGGCCATTGAAGATGAAACTTTCATCAAAGAAAAAGGGCTTTGGATAAACCAAATAATTATCGTCAAGAAATAAACTGCTTAAATAAATTGTTCTGGAATGAGTTATGATAAGGAGGATCATTTTGGTCGCGGCGATTATTGTCGCCGGTATCGGGGGTGGATTTTTTTATTATCGCTTTAGCTCGGCGCGATTGCATGTCTTTAAAATTACTTTTTTAGATGTCGGGCAAGGGGATAGCGCTTTTATACAGCTGGGCAACGGTGAAAACATGTTGGTTGACTGCGGCGCCGATCGCACGGTTCTTTCCGGCCTCGGTGAGGCTCTTCCATTTTACTATCGGACAATTGATTACCTTCTTATTTCACACTTTGACCTCGACCACTATGGAGGCTGTATTGATGTCTTAAAACGATATAAGGTGAAGCGCCTTATTACCAATGGCGAAATAAAGAGAAGCGCTCTCTCCGTTGCTTGGCAGTCGGCGGTTGACACCGAGCATATGAGCGCTATAATTATAGAAAGGACATCAACTCTGCTATTCGGAGACGTTCGATTGGAATTTTTATCGCCTGATCGATCCCTGGAAATAGCCGCAAAGGATTTGGAAAGCAGCAATAATCATTCTATGGTTTTTCGCCTGGTCGGGCCGCGCAGCTATTTATTTACAGGTGATATTGAAGAGCGGGTCGAGCGGGCGATAGTGCGTAAGTATTGCCACGGCGCGTCGTCGACTACTGTAGGCTGCGAGGCGCTTCGGTCTGATATTCTCAAATTACCGCATCACGGAAGTGACACATCATCCAGCGAAGCGTTTCTCGCGGCGGTTAACCCTTCGGCGATTATTATTTCAGTCGGTAAAAATAATAGTTTCGGCCATCCTTCTCGTCGCGTTCTAAAGCGTTTGGAGAGACTGAACGTTCAAGTTTTTCGAACCGATATACTTGGTTCAATCGTAATTCCATAGCCATGTTTCGCAAAATTATCCTAACATACGCCTTGGCAAACCTTTCGGTGATCTTACTTATACCGGGGGGCAATGTTTTTGCCGAACCTCTCGACAGCGACGGCGACGCTCTTACAGACGACCAAGAAATAGCGATTTACCACACCGACCCTCACAACCCCGATACCGACGGCGACGGGCGACTTGACGGTTTTGAAGTCAGAAATGGTTATTCACCGCGCACGCCACTCAGAAAAAAATTATCCGAATTGGATTCGGATCGTGATGGTCTAAACGACGCGTTGGAAATCGCGCTCGGGACCAACTTGACCAACAGCGATACCGATGTTGACGGTAAAAAAGACGGTGAAGAAGTTTTTACCGGCTTTAACCCATTGGCGGGCGAAGATAATCGCGATGTTAAGCGCCATGTGGTAGTCGATCTCCCCAACCAACAACTTCACTATTATATGAAGGATGTTAAAATCGGTTCCATGCCGGTATCTTCGGGGAAATTGGCCACGCCAACCCCGAATGGAGAGTTTACCGTTTTGCGAAAAGTGCCGATAGTGCACTATGTCGGACCGGGCTATAATTTACCAAATACGAAGTGGAACCTGGAATTCAAGAAATCTTATTACCTGCATGGGGCCTATTGGCACAATCAATTTGGCAAGAAGCCTATGAGCCATGGCTGCGTGAACATCGCCTATGTGAATGCTGAAAAACTATATCAGTTTCTCGATGCCGGCGATAAAGTCATTGTTAAGGGCAAAACGCCGTTACGTCCCTTGGCAGCCTTGTAAAATAATTTCTGTCAAACCAAAGTAGAAATGTCACCTTTTGACCAAAGTAGAAATGTCATCCCTTCGTGGTTTGTAA
>MFQK01000053.1:0-649 GCA_001783035.1 Candidatus Magasanikbacteria bacterium RIFCSPLOWO2_02_FULL_44_11
GACATTATCATTTTGGGGCGACAGGTGCATAAAATACCTTGACTTATTTGTTTTTTTTATATACAGTTGCGCCGATGGTGAGGGGACTTCATCGTGGTAAAACGCACATTGTGAGGGGAATAAAATGCGTCCGACAGCTGTAAGGAAGAGCCGGCGAGAGCAGCAAATGAGTGGGTCGTATGAGTGGTTGGAAAAGCCGCAGGAGCCGATCGTCAGGGATTTGGATTTCCTGACGAGGCAGGTGCTCGGCGGGGTGGAAGAGAGGGTGAGGTTTTTGGTTGGAGACAAGGTACTCTTCACGAGCTTGAGTGGGCTCCGGCAGAAGCTCAAGGACAATGATTTTCTGCTTGATGTGAGGACGCTGCCGTTCTATGAAAAGAATGAGACTAACGGCTTCACGGCTGGCGTACAGGGAACCATTCGCACGGAAAACATGCGGAAGTACTTCCTCGACCAGATCGATGATGCCAACGATTTGTACAGGTTCGCTAAGGTGGAGACACACATCTTCATCTTAAGCGAGATATTCGCACGCACCGAACTTGAGGATCTGTTTCTGGATCTCGTCGTCGCTCTCGTCGACGCGAGCACCAAGGATCCCGGTCTGCATTAGTTCTTTTTTTCGGGCGGCGGTCTGGTTTCTTTTACA
>MFQK01000053.1:725-11194 GCA_001783035.1 Candidatus Magasanikbacteria bacterium RIFCSPLOWO2_02_FULL_44_11
TAATAATAAAAACATCGGCGGTAGAGCGCGGCCAAAGCTCGTGACCGCGGATGGTTTGTTCAATAATTCCGGTTATGGAAACGATGTCGCCGAGGCGGTATTCATTTGTAGTAATATTCGTGCCTTTTTTTATAGTGACCAGCAATTCGTCGGCGCCATCATCGATATAAAGTTGTGAGGCAAGTCGTTTGGTAATTTCTCCTTCAATGGAAACGAGTTTTCCAGGTTGTTCTGTCGCCTCGGCGATCGATGTTGTAGAAGCGTTAAGGACTGTCTGCGTGCCAATTTGGATTTTCTCGGCTTTGATTCGTGGAATTCCGTTGGCAAGAGACACGACCCCGGTTACGTCGGCCCATTGGCCGAGCGTAAGCGGCGGGAATTGTTTATTTTGTTTGTATATTTGCAGACCTCCGGTTGCATCGACCAGATACCACGATTGGCTGCTGAAAACACCGGGCATTACCGCCACCTGCCCGCGTACTGTCGTCCGCGTACCGATCGGCAGTTCGCGCGCTTTTGCGATTGAGTGTTTGGCGAGCGGTGGTATGTTTATGGCTTCGCTGGCAATAGTTACGATTTCTTCGGTAATATCGGCGTTATCTAGTGGCAAAGGCGGTGTGCCCGGAGTAGGCGCAGCCCACCGCCAACCATCGTCGGTCAGTTGATAGCTTTTTTGTCTGCTTATTTTTTCATAAATAATGCTGTCGGCGAGGGTTGTGCTCGAGCTTAAAAGGTAGACAGTCGCTCCAGTATTCGACAACGATAATCCGGTGGCTGCTTTTGAAAATATTGCATAGGCGCCGCCGGACAGCGTAGTCGACGGCGGTATCGTGAACTGGTTGCCATTATCGAGCACGATTCGCCAAGCCGAGACATCGGCAGTTGAGGTGCCGGTATTGTAGAGTTCTATAAATTCTGAATATATTTCGTCGTCGGGATAGAGCTCGGTGATGCGGATGGGCGTGGTGGTGGGCGCGGCGACCCAAAGGTTGCCGCGATAGGTGCCGGTTGAGCCACTGGTGCTGGCGGCGGCGATTGTTACAGGCCAAAGCCCGCTTGCCGAAAAGCGATGGTTGATTACTTGCCCTTCATATGTTGATGATGCGATGAGCCAGGAATAAAAAATGATGCCTCCGCGCGTGTCGGCGGTTTCACTAACCTGAAGAGTTGTGGTGGTATGTACAATGGCCAGGGTCGGTAAATTCACTTTCCAATGGATTGTTGGTGGTATGATTGTTTTTGGTGCGGTCGTAGTGATCGTGGTTGGTTTTGGCTCCGGTGGAGCCGGTTTAAGCGGCGGGCTGTAGATTATAGCGCCGACAGGCTGGTCGATGGGAGTAATATAGTTGGCGTAGCCGGGAGTTGGGTCGGCGGTGCGGGACCAGTCGCTGTCGCGGTCGTGGTCGTCGCCATCGGTGGCGCGAGCGAGCGCTTCACCTTTTTTTGGTGCCGGAAGCGTTGATCCATAATCGACCCGGTCGGCCGCGATGTTTTTTTGGTCATATAATATAACGCTGTCGCCGTCATTATTGAGGTAATTTGAACTTAAATTGATTAACAACCACTGTTTGGGCTCGATTATGCCGGTAATTTTGGCGATAGTGCAGCTAGTTGAACGATTATCGCAAAGATACCAATCTTCAATATCTATGGCTGAATCGCCAGCATTGAACAGTTCTACCCATTCTTTGCTACCGGTGATCGGATTTGGGTAAATTTCGTTGATAATAAGCTGATTTATGGAGATGGAGGTGGAATTTGAGTCTGCAGCCGGTTCTTCGGCGATAATAAGCTGATTTATGGAGATGGAGGTGGAATTTGAGTCTGCAGCCGGTTCTTCGGCCTGTGCGGATGGCGCAAACAAGCCGATGATGACGAAAAAAATGAGGTTTAACCACATAGATTGGCTAGATAATAATTAATTATATGTTGTTTAGCACATAGCTCATATAGAAAAGATAAATTTTCGTGAAATGAGGATAAGTAAGGTGGTTAATTATATTTTTGAGTTGGTTATGGTCACCGAAGGCGACTATCCCCAATACCTCGTAGTCGAGGAAAGTGAAAAATGTGATTGGCTACGGTATGTTTGTATACACTAGTCTATACAAACTGGGGATAACTCGGTGCACAAAGTGGATAAAAAGCTGGTAAGTTTGTCATTTTATATCTAAAATAAGCCAAATATTGTTTGTATAGACTAGTGTAGACAACAAATTATGTGTTCAAAGGCTGTTTTTTGGCTAACTTTTAACTAAAAACGGTTCTTTTGGTTAAGGCTTGACAAATTGTCACAGAAGTGCTATACTATATATGTTGATCTTTCAACAATTTAGTTTCCTTACTACAACTTCGGGTGAAGCAGTGGAATCGCAGTTGCTCTCATTATAAAAAGCAGCGGCAATTCCATACTGCAAAGACGGTATCCTCAAATTAGGTTCCATGACCCACAAGCGATTGGTACCGCCGAGGTAATACCCCCGCGTGGTTGGAAACATTTTTCTTTTGGGCGCATGAACGCCCCGTCAATCTGACGGACAGTTCTCGCTTATTAGAATTTAAAGGCGAGAACCTCAAAATAAAAATAATTGGGTTTACTCGCCTTTTTTATTTTTAATAATAACAGACCTCTAACAAAACAGGACTCTGACGGTTGACAGAATAGTTTTTTTTCGGTACCATAAAAAAATAGTATTAACCAGTTTTATCGAGTATTATATGGCTAAATCTATCGTAACAAAAACTTCATTTACCGCTGAATTCTTTGATAAAATTAAGGAAATTCTATTAAAAAATAAAACGAAGTTTGAAAAAGAATTAAAGAACCAGGAAGGCGATGGTCCGTTTCCGGACTATGGTGATTCCGAAGAGGATAATGCTCGAGAAATTGCCGATTACGAAGCAAACTTATCAATAGAAAACGATTTACTGCGATCGTTGCGAGATGTGAATTCAGCTTTGAAGCGGATTGAAAAAGGTGACTACGGTATTTGCCGTTATTGCAAAAAAGCCATCGAAGAGAGGCGGCTGCTCGCGCGACCAACTTCCAGCGCCTGCGTCGCCTGTAAAAAAACAATCATCCAGGAGGCCTAAGGGGCCGCTTCGGAAAGTATGACAAAACAACGCACCCTACTTTATGGAATTTTTATCTGTGGTGTGTTTATATATATAGACCGATGGTTTAAATGGCAGTCGTTGCACGACTGGTCATTATCGGTACTTATCAATTCCAAATTAGGCTGGCTGCCTTTTTTGAATGACGGTGTCGCTTTTGGGTTACCCGTGCCTATGGCGTGGGTGAAATTTATAACCGTTCCTTTGATTGTTGGAATGGGCTATTTTATGGCGCGCGAGTATCGGCGCGGTCCGAATATGTCCGAGTGGAAGTTAATCGGATTTATGGCGGTTATTTCTGGTGCGGTATCAAATCTTGTTGATCGGCTGGTTTACAATAAGACCATAGACTATATTTTGATTTTCACCGGAGTAATAAACCTGGCTGATGTAATAATTATTGCCGGTTTTCTACTTTTGTATTTTACGCATAAACGTTTGCCGACGGCAACGTAATGATTAAGGAGGGTTATGTTTTGTACGCTTCGTGCGGCCGAACTCGTCGGTCTTGATTGTGTGCCGGTCAATGTGGAAGTTGACCTGCACAAAGGACAAACGAATTTTGCAATTGTCGGTTTGGCCAACGCCGCTATTAAGGAAGCCAAAGATCGTCTTTATGCGGCTATAAAAAATGCCGGTTTTAACTATCCTTTTAATTTTCGGATTGTTATAAATTTGGCGCCGGCCGACCTTCATAAGGAAGGTTCGGCCTATGATTTGCCGATGGCGCTAGGAATCGTGGCTCTGAGCAATGGTTGGCAATTTGATGTTCAAGATGCGTTGGTTGTCGGTGAATTGGCGCTTGATGGTAACGTTCGCCATGTGCGCGGGGTCTTGCCGCTTGCCTTGTGGGCACGCGATCACGGCTTGAAAAGGCTTTTTGTTCCAGCCGATAATGCCGAAGAGTCAACGCTGGTTGATGGGTTAGTCATTTTTCCCGTGCATCATCTTGGTGAGTTGGTGGAACATTTGCAGGGTAAGCGGCAAATTGAGCCGTTCGTTGGCAAGGCTTTTGAAAATGAGGTGGTGTTGGCAAGCGATTTAGATTTTTCATTGATCAAAGGACACCACACCGCTAAGCGGGCACTCGAAGTCGCTGCCAGCGGGGGACACAATGTTTTGATGAGCGGTCCGCCTGGTTCCGGTAAAACACTTTTGGCTCGTTCTTTGCCTTCGATTTTGCCGCCGCTTACCGAGCAGGAAAAAATCGAAGTGACGATGGTTTATTCAGTCGCCGAAACGCTCAAAACCAATCTTGTGAAAGAGCGGCCGTTTCGTTCGCCGCATCACACGGCATCGGGGGCGGCGCTTATCGGTGGAGGCCATATCCCTCGACCGGGCGAAATTTCTATGGCCCATCGCGGAGTACTTTTTCTCGATGAATTTCCGGAATTTTCACGAGGTGTTATTGAAAGTTTGCGACAACCACTGGAAGATGGTGTGGTTACAGTCGCGCGGGCGGAACGGACGGTTAGTTTTCCGGCGCGGTTTATGTTAATAGCCAGCCAAAATCCTTGTCCGTGCGGCTACGCGAGCGATCCCGAACATCCCTGCGTGTGTACCGGGGCGCAGTTGGCGCGATATAATAAAAAAATAAGTGGCCCATTGCTCGACCGCATAGATATTCTTTTGGAAGTGCCGCGTTTGCCGGTGGAATCGCTTATGACTAGCACGCGTGCCGAACCATCGTCAGCGATTCGGGAGCGTGTCCTTATGGCTCGTGAGCGACAAACACGCCGCTTCAAAGGATTGTCCATACACACTAACAGTGAAATGCAGGGAGAAATTTTGGCGCAATTTTGTGAAATAGATCAACCGTCATGGGAGCTTGTTAGGCAAGCTGTTGAGCGATATAAATTATCGGCTCGGGCGTATAATCGCGTGCTCAAAGTCAGTCGCACCATCGCCGACTTGGCCGGAAGTGAAAATATTCAGCTGCCACATCTGGCCGAGGCTTTGCAGTTCCGATTATCCTAGATTACAAAAAACAACCCATAAATATGAGTTGTTTTTAGATGTGCCGACGAAGTGCGTCGGCAGGCACCTCCCTGCGTTGTGTCCTGGCTAGGACAAGACCAGAATGTAGAGGTCTGAATCGGGATGAGGCCAATCGCCACGATGAGTTGGGTCCGGGCGTCGTCGTTTGAAAAAGAACATATTATTGAGCAGTTCCCCATCCCAATTGTCTGGGTTGAAAGAAACACTCTTGGTACTCATATCGGACATGTTTTTCCCAATGTTTAGGGAAAAATCTTGGTCTATCGGTGAACGTCTAAAACCATAACATAGAATGGTGTGAATTTCAGACACACACTCTTTTCTCACCGAGATCAGTGTACTGCCTCGAAAATCTATTTTCATTTCCGAGAGTTGGTGCAGCCAAGACATAGTAGTCCCCTTTGCCCTTTGGTTCGGGCGCTATGTAGTTGGTGAGTACTATAACAAAAATCGACCCAATGGTCGATTTTATGCCGTGTATTTTAATAACTACTGTGTTTGTTAATTATCTTTTCGCCAACTGTTTTTTTGGATAATAGATTTCGACTTCAATATGCTTTCTTCCAAATTTTCGGGCGTCGGCTTTGGAAGCGTCTAACCAGATATCCATGTGGCCGTAGCCATAGCGGACATTCATGCGATCCCAAACTACAAATTCCTTGTTGCCAAAAAGACGAGGAATTTTGACGACTGTGCCGAACGGAAGGCCGTTTGCCGCAATCATGCCATCGTACACCCGTTTACCGGAAGCGGCGATAAAAGGCGTATCATCGGTTTGGTCCGGTGTACTAGTATAGGCGGTGATAGTCGCTTTGAGGTGGCGATCTGGAGCGTGAACCACAACATCGGGATAAAAGAGGCGACTTTCAGGTGTTTCGGTGAGGATTGTCTCTATTGCCAAAAGATCGGCCGTGGTTGGTTCTCCGACTGGTTGGGCATGAGCGAGACCTGGGTTAAAAATGTGTGCCAAAAGAGCCGTTAAAGCTACTATATTAGCGGCACCACTGAGTGATTCCAGGACTAATTTTTTGGTAATAGTCATAATTTTATGTAGGCTGTTACTTTTACTATCTAAGGCTATCCGACGTTATAAAGCCGCTTTTACATCACTTTTCTTAGAAAATAGCTAAAGTTAGCGCAAATGAAAAAGTACCATTTGGGTACCCCTTTTTATTAAGACGTGCTTTAGTATACAAAAATCAGCAGCTTTTGTCAACTTGGCGCGACCTTGCTAAAAGCCTTAAAACAAGGGTATAATGGCACTACTAATTCTCGAAATAGTTATGACTTTGCCAAAAAATCCTTTGCGAAAGACTCGTTGGTATGGTGATGTCCCCTCAAACATTCAAAAGTATTGGGGCGCGCAGCCGCGTTCTTGGTGGATTAAGAAAATTTCTTATGGTCTGCTTATAATTACCGGAGTTGGTATAGTCGGCGGAACTGTTACCATGCTTATTATTAGTCGTGATCTTCCCGATCCGAACAATATCAGCGATCGCCAGGTCGCGGAAAGTACGAAAATTTATGATCGTACTGGTGAGCACTTGCTTTACGAAATTTTTCAGAATCAAAAGCGCACGATCGTGAAGTTGGACGAGATTTCGATCTGGGTGCCAAAGGCTTTTGTTTCGGTTGAAGACAAGTTTTTTTATGAGCACAACGGTGTACGATTGATAAGTATTTTGCGCGCCGGCGTAAATAATCTGATTGGTCGTAGAACCGGATCTGGTGGAGCCTCGACCATTACTCAGCAGCTTATCAAAAACACGATTGTTGGCAGCGCGCGCAGTGGATTTCAAGGCTATTTTAGAAAAATAAAAGAAGCGCTTTTGGCTTTGCAGTTGGAAAAAAAGTATTCCAAAGACGACATTTTGAAGATGTACTTGAATGAAATTCCGCTTGGGTCGACCAATTATGGCGTGGAGGCGGCGTCACAGAGTTATTTTCATAAAAGTTCCAAAGAGTTGAGTTTGTCGGAAGCGGCTACTCTGGCGGCTATGACGCAGGCTCCCACGCGTTATCTTAATAATCCGGATTCGTTACGTAACCGACGCGACTTGGTGTTGCGGCTTATGTTTGATCAGGGGTATATAACCGAAATTCAAAAGAGCGAGGCCCAGAATACCGCGCTTAGGCTCTACCGCAATAGTGGTATATTCGATTCTCCTCATTTTGTTTTACACGTGCGACAGTTGTTGGCCGACCAGTTTGGTGAAAAACTTATTGATACGGGCGGACTTAAGGTGATTACGACCCTTGATTATGATAAGCAAAAAATTGCCGAGGAAGTGGTTAAAGAACAAGCCGATAAGCTGCTCAAAGATGCCAACGCGAATAACGCGGCGCTGGTGGCGTTAGATCCGAAAACGCACCAAATTTTGGCGATGGTGGGGTCAATAGATTTTAGAAACGAAGAAGTTGATGGTCAATTTAATGTTGTGACACTCGGGAAACTTCAGCCCGGTTCGTCGTTTAAGCCGTTCGTCTATACTTTGGCTTTCCAAAAAGGTTACACGCCGGAGACCGTACTTTACGATGTAAAAACAAATTTTGATGCTCGGGACGGGCAAAAGTATACTCCGCGAAACAGTTATGATAAAGAGAATGGTTTGGTGACTATGCGCAAGGCTTTGCAGGGTTCGCTTAATATTCCGGCCGTCAAGACTTTATATTTGACCGGTATAAATGACACAGTTGAATTTGCCAAGCGATTTGGTTACAGCACTTTTACAGGCGAATACGGTTTGAGTATGGTCCTTGGCGCGGCTGAAGTGAATTTATTGGAGCATACCAACGCCTACGCCACTTTGGCCGATAATGGTCATTATAATCCGCCATCGAGTATTTTGAAAGTGACCGATAATAAAGGGGATACGCTTTATGAATGGCAAAATGATGAAGGCACGGAAGCGATAGCTCCTGAATTGGCCGCCGAGATAACCGGTGTTTTAACCGATGACGAGGCGCGGGCTTATGTCTTTGGTCGTCGCGGAAATCTGACTTTACCGGATCGTCCCGTGGCGGCAAAAACCGGCACGACGCAAGAAAGCCGTGATGCTTGGACATTGGGTTACACGCCGAATTTGGCTGCCGGTGTTTGGGTGGGTAATACTCCCATGCCAAAACCGATGAAAGCCGGCGGAAATCAACTGGCCGGCGGTATTTGGCATAATTTTATGGCTCGAGCCACCAAAAGCATGCCGATTGAGTTTTTTCCCGATCCACCGCCAAAAGCGGAGGGTTTGAAACCGGTTTTATCCGGGGCTGATGCCGGCATTAAATTAAAGATAAATATGTTGACTGGTCGCATCGCTAATTCTTCGACGCCGGATCATTTGATTGTTGAAAAAGTTTTCTTACCTCCACACGATATCTTGCAATATGTGCGGCGCGATGATCCGCGCGGCCTCAATCCGGATGTTCCGGAAGCTGATCCGCAGTATCTGGCCTGGGAAGCCGCCCTTCAAGAATGGGTCGCTCGTCAAAGAGAAAAAGGTGTCACCATCACATTAGAGGAGCCGCCAACCGAATATGACACGGCCCAATCGCTCGAGCTTATTCCCACATTGGAAGTTGTCGTACCGGCCGCCGGTCAAGTTTATTACACTCGAACGATTAATTTTGAAGTTAACGCGACCGCTCCACGGGGTGTCGGTAAAGTGCATTATTATATAGATGGAATTCGTGTCGCGACTGCCGATAGTTTCCCATTTAGCGGCAGCTATAGCGCCAGAAATTTGAGCATCGGACCGCATTTGGTTAAAGTCATTGCCGAGGATGATCTGGGAAACACAGCGGCGAAAGAAATTCAAATAATGATGCAGGCGGATTTTGACCCGCCTTCATTTGAATGGCTCGAAGCATCACCGCTGGCGATTTCCGGTGAAGAATTCCCCCGCACTTTTTTCATCGATCCGTTTCGTTGGGAGGAGATGAAAGATATTAAAATTTTCTGGAATAATGGCGGTGAAGAACGTCTTATTTATACTTTTAATCGGGTCGAAGACAAGCTCCTCGCAAACAGATTGAATTTTACTTGGAAGAATAACCCCGGCCATGGTACGCACTTGTTGAGGGGTGTGATGACAGATAAACAAGGCCGTTTTGTTGAACGGCAGCTGCAAGTTTTTATCCAATAATAATTAGTTATAAGAGTGTTTGTGCTTTTGGCGCGTCGAACCCGAGGTGACTATAGGCGGCGGCAGTGGCGCGTCGCCCCCGAGGGGTACGTTCCAGAAAACCAATTTGCAAAAGAAAAGGTTCGTAAACCGTTTCAATCGTATCCATTTCTTCCGCAATGGCCGCCGAAAGGGTATTAAGGCCGACCGGACCGCCATTGAATTTTTCGATTAGAAACGAGAGTAGACGGCGATCTATTTCATCGAGTCCAAATTCGTCGATGCCAAGCATACCAAAGGCTTTTCCGGTAACATGAGTGTCGATCAAACCATTATTGTCGATTTCGGCGACGTCACGAATGCGTTTCAAAAGTCGGTTGGCAATGCGCGGAGTTCTTCGGGATCGGGCGGCAATGAGCGGTCGCGACGCTTCATCGAGTCTCACGCTCAAAAGGTTGGCGTTGCGGTTGATGATACGTTCAATATCGGCAATTTCATAAAAATTTAAATGGTAGGTGTGGCCAAACCGATCGCGAAGCGGATTGGAAATCATGCTTAGTTTAGTCGTCGCGCCGATTAGCGTGAACCGATTTAATGGCATGCGGATAGTACGCGCGGCCGGACCTTTGCCAAGGATTATATCCAATGAATAGTCTTCCAAGGCGGGGTATAAAACTTCTTCGATTGTTTTATTGAGGCGGTGAATTTCGTCGATAAATAAAATTTCTCCTGGTTGCAGGTTAGAAAGAATTGCGGCTAAATCGCCGACTTTTTCAAGCGCCGGTCCCGAGGTGATCTTGATGGAAGCCCGCATTTCTCGGGCGATAATTGAAGCCAAAGTGGTTTTTCCAAGGCCCGGATTACCATATAAGAGGATGTGTTCCAGCGACTCGTTTCGTTTTTTGGCGGCTTGGATGGCAACGGTGAGGTTTTGTTTAATTTGTTCCTGGCCGACAAATTCAACCAGATTTTGCGGCCGAAGGGTAATTTCAAGTACAGCTTCATCAGCTGCTTCAGCCGGTTCAATGAGACGCTCAATATCAGAAATTGTCATAGTGACCCGTATTGTAGTATGGGGTTTGCTAAATTGCAAGCAAAAAAAACCCGCCGGAGTGGCGGGTTTAGGATTTTTTTATATTAGTCGCTGGTTTCGGTGATACAAGCGCCATTGCTGCAGACTCCAGATTCACAGTCGGTAATGGTCGAAGTGACAAAATAGGTATCACCGTTGGTCGCACA
>MFQK01000053.1:11211-12025 GCA_001783035.1 Candidatus Magasanikbacteria bacterium RIFCSPLOWO2_02_FULL_44_11
TTTCACTGTCGCTGCAGAAATCTCGTACTGCGGCTTGACCGGGCATCGTGGCAGTCCCGGGTACGTCGGGGTTGTTGCCGCCGTCAGTTTCGAGACAAGTTGTTCTGGCTGAATTGTCGGTCGCCGGTGTGCTAGAAGAAGAAAGGTTTTGAGTTGCCGGGCAGGAATGGTATTCGCAACCGAATATCGCGTGGCAGCCGCCGAATTGTAAAAAATTTCCTTTGGCGTCGTAGGTGACGGCCATTTTTTGGAAAGAAGATTGGTTGGGCAATTTACAATAGTCGGCTTCCATAGTTCTGAAATCACGCTCTGTACAGGAAATCGCCAGCTTCTTGAAATCAGTTAATTTCGATTTGTATATTTGGGCATAGCCGCGCCCGACACCCAGATTATTGAGATGAGTAAAGTCCGCGCCGGAAATCCCGGCTAAAACACAATAGCCGGCCGGACCGTTTAGAGCCGCAGCGGTTGAAGAAGGCGCTTCTGTTTGAGGTGTATTGGTGATGAAATCGGGTGCTTTTAGAGTTGTGGTAGTCGCGTTGAGAGGAACGCAAGCGCCTTGCGAGCAGGATTCATTTTTTTTGCAGTACATGCGGGCGGTAATAATGGTTTTATTATTTCGTCCGCAGGAAAATTCTTGGACCAGTCGTTTGGTATAGCAAAAATCTTCTTTTAATGTTTTTCGCGTGACAAGATTGGTTGTTTTGTTTGTTTCAATGAGCATGGCTGCCCCCTTTTTTTCGGGAACTTTACCAAAATCGGTGTCGGCACAAGTGACCGTGACAACCGGTTTTCGTATTATTGGCCGAGGAGC
>MFQK01000053.1:12046-20566 GCA_001783035.1 Candidatus Magasanikbacteria bacterium RIFCSPLOWO2_02_FULL_44_11
GGCAGCGAAGTTAAAATTATACCCGCCAACACGATTACCAGCGTTGATGAAGCTACTATCAAATGCTCGTGAGGGATGTGGTTGTTATAATTTGATTTACAATCAGCCGGACATTTTTTTGTGCACGGCCGTTTTTTAATAGGTTTACCTCCCATACATTATAGAATAGTAATAATGTATTCTATTATACACCTTTTTTGTTAAAGCGTCATCTGTATGATACCAATTGTGCCCAGAGCGGGAATCGAACCCGCACCCCTTTCGGGACACGATTTTAAGTCGTGCGTGTATACCAGTTCCACCATCCGGGCATTTTTTTAGTTTCTTTTCCGAAAATGTTTACTATTTACAAGTTAACAAATAATAGCATATCCAATTCATAAAATCAAGCCGATATGTAATAGGAAAGAGGTTTAGAATATGCTATACTACTCGCATGTCAGGAGCCAGAGATGAACGCGGTTTTACTATTCTCGAGGTGACAATCGGTGTCGCCATTTTTTTGATATTTGCTGTCGGTGTTTTTAGCGCCTTAACGACTGTTTTTAAGACGGTATATCAATCTCGCCTGCGAATTTTGGAGACGGCAGTTGCCACCGAGCAGCTTGAGGTGATTCGCAATTTACCATTTGCCAGTGTCGGAGTGGTGGGCGGTGTGCCGGCCGGCGTTCTCGTAGCCAATAAAACTATCGTGCGCGGCGGCATGGTTTTTATAGTGACCACAACCATTCGCAACATCGACGATCCTTTTGATGGGACGGTCACCAGCACTCCCGTTGATGACGCTCCGGCAGATTTCAAATATGCTGAAGTAGAGGTTCAATGCAGTCAATGTAACCAAGTAAAACCATTTGTCATGAGCACTTTAGTGGCACCCAAAGACGTAGAAACGGCGACCAATAACGGTTCTTTATTTATTCAGGTTTTTGATGCCGTCGGCTTGCCTATTTCCGGTGCCACAATACAAGTAGATAATACTTCAACGGTTCCGACTATTGCTATAAATGACTTAACCGGTGAGGACGGCTGGCTGAGAATAATAGATACGGTCACGGGAACGCTAGCTTACCATATTCGCGTCAGCAAAAATGGATATTCGAGCGATTATACAGTCACGTCGAGCCCCTCGAATCCCAGCCCGACAAAATTACCGGCGAGTGTGGTTAGCCAAACAATAACCAACGCCTTTTTTTCGATTGATGAGCTGGGCGCAATTAATTTGATGACGATGTCGCCAGTTTGCGAAGAAATCGGTACGGCGCCTGTTTTGCTGCGCGGTCAAAAGCAAATCGGTTCTTTGCCGGTAGTTTATAAATATGACCGTCGGCTTACGACAAACTCCGACGGAAGTTTGGCAATTGCCGGTATTGAGTGGGACACATATAGCATCCAGGCGACCGGGACCGCTTATGATTTGGTCGGCACTATTCCTTTAAGCCCTTTTAATCTTTTGCCGGGCGCGTCGCAAGACGTATCGGTTATTCTCAATCCGCATTCAGCGCGTTCATTATTGGTAAAAGTGAAAGACTCCGGAACGGGCCTGCCGCTTTCCGGAGCGACAGTGCGTTTGAGTAGCGCTTCATACGATCAATCTCTTTTGACCGGCTTGGGGTATGTCCAACAAACCGATTGGTCCGGTGGAGCAGGGCAGGTTTCTTTTTTAAATAATCAACAGTATTTTAGTGACGATTCTCGTATCGACACGACGGGCGAGCCCGGCGAGATAAAATTAAAATTGGCCGGTGAGGTTTATTTGTTGGACGGCTATTTGGAATCCTCGACATTTGATTTAGGAACAAACGTCAATTTTAGCAACCTGCTCGTTAATCCCACATCGCAGCCGACTTCGACCGGATCGAGCGCGGTCCGATTGCAACTCGCCACCAGCAATTCAAGTACGCCGACGGAATGGGAATTTCTTGGCCCCGACGGGACAGCCGACTCTTATTATTCTGCCATTAACACAGTTATTAACAGTATAAATAATGGCAACCGATATGCGCGTTACCGCGTTTTCTTGGAAACAGCTGATTCTGCCGCGACGCCAAACGTCTCTGATGTTTCGATTACCTACACCACTTCATGCGTCGCGCCCGGTCAAAGTTTTTTCAGCGGATTGTCGGCCGGAGATTACGACGTAGATATTAGTCGAAACGGTTATACGACTAACAGCGGTCAAATCACCATTAATGGGAATATGGAGACGCAGGTAAATTTGTCATCCTTATGATTTTTAAGTCGGACAACCGAGGAATGACATTGGTTGAAGTTATTATCGCCATGAGTATTTTCAGTTTGGTTATCGCCACGGTGGTGGAAATATTTTTGGTAAGCACGCGATCTAAAAATATTGTTTTTGAACAATTGGAGGTGCAAGGTCAGGCCAGAAAAGCAGTATATGATTTTATCGGCGAGGCTCGGGCTATGCGTTATTCGAGCGCGGGGGCGTATCCACTCCAAAACGCGAGCACGACCGAAATTATTTTTTACACCAATATTAACGCGGATAATATTGTGGAACGGGTGCGTTATTTTTATGTCACAAATACTTTGAAGCGGGGAACCATTGAACCATCCGGCAATCCTTTGGTTTATATGACGTCGACGGAAAAGATTACGACAATTGTGAATAATGTTACTAACGGTGTAAGCCCGGTTTTTTATTATTACGACGAGGATTACACTAGTGTTTCCAGCACTCCTTTGGCGCAGCCGGTAGACGTCACCAAGGCGAGAATTATTGAAATGCGCCTGATAATCGATAAGAACCCTCTCCTTTCGCCGGTGCCATTTGCTATCCAAGGTCAAACTGCTATTCGTAATCTTAAAACTAATTAATATGGCCGCATTTTTTTCAAAGGACGACAATCGAGGATCGGTGTTACTTTATGTCATGGTGTTTGGGACGTTGGCTTTTTCATTAGTCGTCGTCGCCGTGTCCGGTTACAGTTTTGGAGAATACAAAGCGGCTGTCCATCGCGGCAACCGTGAGACCGCTTTACAAATTGCCGAAGCCGGCATCAATTATTACCGGTGGCATTTGGCGCATAGCCCGACCGATTATAAAGATGGCACTAATCACGATGGTCCTTATGTGCACGACTATATTGACGGAAGCGGAGTAAGTATTGGCAGTTATTCTTTGGTTATTACCCCGCCTTCGCCAACTTCATCAATCGTCACGGTGGAATCGACCGGCTGGCTCTCTGTACAGACATCGAGCCAGAGAATAGTGCGGGTGAGTTTGGGTCGCGCCGCTTTGACGGACTATTCTTTTATTAGCAACACCGATGTCTGGATAGGCAACAACACTTCTGTTCACGGTCCCATGCATTCCAACAGCGGCATTCGTTTTGACGGCGTCGCCGATGCCCCGATAACGAGCGCGGTCGCGACTTATATATGTAAACCATTGCATGGTGAAGGTTGTAATAATGAGGAAAAACCGGGCGTTTGGGGCCAGGGCGGACCGGAATCATATTGGAGTTTTCCCGTCCCCTCGGAAGATTTCACCGGCGGTACACCCAGTTTGACGCAAATCAAGGATAACGCCATAAACGGTGGTCTTTATTTTTCTTCTTCGGGAGAGCAGGGCTGGCGGCTCAAATTTAATAACACCGGTACGGTCACTGCGTCAAAAGTAACTGCCACTAAATGTTATAAAGGAGATGATCTAAATGGCGCGAATAATAGTTGGTTTTGTGTTGATATTAAAACCGAGGGTAGCGGAACAACTTACCCGCTCCCCGCTAATGGTAGTTTGTATGTTGACGATATAACTTGGATTGACGGTGTGGTGAGGGGGCAGGCTACTGTCGGTGTCGGCACCGGTAAATCAGCTATCATCAATGACAACATTACTTATTATAATGGCGCTTCCGGCACCGATAAATTTGGTATAATCGCCGACCAGGATATTTTGATTCCTCATGATTCTCCGGATGATTTGGAAGTCAACGCCGCTCTTTTTGCCACGAATGGTTCGGCTAAACGTTATTATTATACCGGTGACCACAAAGACTCCCTCTCTATCTTTGGTTCAGTGGTTTCGGCTGGAACGATGACTTGGAGCTGGGTTTCAAACGGTGGCGCGACAGTTTCCGGTTACGATGATATCACGTTGACTTACGATTCACGCCTTTTGAGCAATCCGCCCGGTGGTTTTCCGGTCGAATCGGAAACACGTTTAGTCAGCTGGGAAGAGGTCAAGAATTAAGCGGTGTAATGATGCTAATTTGAGCGGGTTCGGCGACCGTAGTCGCCGCCCTGAGGCCTCGCGGCCGAGGAAAGCGAAAATAGCATCATTACACCGCTTGTCTTAATCTCGCTTTGTGCGCTATACTATGCGCATAACTATTTTAGTCTGTTATGGGTCAAATCAGAAAATTAGTAATTCCGGTCGCCGGGCTGGGGACACGTTTTTTACCGGCGACTAAAGCACAACCAAAAGAGATGTTGCCCATCGTTGATAAACCGATTATTCAATATGTCGTGGAAGGGGCGGTGGCATCGGGAATTACCGATATCATTATGGTCACCGGCCCGAGTAAGCGCGCGGTGGAAGACCACTTCAGTCCGCACTACGAACTGATCAATTGGTTAAAAAAACAAGGAAAAAACGATATCGCCGAGCAGGTAAAAAAAATTGCCGATATGGCGAATTTTATTTTTATACGTCAGAGAGGTCCGTATGGAAATGGTACGCCGGTTTTATGTGCCAAAGATGTTATCGGTGATGAGCCATTTGCCGTAATGTGGGGAGACGAATTTTTTTACACGCCAAAAAAACCGCACTTGAAACAACTTATAGATGTTTTTGAAAAATACGGCGATCCGGTTTTGACCGCCTATAAAGTAGATGCCGAAGGGACTAAAAAATACGGGATTTTGGATGCCTTGGCTGTTGAAAATAATGTTTTTCAAGTCAAAAGTTTGGTCGAAAAACCCGGTCCGGAGGCCGCTCCGTCGCATTTGGCAAGTTTGGGCGGGTTTATTTTAACACCGGATATTTTTGAAGCGTTGGAAAAAACAAAAGTTGGCCGCGGTGGAGAGTTGTGGTTAGTGGACGGCATTTTTAAGTTATTGAAAAAACGGCCGGTATACGCGCGCGCGGTGGAAGGCACCTATTACGATACCGGATCAAAGCTCGGATATCTGAAAGCAAATGTTGATTTTGCCCTGCGCGATGAGCATTTAAAAAAAGATCTTAAAAAGTATTTACGAACGATCATCTAAATAATATGCGTTTTTCTAAACTACTTGTCGGGTTTAGTATAACGAGTCTGTTGCTTCTCGGTTTGGGATGTAAAAATTCCACACCGGCTGTCGGCGGAACAAATACTCAGCGCAAAACTTTGGAATTGTGGACTGTCTACGATGATGTTGACGCGCTTAATGCGGTCATTACGAATTACAAAGCAGCCAGACCGTATTTAGCGGTGAATATTCGGCAGCTTCGTCCCGAAGATCTCTATAACCGGCTGGTAGAAACGTTAGCAGAGGATCGTGGCCCCGATATAATTTCGATTGATAATCGTTCGCTCGGAAAGTATGTGAGTAAACTGACAACTTTACCGCCGAGCGTGCAAGATACAACAGTGAAAGTAATTGAAGGGCAGTTTAGCACGCAGACCGTTGTTTCGACCAAAACTATTCCCACGGTTACTTTGGACCAACTTGATCGAGAGTATATACCGGTTGTGAAGCAAGATGTGATTAGAGGCGGGCGGATTTATGGGCTGCCTATTTCCATGGATACCATGGCTATTTATTACAATAAAGATTTGCTGGATCGCGCCGGTATTGCCGAGCCGCCAAAAACTTGGGAAGAATTTCAAGAGGCGGTTAGAAAATTAACTAAATTTGACCGCGTGAGTGGAAAAATAGTGCAATCCGGCGCCGCCTTGGGAGCGGCCGGTAACGTGCCGTGGAACGATGATTTGCTTTATATCCTGTTCAAACAGAGTAATATCACTTTTGTCGATCGAAGCGGACGCGCGGTATTTAATGGAGCGTCTAATTCGCGCGAAGAAACTCCGACTATGCAGGTGATGAGTTTTTACACCGATTTCGCCGACCCAACGCGCGATACGTACTCTTGGAATGAAGAAATGCCGAACGCGCTCGATGGTTTTGTCACCGGGAAAATCGCTTTCTTTTTTGGCTATCAATTTCATAACCAAACCATCAAGGCGCGGGCACCGCAGCTCAACTATGTCATCATTCCGCTTCTGCAGCTTAAACCGGATTTGCAGGCGAACGTGGCAAATTACAGTATCCTGACAGTGCCGGCGAAATCTAAGCAAGCCAACGAGGCCTGGGCGCTCGTGGCGCATTTGACGCATTCGGCCGCCACCAAAGATTACCTTGATAGGTCGGGGCGGTTGACTGCCTTGCGGGCGTATATCAACGCGCAGAAAGAAAATATAGTCCTGGCGCCGTTTGTGGCCGATTTGTTGGTGGCGACAAGCTGGTATCGCGGGAATAACTATGAGGTGGCTGCCGGGGCTGTAAAAGATATGATTCGTGAATGGCTGCGAGCTCCCGCCAATGTTGAAAATCTGGGACAGTATCGGCAAAGTGTGTTGAACCGCGCCGCAGCGAGAATTAATCAGACGTTATGAAAAAAGCCGCGCGCTTAATTTTTATTGGGATTTTTGGGCTATTGTTTTTCGGCGCCTCTCCGGCTTTAGCTGAAGAATATTGTTTTTGTTTTGATACTATTTCTAACATCACCTTTGAAAATGTTGACGAACATGATCAAACTATTATTAGAGATATTTGTCGCATTGTTTCAGCGAACGATTGCGTTGACGGAAAAAAAATAAGTAATCATAATTTTGATCGTTGCTTGAAGTATCCTGACCAAATTCTTTGTGAAAGAGCTACATATAAATGGGATTTGGATCATGAGTCCCAAGTTGGAGCTGCACTTAAGGCTAAATTAGGTATCGAAAGAAAGGAAGGTCAAAGTTCGTTTATTCCTAGCTGTGCTTTTGATGATAAATTATCCGATGAATGTAAAGATGTAGGAATATTTATAATTTTGCTTATTAATATCGCAAATTACCTATTTACTATCATCGGCGGTTTGGCTTTATTGATTTTTATTTATGGCGGATTTATTTTGATTTTGTCTCAAGGGAGCTCGGAGCAGGTGCAAAAAGGTAAAGATGCTATGTCCGCGGCAGTTATTGGTTTAGTGGTTGCTTTTTCAGGTTATTTGCTAATTAATTTTTTAGGAGCAGTGATAGACGTAAATGAAAGTTTTAGGTTTTAATATGAAAAAGATATTTTTTTTCTTATTGTTCATTATAACGGGCGTCTTATCTAGCAGTGGGATCGTTTTTGCAATAACGACATATAAAACGTACACAAGAGATATAATGGATGGAATTAGACAATCTATTCAAAATATAAAAAATGATGCTATCAATATTGAAAATCAAAATAAAAACGTCTTAAGTTGTGATTGTAAGATTCAAGTTTTGAACGGAAATAAATTTGAGGACGACTATTTAAGATTTTATCAAGAAAAAAAAGGTAAAGATTATGAAATTGTCCTTGATGCCAGCGCAAGTATTTCTACTGAAAGGATAATGTTGGGGCTGGAGATGGACTATTTGGCTGAAAAATGCTCTCTTACTGTTGCTAAAGAAGATCGTACCATGCCTGATTATATAAAAACCTATTCGTGCGTCGCTAAAATAAATTTAGATCCGTTTGGAGAGAAGATTGTTGGAAAAAGCGACATCTCTTTGTCGGTCAATAGTCTTAAAGATAGAGCAAGATCGCTTAATGTTTCAAATTTCAAGAGTGTCCCGGATATGATCAAGCGGGCTATTACGTTATTAATGGCTTTTATGGGCAGTATTTTATTTGCCTTATATATCTATGCCGGTTTGACTTGGATGACTGCCAACGGTAACGAAGAAAGAATTACTTCCGCGAAAAATATATTGGTATGGTCAACGCTCGGCGTCGCGGTAATGATGGCCAGCTATGTAATTATTTCGTTTATATTCACCAGTTTGGCCGTTCAATAGTATGTCTTTATTTTTTAAACAATTTGTTGTCATTGCTGTCTTAAGCATAGTGTTTTTCCCCGCCCCCATTTTAGCGGCGGACTGCACCTGTGTCGGAACTTTTACTTTAGGGGTAGTGGCTGGCCAATTTGTTTCAGACGACAATTTTAATCTGGCGTGTACAAATAATGGAGGTCGGGTAACTGGTTCCGGTATTTGTGACTTCAATACAACAATTACAACAAACCCTAATCTTGCATGTACGGCAGTTGTCGATCAATTAACACCGTATGGTACGTTTGATGGTCCTGGATGCGCAAATTCTGCCTCATCTAACAGCCAGCTAAGTACACCAGGATCTCCTGCTGCAGCGCCTGCCTCGGCAGTAAAGGGTAAAAATTGTCCCGACGGAGTAACTGATCGTATTTGCTTGGAAAATCCATTAGGTACAAAAATAAAGGCAAGCGAAATAATTCAAACCATAATCAGCGGTGCC
>MFQK01000054.1:0-930 GCA_001783035.1 Candidatus Magasanikbacteria bacterium RIFCSPLOWO2_02_FULL_44_11
AATAAATTAATCGGGTCACCTGTATCATATATGGAAGAAACAACCGTGCCGGTCGTGGCGTAACCATGGTAATTAACGGTGAAATCATACAATGCCGGCGTAAATTCGGCGTTCGTGGTCGCTAAGTACGCTTTGTATTTAAGGTATTTGGCCGGACCGGTCAAGACTCCCGAGAGAGTGGCCGGAGAAGATGTGAAGTAGGTGCCCGTCGTGCCATCTGGGCCGACGAAACTTGACCAGGTTGAATTGTCCGAGGAGGTGGCGATCTGGATACGCAGCGAGTCGGCGCCCACGGCGACCGGAGTGAAAGATGTCCAGTTGAGCGATGTTAAACTCGTCGCTCCCAGAGCAATCGCGGCCGAGGTAAAGGTGCCGGAGGAAAAGTATGTGACTTGGTTGACGAGGTAACGGTAAAAATTATCGGTATTATTACCAACGACCATGTAAATTTTATTACTGTTCGTCGGATCCACTATCATATCACCCTTATTGGGTGTTGCACTTCCAAAAGGAACTGGCGCTAAAACTTCCCATGGGCTCGACGTGTTATCCACGGTGTGGCGATAAAATCCGAGACCGCTGTTATCTTGGTTAACATACAAATAATTATTAATTATAATTACCTTGTTATTAGAACCAACATAGCCCGGCAAAGCCGCGAATGTTTCCCATGGGCTCGAGGTGTTATCCAGAGTGTGGCGATAAAAAGCGGTGCTGTTAGCACCTCGGAGAACATACAAATAACTGTCGTCTTTAACTATATACGCGCCGAAGCCGGTGGCGGCCGGCAACGCTGCATACGAATCCCAGGCGCTCGAGGTAACTGATATGGTATGCCGATACGTATTTGTAGTACCATTACCGCGTAAAACATAGAGATAATTGCTATCCATTACCAATCCACCACCGTAACCCCCCCCCCCGGGCAAT
>MFQK01000054.1:1081-4360 GCA_001783035.1 Candidatus Magasanikbacteria bacterium RIFCSPLOWO2_02_FULL_44_11
TTATCCACGGTGTGGCGATAAAAAGCGCTGCCGCCGCCGCTTTGGAAAACATATATATAATTGTTATCGGTTATGATTACACCGCCATCATACATAACATTTGCCAGTGTGTCTGTAAATGTATCCCAAACACTGGAAGTGTTGAAAAGCGTATGTCGGTATATTTTTTTACTATTATCTTTCGCAACATATATGTAGTTAGCATCAGCGGCCATTTTTCTATTAAAACTTGAACCGATTGTCCCAGGCAAAACAGGATAATTTGCTACGCTTGAACCACTCCAAGCGCTAGAAGTGTCACTAAGTGTACGACTAGACAAAGCATTAGAATCATTCCCCGGCATAACATACATCTTGTTACCGCCTATCGCCATACCCCCACTATAACTTGTTAGGTTTGGCAAAGCAGGATATGACTCCCAAGCGTCGGTCGTGTTGGCGAGAGTGTGGCGGTAGGTGTTGGTTGTTGACAACCCACCAAGAACATAAAGATAGTCGCCCTCAATTACGAGGTCACTGCCATTATATGTTTTTCTTGGTAATTCAGGAAATAACTCCCAAGCGTCGGTCGTGTTGGCGAGAGTGTGGCGGTAGACATTTGGTCTGTTATTATCCAAGGAATAACCAATATTAGCAAGGACATAAAAATAGTTGTTATCAATCGCCAATTTAGAACCGCTTTGAATGACCGCAACCCCCGGTAGTTCAGGATATATAACCCAAGCGTCGGTCGTGTTGGCGAGAGTGTGGCGGAAGGTAGTTGTCCCGTTTTCAGGCCTGACATACACATAGTTGGCATCCGTTACCAAACCATAATAACCACCCAAGCACTTCGGTGTTATAGTAAATTGTGACCAGCTGCCCGAGGTTGCGGTCACAGTGTGACGTCTTATATTTTCACAACTATGGTTGCCTGGTACAGTAAATATATAATTGGTGTCAACATAGAGACCACCGGCGCTACTACCGCTCCCCCCTGTATTATAAAAACCCTGCCAAGCGTCGGTCGTGTTGGCGAGAGTGTGGCGGTAGACTTTCATGTCATTACTATCCTTAACATACACAAAGTTAGCATCAAGTTTCATCGCCGAATATGCACTAATGCTAAATGGCAAACTAGGGAACGAAGTCCAGATTTTGTTCACTACATCATAACGGTGGACATTACCATTCCCGCTACCAGAACTGGTAGCTTGAAGAATATATAGGTAATTGTTGGCAAAACTGATTCCTTGTAAATCATAGATTTGACTATTCACCAAACCGGGAATCGGGGAGTGAGTTGTATCAAACGCGTTAAAAGCCACTTCGCTGCTAGTGGCCAGCGTAATCGCGGTACCGGCGCCGGCAGAAGTCTGATCGTTCGACCCATTCCCAAACCCGCCGCCGGTCGCGCCGCCGGTACTCGTGAATGTCTGGTCATCGGTCGCCGAGTACGAAGACGATGTGAGCCGTGGCGCTGTTGACGAAGTAAAATCTATGTTGGTGGAAGTGTTGAAATATGTCCAATTGGTTCGGTTTGTCGGGTCAACGGCTGTGGCGGTCGAGCTCGCTCCCCCGCTCCAGCTTGATTGGGTGAACAGAAGGGTGGCGCCAAGGGCGTTCTGCTTATTTGGTAATAATAGCTGGGCAATAAAGACAAAGAGAAGTGTTAGAGCGACGAGGGTACGAGAAGTCTTGGAACGAATGACGCGATTCAGATCTTGGTGTTGGTACCAGCCGCTAAGGTGACGGTAAAGTGGCCGGATTTCAGTAACAAAATATAGCCAGCTCTGCTTGGCGGCGAGTTTTGTTTTTTTGATGAGTTCCCAGTAAACCTTATATAACCGTGTCTGTTTGACGGCGAGTTTTGTTTTTTTGATAAGCTCCCAGTAAACATTTTTAGCGCGGTAAAAGAAATACTTAACCTTGGGTTTACGAAGAATAGCGCGCGTCGTTGAACGACAATATAACCGTACCCGATTGGCGGCTTGAAGACATCGATAGGGAATGTTTCTTACCATTTTTTTGATAATCCTCAATGATGTCATAATGGCAGACAAGCAAAGCCGCTACGTAAAAAAAATAGCTGACGATACTTATAGACAAGTATAGCACAAAAAACCGTGCTCGGCACGGTCAAACTAACTAAAATATGTGGATAAGTTTATTTTGAATTCAGGTTATTCATATTTTTTGGAATTGCTATCTATAAACAAATCAAAATATTCTTTATGGACCGATTGCTTAGTGAAAAAATAATTGTTCGATATTCCCTATTCTAAGTTTAGGGTTTAACATAGACCGATTGCTTAGTGAAAAAATAATTGTTCGATATTACCTCCATGAGGAAAATAAGATATGGGAACGTGAGAAAAATATTTTTTCACTAAGCAATCGGTCGTGATGGAAGACGTCTGCACTTATGCACACTACACTTATGCACACTTGACATGAGATATAAAAAGAATTTACAATTGCTAAAGTAAAATTTTTTCTACTCTCCTGCGATAGAACTGATGTACTAACCGGGTCGGATTCTAAAAAACAATTCTCTCTCTTACCCCTAATCACTTCTCGTAAGTATTTCGGGTAACGTTTTCTAGATTTGATTCGTAATTCTGGCACAGGCAGCCCTATTCGCAGGAGAGTGGGAAAAATACCTGCCCCGACCGGTCGTCGAGGCAGTTTTTTTATTGCGGAATTGTGTGGTATACTAGCGCCTACTATGACCCGTCGACGCCTTAACCCCGCCTCGGAAAGAGAGCGGATCAATTTAAACCCCGAAATCAGCCGCGGTCTGGTCGCCATCATGTTGTTTATGGTGAGCGGACTGTCAATTTTAAGTTTTTTTTCGCTGGCCGGAGTAGCCGGGCAATTTATAGATTCGCTACTCGCGATCAGCTTTGGCCAAGTACGCTATGTCTTCCCGGTAATATTGATAATTATAGCGGGCCTGATCATTAAAGACCTTGATTATAATTATCGCTCGACCCATACGATTGGCAGCGTCCTTTTCTTCCTTGGCTTCAATGGTTTGGTCCATTTACAGAAACCGGTTGCCGATATGTACAACCTTGCCATCCAAGGTTATGGCGGCGGTTTGGTGGGTTTGGCCTTGGCCTGGCCTAGCGCTCGATATGTTGGCTATTGGGGCGGCACTATGATTCTGGCCTGTCTTTTGGCAGCTTCGATTGTTTTTCTTTTCAACACTTCGCTCGCCCAGCTAGTGGCCCTCAATAAAGCGGCCTTTCTAATGTTGGGCTGGTTAGGAAAAAACATAGTTGCTTTTTTCGCGAT
>MFQK01000054.1:4374-5903 GCA_001783035.1 Candidatus Magasanikbacteria bacterium RIFCSPLOWO2_02_FULL_44_11
ACAACAAAGCTGAAGCAGTAACATTCCGTATCAAAGGCGATTACGCGGTGACTGAAGATGAAGATGAAGACGATGAAAAATCTACAGTGACCGAGGATGAGGAAGATGCCCCGGATTTCCAGCGCCGTACTATCGTCAAAAAACAAGAGTTCCAGAAAGATGAAGAGTCTGAAGTTCCTATAGCCGAGCCTAAAGTGCTTGTTTCGCCGCCCAGCACGGCGAATTTTCGTCTGCCGCCTCTTAGCGTTCTCCAAACATCAAAAACTAAACCCACGTCTGGTGATATTAAGGGTAATGCCGAGGTCATCAAAGATACATTGCTTAATTTTGGCATTGAAGTCGATATGGGTGAAGTGCGAGTCGGACCTACCGTCACCCAATATTCTCTGAAGCCGAATAAAGGTGTGAAATTAACCCGTATTACGGCCCTATCCAATGATTTAGCGCTTGTTTTGGCTGCTCACCCCATTCGCATTGAGGCGCCTATCCCCGGCCAATCATTGGTGGGTATTGAAGTTCCCAACCAAAAGGTGGCCGTGGTGACGTTGCGAGAACTACTCGAGAGTCCCCAGTTTTTGCGCCGTGAACATAATATGCAAATAGCCGTCGGTAAAGATGTGGCCGGTATCGTGCATTTGGCCGACCTCCCAAAAATGCCGCATTTATTGGTGGCCGGTACGACCGGTTCCGGTAAAACCGTCTGTATTAATACGATTATTTTAAGTTTATTATTTCAAAATACTCCCGAAACTCTCCGTTTTATCATGATCGACCCAAAACGCGTCGAATTAACTTTATATAATGGAATACCGCACCTGCTTACGCCGGTCATAACCGATGCCGCAAAAACGGTGAACGCGCTTAAATGGGCCATCGGTGAAATGGAACGCCGCTTTGACACACTCGCCGCGAGCGGCAAACGCGATATCGTTTCTTACAATAAAACCGCGCCGCAAAAAATGCCATACATTGTTATTATTATTGATGAATTGGCGGACTTGATGGCTATGGCGGCGGCTGACGTTGAAGCGAGCATCATTCGTATTGCTCAAATGGCTCGCGCGATCGGTATTCACCTAATCGTGGCCACGCAGCGCCCAAGTGTAGAGGTGATCACCGGTCTTATGAAAGCAAACATTCCGACACGCATCGCTTTTTCAGTCGCTTCGTTAATTGATTCACGCACCATTCTAGATTGCCCCGGCGCCGAAAAATTGTTGGGTCGCGGAGATATGTTATACCTGACAGCCGACCTTTCCAAACCAAAACGTTTGCAGGGCGCCTATGTTTCGGAAGAAGAAATGAAAGAAGTGGTAAATTTTCTTAAAGGCGATGGGCCGCCGATGTATGATGAGTCCATTGTTTCTCGAAATGGCGGAGTTGGCGGCGGTACAGTGAATATGTTTGGCGGTCCAAACGATGACCAAGACCCTCTTTTTGAAGAAGCCAAGAGACTCGTTCTCGAGTCGGGCAAGGCTTCGGCATCACTTCTCCAACGGCGCATGAAAGTTGGTTATGCTCGAGCGGCA
>MFQK01000055.1:0-10821 GCA_001783035.1 Candidatus Magasanikbacteria bacterium RIFCSPLOWO2_02_FULL_44_11
CTTTACGAACAAAATTAATTTACAAACCACGAAGGGATGACATTTCTACTTTGGTCAAAAGGTGACATTTCTACTTTGGTTTGACAGGTTTGCAAGGTTACACCAAGTATCTTTGCAGCTTCTCCTATTCGTACTTTTTTATCATTCATATAGAAGTATGCTACCACAAGAACTTATAAAAGTCAATTTTTTTAATAGGTTTTGCTTAAAAATCTACTAAATTGTCTAAACTTTTATAGGTTTTCTTTAGAAATCTATAAATTTGCCTCGACTTTTGAGTTTTCCAGCACTGTGATTGCCTCCCGTGACTGTCTCCCAATTATCCAAAGTGCTATTGGGAAAATGAAGCCCGAAAAAGAAATATCTTTTGTAAGAATATGTACCAGTATATTCAAAACTAATAGTATCACACTTAAGATGGCCGCGGCCTTTGGAACCACACGCCGATATGATTTGCCGAGCGACCATCCCATAAAGAGTATGGCCGATCCGATGAGTATGTCGATCGGGCTGGGTGAGAAATGAAAGTTATCACCTTCACGTAAAAAAATTGCAAAAAATACATTGATTGCCCCAGCTACATAAAAAACACTTTGAATGTGTTTGATTGTCCTGGTTGCCAACTCCGCTGTCGTTGGCTGCTCTTGTTTTACCGCTTCGACTCCTTTGGGGTTGGCGCCGTATTTGTTGGCGCCTCGTTGGCTATCGAAAAATAATATGGCCATACTAAAGACGGGAATAAATAAAAACCAAGCGCTGTAGCCGGCATCATGAAATCTGCGTACCGTGACGGCCAGCCAAGGAAGTAGGACAAGTAAAATAAAGCATGACGTTAACAGCACTCCGGTTTCCTGATTTGCACCAACCATTTTTGGTATAAAAATAAACCCAAAAGAAATGGCCATGGTGGTGAGATAGAAAAGCCAATATTCCTTTCTCGTTGATCTGCCTCCAAACTTGTTGTACTTTTCAAGAACGTCGACGTAGTGCATATAATTTTAATTATTCTAATTCAACAATTAAGTTATGCCCTTCATAAAATCCTTCTCCGTCGGCTTGTATCATTCCGCCGCAGTTTTTTACGAAGTATTCTAGAAAGAAACCATTCGCATTGTATCCATCGTCGTCAAAATCAGCTGTCGGAATTTGGCTAGCTATAATGTATTTACTGTTGGAAAGATGTTCTAAAATTTTTTTCTTTTCCGGCGAGTCATTTATTTCTTGTAGTAACATTTTGAACTCGTTTATTTCTTCGCGGTAGAGGCAATTGTTAGAACCGTCGTCACGGTTTACTTCCACCAAGAAAGGCAGCTTATCTTTTTTATACACTAGGCCGACCTCCTCCCAATTTTTTGAAGCCGGATCACCATCCTTAAAATCCTCATGTATGTTTACCGTCACTCCTTGATTTTGAATATAATCCACCACCGCGTTTAAAGGCGGCAAGTCATTGGATGTGCAGAACGCTCGAATGTAGTAAGCCATAAAATTATTTTGCTTATGGTTTTGTGTATTTTTCTTTCAATTGATCTTCGGGCCATTCTTTTCCCTCACAGCGCTCTAACCAGTCCCAAAACAACTCTGTACCGTAAGGTTCTACAGCGATCGGAACACCGTCTTTCATAATTTTTAAACCACCTTTATTTATTTGTTCATTTAAATAGGCAAGGGTGTCGTGTATTCCTTCATCTTTAGCCTGTTGGATCATCTCACCAAGGGTACTCTTTTCTGTGTCAGTAAGTTTTGAAAGGAGAGCATTTTTTTCTTTATTTTCTGATACATTAGGCCAGCCCTTTTCGGTGACCCAACGTTTTAATATGGCTGGTCTTATTTTTACCAAGTCATCAATAATTTTTTTATAGTGTTTGAGTTGTATATTCATATAGATCAATTATTACTTTCATATTAATCTTCCTTACTTTAGCAGCCCTTGATACGACGATATATTATTCCCAACTACCCAATTGTCGCATGAAACGACGTACAATGAACGTTATTGCCATAAAAAATGTAAAATTTTGCCTATATACGCGTCCGAGGCTTTGGTGCCAGAGATGATGCCAATATTCATATTTCTGTTTTGAAATTTGGATATTTCAGCCATTTATCCGGCTGGATGCGTTTTGTCATACTCACTTCCACATTGGTAAATGTATTTATAATCGCCTGACGATGAGTACACGGAATCTGGTGAAATATGAGCATATTCCTCATGTTTAACAGTTGTACAGTGTAAATATCGCAGTACCGAATAGCTATACTTACCATAGTGTCTAAAAAAACCCAAGTCAAAAATTACTACGAATATACCAAATAGAAGCAATGCTATAATTTTAATAGTTTTCTTGGAAAGTTTCATAAACGTGATAAACGATTCCTCATTATCCTTTTGCTCCCACTCTAATTCTTGCTTCTTCCTTCCGCACGAACTCCACCTATTATGTAAAAAACCGCACTCCTTTACAAGAAACGGTCTTATACAATACACCTCTTTTATGGTTTAGCCTGCAATTTCTATACCAGGCCCAGAAAAATTCTTTTTCTGTGGTGCGCCCATTACCAATTCGAGTTCTTCTTGTTCAAGAGTTTCTTTTTCCATTAAAACTACCACCATCTTGTCCATTTTATCACGATTGTCAGTTAAGGTTTTACGAGCTCTGGTCTCTGCTTCAGAAACCAGACTCCGAATTTCCTTGTCAATGTCTTCGGCAGTCTTGTCGCTATAATCACGTTCTTCGTGAATTTCGCGACCCAAAAAGACTAGTTCTTCATGTTCACCAAAAGTACGCGGCCCTAACAGCTCGCTCATACCGTAACGAGTCACCATATTACGAGCCAACTTCGTAGCGGTGCGCAAATCACTGGATGGTCCGGTTGAAACTTGGTCGTCGCCAAAAATCATTTTCTCGGCAACGTAACCGCCCATGGCCATAGCCAAATCATCTTTAAATTGGGCGAGTGTGTGATAATGTTTATCCTCGGTCGGCATCTTTAAGGTATATCCGCCAGCCGAACCGCGCGAGATAACTGATATTTTTCGAATTGGATCGCAATTAGGTAAGAGATAACCGACGACAGCGTGACCAGCTTCGTGATAAGCCGTTGTTTTCTTGTCGCGTTCGCTCATGACCCGACTCTTGCGTTCAGGACCAAGTAATACTTTTTCAATACTATCCAAAATTTCGCGTTCGCCGATTTCTTTTTTATTGCGTCGCACACACACAATCGCGGCCTCATTCATCAGGTTAGCCAAATCAGCTCCCGAAAAACCCGGTGTTCTTTCGGCAATACGACGGATTGTAACGTCCTTAGAAAGAGGTTTTCCTTGGGAGTGCACGGCAATAATTTCTTCACGATCTTTAATATCCGGCATATCAACCGTCACACGACGATCAAACCGGCCGGGACGAAGCAAAGCCGGATCAAGCACGTCAGGACGATTCGTGGCTGCCATGACAATTACTCCCAAATTAGGATCAAAACCATCCATTTCCACCAAGATTTGGTTCAAGGTTTGTTCGCGTTCATCATGACCGCCGCCCAAACCGGCGCCGCGGCGTCGGCCGACAGCATCGATTTCATCAATAAAAACAATCGCCGGCGCGGCTCGCTTGGCTTTACCAAACAAATCACGGACACGACTGGCCCCGACACCAACAAACATTTCCACAAATTCCGAACCACTCATATGGAAAAAAGGCACATTAGCTTCACCGGCCACCGCTTTAGCAAGCAAAGTCTTACCGGTACCGGGAGCACCCATCAAAAGAACGCCTTTCGGAATTTTAGCCCCCATATCAACAAATTTTTTCTGGTCACGTAAAAACTCCACCACTTCTTCCAGTTCCGCCTTAGCTTCTTTGGCACCAGCCACATCAGCAAAGGTTTTTCGATCTTTATCATCAGGTTTGACTTGTCGTGGATTACTCTGCCCGAAACCCATCGCTTTCTGGTTCATTCCCTGAACACCGCGCGTCATGAAATAGAAAAACACGATAATAATAATCAACGGAAGGATAGCCGGAATCAGATTAGCCGCCCAAAATTTCCAGGCGCTTTCATCTTGCACTTCCACGGCCAAATTCTTTCGCGCTTCGGCAGATACGCCATAATTTTCCATAATATCTCCAAACGATTCGCCAGGTTCTTTTTTCACTTCTTGCGGTCGCGCAGCCGAATCTACCAATTCGATCCGCAGCGTATCCCCCTCAACAGCTACTTTTTTTACCTTACCGGCGTTAATTTCTTCGACCATGGTGGCGATACCAATGATCTCCGGACTGCTATCCTTACCTCGAAGCATGCTTAAACCGCCGGCAATCACCAATAAAACTACAAAAATGATGACAAAATTCTTTATAAAACTTTTCATATGAATATAAGACTAAATAACCAATCCAGGGCTTACATAACGTACTTTTACCCTGTAAGTCAACGTATCTTACCTGAACAGACGTAAAAATGCAAGGTTCGTAGGCGCTACGAAAAAACCCTGCCGCTTGGCAGGGTTTTTGGCTTATTCAGCGGATTTTAACTTCTTAGTTTTTGGAGCTTTTTCTTTGATTTTCTTTTCTTCTTTAGCTTTCGGGGCTTCATCGCCTTTAGATTTTACTTCGTTTTTTTCGTCTTTAATATCTTCCTTTTCAGCTTTTTTTTCGGTTACCTTTTGAACGGCACGACCACTTTTACCCTTCACACCGGCCAACTTCAAACCTAAACGATGTTCAGTCGGTTCAAGCGACACGATTTCAAATTCCTGGGTTTCACCAATTTTAAACTTATCATACAAATTGGTAATTGGTTCATCGGATAATTCAGAGATATGGGCCAAACCATGAATATCTTTATCAAGACCGATCATAAGACCAAAGGTTTCAATCTTCAAAACTTTACCTTTCACTTTGTCCCCTATTTTATATTTATCTTTCACGCTCTTCCACGGATCTTCCACGATGCGTTTAACCGACAAATAGATCTTTGAATGGTCGAGTTGAATAATTTGGGCTTTGACCTGGTCGCCGACTTTAAGAACATCTTTTGGATGATCAATACGCTGCCAAGCAATTTCGGAAATGTGCACCAAACCTTCCAAGCCCTGGCCAAACTTCAAGAAAGCGCCAAATGAGGTAAGAGCGCTTACTTCACCATCAACAACATCGCCGATCTTATAGGATTCAAGCACCGCCTTTTGAGAATCTTCCCAAACAGCGCGCTCGGAAACAATAAGTTTTTCATCAGCTTCGTTGACATCAATCACTTTCACTTCCATTTCACGGCCAACCATTTCACGCAATTTTTCTAAAATGCGGTTCTTGTCACCACCGGCGACACGCGGATAATTATCCGGGGACAATTGTGAAACCGGCATAAAACCATGCAATGCTTCCACTTGGAGCATAAGACCGCCTTTATTAGCAGACAAAATCTTAGTTTTAATGGTAAGGCCATCCTTAAGCCACTGCTTCATGGTATCCCAAGCTTTGGCATACCCGGCAATGCGGAATGACAATTCCATTTCGCCATTTTCATTTTCCAAATCAATGACCGTTGATTCAACTTCTTCACCTTTTTTGAGTGACGCGTATTCACTCGACTCGGCAAAAAGCTCGCGGCCGCGAACCACACCGGTGGTCATACCGTCGATATCAATGTGAATTTCATTGCGGTCAACGGAAATAACCTTGCCTTTGACAACGTCACCGACTTTCGGCACGTGCATGACGTGCGACTGGAACAATGTTTTAAAATCAGTCATAGAACAAAAAAATAATCCTTAGCCCGCACTCCGATTGATCGGGGCGAGTGCCTTTCTCTAGAGTGGAAAAGCTTATAGAAGATCAATTTTTAACTAGCTACACTATATAATAAGAAGGGAGAATTGTCAAGATCTGAAAAAAGAGGCGAGAAAAGCCCTCAATATCAGCATTTTCCGACCTTAAAACAGCGTTTTTCCAAGCTCTGATAGGGCTTGCTCTTGGGCGAGAGATGTGCTAAAATAACAGCATTAAATTTTATTAAAAGAGCTGAATTTCTATGCACATTTCCTGGCTTGGCCAAACTTGCGTTAAATTGCAAACCAAATATTTAGATCAAGACGTCACCGTTATCATCGACGCTTATAAACCAAAAACTGGCGAATTTCCCCGCAGTTTTACTCCTACGATGGCCCTTTTTTCTAAAGGGACCGAGAATGCCGCCACCTTGTCCGGCGATCCTTTTATAATGGATACGCTGGGCGAAGCTGAACTGAAGGAAGCCATGGTCACCGCTTTTCCAAGCGAAGGAGGCAACATCGTTTTCAAAATAAATGCCGAGCAGATGAACATTGTTCATTTGGGGCAATTGAATAAAAAACCTGAATTGTCCGAATTGGAGAAAATTGGCTCCATCGATATTCTTTTAGTGCCGGTTGGCAATGGTAAAAACTATATTTCACTCGAAGATGCCGCGAGCCTCGTGACCGCGCTTGAACCGCGCGTGGTCGTGCCGATCGCCTACCAGTGCGATACAGACAAAGACGCCCGCCCGGTCAGTGAATTTTTAAAAGAACTTGGCCTGAAGCCGGAAATGACTGACAAAAAAATCATTTTCAAAAAGAAAGCCCTGCCGCAAGAAGACATGAAGCTTTTTGTTCTTGAAAAAAATGTCTAAAAGTATGGCCAACGAGCAAAAACCCATAACCCCGCAAGAAAAAATTCTCAAAAGTCGGGCCTACAGCGCCCAGGCCAAACGATGGATGTATCTGGGAGTGGGAATAGTATTCGCGGCAATGCTCGGCCTGTGGGGCTACTCCACCCTTGCCACACTTTCTTTCTTCGATTGGGGAAACTCCCGCGAAGCGAAATTATTCCGTGAAACTAAAAACGAATTCGACGCTTTAATGAAAGAAAATCCGGTTTTAAATAAAAAAATAAAAGAGCGTTTAGACACTATTAAACAGGAAGCAGCCAGCTCGACAATCACCACCGAGACCACAACAATCACCAATTCAACCGCCAGTTCAACCGCCAGTTCAACTAAATAATACCGTATGCAAGAGAAGCTTGATTTATCAAAAGGAAATATTGGAAAGCTGACCCCCTTCCCCATTGTGGAAGAGGTCCGCAAATCTTACCTGGAATACGCCATGAGCGTAATCGTTTCGCGCGCCCTCCCGGATGTTCGTGATGGTTTGAAGCCGGTACATCGCCGCATTTTATACGTCATGAACAGTATGGGCTTGCGACATAATGCGAAGTTCCGCAAATCCGCCCAGGTGGTTGGTGAAGTCATGGGTAAATTCCATCCCCACGGCGACGCGGCAATATATGAAACCATGGTCCGTTTGGCCCAAGATTTTTCCATGCGCTACCAGTTGGTAGATGGCCAAGGTAACTTTGGCTCTATGGATGGCGACAGTGCCGCCGCCATGCGTTATACCGAAGCGCGGTTGCGATCGATTGCCGAAGAAATGTTGACCGACATCGACAAAAATACCGTCAGCTTCATTCCAACGTACGACGGCTCTCACGAAGAACCGACCGTGCTGCCCACCAAAGTTCCTAATCTACTTTTGAATGGTACTGTCGGTATCGCGGTCGGTATGGCCACAAACATCGCGCCCCATAACCTATCCGAATTATGCGACGCCATCGTTGAATTAATCGACAAACCAAAAACAACCGTCGAGGAACTTTGTGAAATTGTAAAAGGTCCCGATTTCCCGACCGGCGGCATTGTCTATGGTAAAAAAGATATCGCCCAAGCCTTTGCGACCGGCAAAGGCGGCATCGTCATGCGCGCCAAAGCCGACATCACCGAAACAAAAAATGGCTTATACCAAATCATCGTAACGGAAATCCCTTACCAGGTAAACAAAGCCGAATTAATCGAAAAAATTGCCGACCTAGTGCAAGAGAAAAAAATTGAAGGCATCAAGGATTTACGCGATGAATCCAACAAAGAAGGCGTGCGCGTCGTAATTGATTTAAAAAAAGATTCATACCCCAAGAAAATTTTGAACCAATTGTACAGCCTGACTAACCTGCAGACTTCCTTCCATTATAATATGCTGGCTCTGGTGGATGGCTTGCAGCCTCGCGTCCTGAACCTCAAGAATATTCTGGAAGAGTTTATCAAGCACCGTCGCGTCGTTATTCGCCGCCGTACCGAATTTGATTTAGGTAAAGCCAAGGATCGAGCTCACATTTTGGAGGGTCTAAAAATGGCGCTTGATAAGATTGATTTGGTTATTAAAACCATTCGCGCTTCTAACGACAAAGATGAAGCCAAGGTTAATTTGATGAGTAAATTCAAATTTACCGACCGCCAGGCCGCGGCAATTTTAGAAATGCGCCTGCAACAGCTTGCCAACCTTGAAGCGCAAAAAATTGAAGATGAATTAAAGGAGAAGAAAGCGCTGATTAAAGAATTGGAAACTATTCTCGCTTCGGAAACCAGAATCTTTGGCTTGGTTAAAACTGAAATCAAAGAAATTAAAGATAAGTATGGCGATGAACGCAAAACGCAGATTATCGCTCATGGGGTGAAAGAGTTTACGACCGAAGATTTGATCCCGAACGAAGCGACGATCGTGATGATGACGACGGATGGCTATATCAAACGCGTGCCGCTTGATACGTTCAAGCAACAGTCTCGTGGCGGCAAAGGTGTCATTGGCGTAACTACTAAAGAAGAAGAGTCGGTCGACCAACTAATTACCACGAACACGCATGACAACATGCTCTTCTTCACCAACCGTGGCCGCTGCTTCCAATTAATGGCCTACGATATTCCTCAAGGCAGTCGCACGGCTAAAGGCCAGGCTTTAGTAAATTTCTTACAGCTCGCACCAAATGAAAAAGTCACCGCTGTCTTGCCGATGAGCAACTTGGAAAACACTAAATTTTTAGTCATGGCAACCACCAAAGGTACAATCAAGAAAACTCCGCTTGAAGATTTTGCTAACGTCCGCCGCAGTGGTCTGATCGCCCTAAAGCTTAAAACCGACGACAATTTGGAATGGGTCAAACCGTCGACCGGTAACGACGAAATTATGGTCGCGACCAAAAGCGGCCAAGCCATACATTTCAAAGAAAAAGATGTCCGAGCTATGGGTCGGACAGCCGGTGGTGTCCGAGGTATGCGACTCCGGTCCGACGACACGGTCATTGGTATGGATATTGTCGACCCGAAAAATAAAAATCTGGAATTCCTAACGGTAGGCGAAAATGGAGTTGGTAAACGCACCGACTTGGAAGAATACAAGATCCAGGGACGCGGCGGCAGTGGTATCAAGACCGCCGACATCACCAAAAAAACCGGTACGCTTATTTACGCCAAAGTGATCGACAAAACCATCGATGATGTTAAAGACCTAATGATGATTTCAGCCAAAGGCCAAGTCATTCGCCTACCAATTAAATCCATCAATTCTTCTGGCCGCGCCACCCAAGGTGTTCGTTTGATGCGCTTTAAGGAGGATGGAGATATCGTAGCAGGTGTAACTATTTTGTAATATCTGGTGCTACAAAGACACCTACACCATACATTTGAACAACTCATCGCAAAGAGCCTTCGCAGGCGACTGAGATGGAAGCAAAAATCGACCCGCGGGTCGATTTTATGCTGTGTGTTCAAATGTATGGTGTAGGTGTCTTTGTTTTACAACCAAAATTTTTGGAAAGGAGAAATGCAGGGTTGGCCATACGCTACCTGCATTTCTTTTTTTTCAGTATCAATGACGACTGAAGCGACAGTTTGATCGTCTTTGTTGTGGCGACAGAGCGAATGTTTGGGGTCGGAATGGTCTGATAAAACATTCTTCATTTCTTGAGCCGTGACGCGTGGTGTGCAAACGAACCAATCCCACATATGCGCCAAGCGTTTATCTGATGTTGATCCCCGACTGGCAGAAGACTGCTCATTTTTCATTTCCGGCAAAATAAATCGGTTGGCGTGTGCCACCCAGGGCACACACCTTTCAAGCGCAATCTTGGTTGGTGACCACTCCAAAATATATAATTGTTTTTTAAACACAATGACACTGCTGTTGCCAGAGGAACGGTCGTGCGCGGAAATAATGTTAAGGGCTTGATCAAGCGAACGGGCTGTAGCCAAGCCTCGTAAACAATAAATTTTCGGCAAACCATTATTATGAAACGGAGTAGCGATTGAATTAGCGGAATAAACAAATCCAGCATCATTTATTGTAGCAGACATGCCGGGCAACTGTCCGGCATATGATACGCTTAAGAAGGCTGGCCCTTTTTTGGGCTTGGCTTTTATAACATAGAGCGGCATGGGGTGGTCCCAATCTTCATTATGACCAAATAATACGGTGTGACCAATATTTATGGCCAGCGTCGAACAACTATCATGATACGCCAACTCTTCTTCAAAACTAAATGACAGAAACCGATCAAAAGGCTGCCTGGCGCCATCGGCTATTCCTTGAAGTTCTTTGATATACTCTGGGAAAAACTTTTTCGCTATTGAAGCCAACTTTTTTTTCCACGCCCATAACTTTGGTGTGTGTTTGAATCGTTTTTCAAAACGCTGTAAGGCGACCACAATATCATCGCGCAAGTGCTCGCCGATAGCTTCTCCGATTTTCTTCGCGTCGCCCGCAACTTCAATATAAGGGATCATACGCGCGTCAACAAAGCTTTAGTCGTTGTTACGATCGCTTGAGCATTTATTTCCTCAAAAGCTAACAACTGATCGCTTGTTCCGCTTCGGGGCATCTTTGTAACAGCCAAACCGATTATTTTTACATTCTCCCCTCCAAGGGCGCTTCGCACCGCTTCGGCCATGCCGCCTTCCCCAAAGTGATCCTCAACC
>MFQK01000055.1:10854-11094 GCA_001783035.1 Candidatus Magasanikbacteria bacterium RIFCSPLOWO2_02_FULL_44_11
TCCAAGGTATGCACATCAACCGGTTTGATGCTGTAAAGATCAATCACACGAATCGATAGACCGGCGCTTTTAAGCATTTCATAAGCTCGCAGAGCTTCGTGTAGAGTGATACCCGCGGCCACAACAGTCACATCATCTTGCATGCTGGCACGAAGCGTTTTGCTTCCGCCGATTGAAAACTGTTGGTGCGAAGGGTAAATAACCGGCAAATCTCGGCGAGTCGTACGCAAATATACATTG
>MFQK01000056.1:0-26658 GCA_001783035.1 Candidatus Magasanikbacteria bacterium RIFCSPLOWO2_02_FULL_44_11
GCCAATATCCCCCGAAAAAACAACCCGCTTGGCCCCATCATTAATTTCTATAAAAGATGACCCAAAAATATGTCCGGCATCATAAAACGTCACTGTCACTGCCTCGTTGCCATGCTTCAGCTGCAACGGCTCATGATAATTCACCGGCTTCATCCTATCTACCACCATCTCAACATCAATTTCATTATACAACAAAGCCCGACCCGTCTTCTCGTGGCTGTAACGCATGATACGAGAAGCATCTTCCATCACCAACTTCGCGAGTTCCAACGTCGGCTGAGTCGCATAAAAATAACCGGTATACCCATTTTTGATTAAAAGCGGTAGCCGGCCGACATGATCCAAATGCGCGTGCGTGATCAAAACATGCGTGAGTTCTGCGGGAGCAAAACCAAGCGACTCTTCATTTTTTTCTTCGTTTTGTTTACCTCCCTGAAACATTCCGCAATCGACCAAAATCTTGAACGATCCGGTTTCCACCTCACTCGCTGAACCGGTCACCTCGTGAGCTCCTCCCCAAAAAGAAATACGCATACCAAAAAATCATTTAAAATCACCCGTATAATACTATAAGCAGCCAGTCTACACAAGATAGCTTTTTTATGGTAGAATGATTGTATATTCTATGCTACGTAACCCTATTGCTTCGGTCGAAATTGTTGAGCCGCCCATTGGTGAATTAACCAAATCAAAATCATCGTTCAAGCGGGCCTGCTTCACGAGCTGTTTGTTCATGATTATTTTTTTTATCGCGCTCGTGGTGGGCATACGCTTCTTGATAGGCTCCGGACCAAAAACAGTCAAAAATGTCACCACCAACTTTCCAAAAGACATCCCCATTTATGATAAAGACGCGATTGAGCGCATTACCTATATTCCTGGACAATATAAATATCGCAGCACCGAAATCGCCGCTGTTTTCCCAAAAATAATTTTATCGCCATTATTAATCCGCGTCCAAAACACCGAGCTGGTCACCAACAACGCAAAACAACAAAGAGATTTTTCGCTCGATACGGTTTGGCGGATAGTTGCCACGCCGGTGAGCGAACTTAAAGACACGGTGCAAATCGAGTGGCGGGATATCGACGCCGAACCGAGTTTTGTCTATAGCTATTATCGCAAAGAACTGACAAAAATCGGTTATGAAATTGATGATGAATCGCGCAAACGCGCACGCCAACATTTTTCTTTTGCCAATAGCAAAGGCATAACCGGCTTTTTGGTGGTCGAGGGTGATGAAGAAGCCAAACCGGGTACCGATTATGCTGTTTTAACGGTCAATATCCCTCTCGAAGACCGGCGTTAGAACTGAACATGTGATCCAAAAATTTTTTACCTCCGAATCAAAAACAGTCACCGGGGCGGCTTTACTCATTAGTTTAGCAACGCTCGCCAGCCGCGTCGTGGGTATTGCCCGCGACCGTGTTTTTGCGCACACTTTCGGCGCCGGCCCGGTGCTCGACGCCTATTATGCCGCTTTCAAAATTCCCGACCTGGTATACAACTTGTTAATTGTCGGCGCCCTAACGGCCGGTTTTATTCCCACTTTCACTCGACTCCTGACGCAAAATTCTTCACGAGAAAACGCCTGGAAACTAACCAATAATGTGATTAACATTATTGGTTTTTTAATCGGCGTGTGTTCAATACTGGGAGCGATTTTTGCGTCGCGGTTGACGACGATTATTTTCCCCGGCTTTGGAACGAGCTCACATGAATTAGCCAGCCAAATGACGCGCGTCATATTTATCTCTCCTTTCATTTTGGGAATTTCCATGGTTATGGGCGGCATCCTACAATCGCTCCGACAATTTCTGCTATATTCTTTAGCGCCGGTTTTTTATAATCTCGGTATAATTATTGGAGCGATAATTTTGGTGCCGCGCGTGGGACCGATCGGTTTGGCTTGGGGCGTGGTTTTAGGCGCCCTGCTTCATTTGATGGTCCAAACTATGGGAGCAATTTCGAATGGCTACCGCTGGCGCTGGTCGTTTCGGCTTACCGATCCCGACACGCGACAGATCGGCAAACTCATGATCCCTCGCACGCTCGGCCTGGGGCTGACACAGTTGAATTTAATTATCATGACCAGTTTTGCGACATTGCTCACGACCGGCTCGGTCGCGGTATATAACTTTGCCAACAATTTACAGGCTGTGCCAACTGGAATTATCAGCATCCCGTTTGCGCTCGCGGTTTTTCCTTTGCTCGCCAGTCTCGACGCCAAAGGCGATAAAGAAACATTTATTGAAAAACTCCACTACACCGTCCGCACCATTTTATTTTTGATCACCCCGCTCGCGGTTATCATGTTGCTGTTGCGCGCGCAAATTGTTCGCGTGGTGCTAGGGAGCGGCGCCTTTGATTGGGGAGCCACGATTGCCACGGCCAACACGCTGGCTTTTTTTGCTTTGGGATTATTCGGGCAAGCACTCATCCCCCTCTTTGCTCGCGCTTTCTACGCCAGAAGTAATACCAAAACACCATTTATCATTGGTGTGGTTGCCGAATTAATTACGCTGGGCGCGGCATATTGGCTCATGCAAAAATACGGTGTGGCCGGTCTTGCTTTGGGCGGATCAATCGGCGTCTCAATCAACGCCCTGCTTTTAGCGATATATTTGCGTCGTGACTTGGGCCGCTTGCATGGCCAAGAAACCTTGTTTTTTATCAACAAAATCGCTTTAAGCGCGCTCGTTATGGGATTAACGGTACAGCTCCTAAAGACACCACTGGGCTTACTCTTGAATCTTCGCTACTTTTGGGGTATATTGCTGCATGGCCTCATCGCGGGTTCAATCGGCTGTGTTGTCTATATACTCATGTTACGTTTATTGAAAGTGAAGGAAGCAGGCGAATTTATTAGTGGATTTAGAAAGCAATGGCTCAAATTCTCGCCGGTCAAAGAAGGTATTGATGAAGCTGAATTATAAGGATGCGCGTAATACATACAAAATAATTTACGCGTAGGGCCATCCATTAGGAAAATAAGAAATGGACCTTAGCGAAATTTATTTTGTACGTATTATGTGTATCCGTTAAAATATGAACAACCAGATTAGAAATTTCTGTATCATCGCTCATATTGACCATGGAAAATCCACTCTTGCGGATCGCTTTTTGGAATTCACGAAAACTGTTTCAGAACGGGAAATGAAATCGCAACTCTTAGATTCAATGGACCTGGAACGAGAAAGAGGCATCACCATCAAACTTACACCGGTCCGCATGCGCTATGAATACAAAGGTGAAGATTATATTTTAGACCTGATCGACACGCCGGGCCACGTCGACTTTAACTATGAAGTATCTCGCTCGCTCGCCGCCGTGGAAGGCGCGATTTTGTTAGTCGACGCCACGCAAGGCGTCCAGGCCCAAACAATCGGCAATTTGTATTTAGCCCTCGAACAAAATTTAACCATTATTCCGGTCATCAATAAAATCGACATGGCGATTGCCAATGTTGAAAAAACCAAAGAAGAAATTATAAACTTGGTCGGCTGCGACGCTAAGGATATCATACTCGCCTCCGGCAAAACAGGCGTCGGCGTGGAAAATATTTTAGCCGCCGTGATCGAGCGCATTGCCCCACCCCCGGCCGCCAACGACGCCAAAACTCCTCGCGCCCTTATTTTTGACTCCTCTTTTAACGAATATAAAGGCGTGGTCGCGTCAATTAGGCTGGTTGATGGTGAACTGAAAAAAGGCGACAAAATTTTCTTGATGTCCACTCAGGCCCGCGCCGAGGTTTTAGAAATTGGTTATTACACCCCAAAATTCCGGCCGGCGGAAAAACTACTGAGCGGCGAAATCGGCTATGTCGTCACCGGTCTTAAAGAAGTGCGCGACTGCCGCGTCGGCGACACGGTCACTACTTTGAACTCCGACAAAACAGGCGGCAACGCCCGACAAGCGCTTCCAGGCTACAGCGAAGTGAAGCCAATGGTCTTTGCCGGAATTTTTCCGAAGGAAGGCGACGCCTACCAGGAATTACGCGATGCTATAGACAAACTCAAACTAAACGATTCATCGCTTATATACGAGCCAGAGCATTCCCACGCGCTCGGTTTTGGTTTTCGCTGCGGATTTTTAGGTATGCTGCACTTGGATATTTTCCAAGAAAGATTAAAACGAGAACATGATTTGGAAATTGTCATAACCGTGCCGAGCGTCGCTTACCATCTCACCAAAACGAACCATGATAAATTAACAATCCACAGCCCCCAGGAAATGCCCGACGCATCGCACGTCGCCGAAATGCAAGAACCTTGGATGAAACTCGACGTTATTACGCCAAAAGACTACGTTGGCAGCGTCATGGGTCTGATTAATGAACGCAAAGGTATCTACATTACGACCGAATATTTAAGTGCCGGCAGCGACCAACGGGCGCTCTTGCACTATGAAATTCCACTCGCCTCGCTTATAACAGACTTTTATGATAAGCTGAAAACTGTTACGTCGGGCTATGCTTCGATGAACTACGAAATTAAGGATTATAAGCCGACCGATGTCGTTAAACTCGACATTTTAGTAGCCGAAGATCCGGTGGAATCGCTCGCGACATTAGTCTGGCGCGAACAGGCCTATGCCGTTGGTAAAAAAATCTGCGAATCGCTCAAAGAATCGCTGCCAAAACAGCAATTTGACTTAAAAATACAGGCGGCCGTTGGCGGAAAAGTCATTGCTTCCGAACGCTTGTCCGCGTTGCGTAAAGATGTGCTCGCCAAAATGAGCGGTGGCGACTACACGCGCAAACTCAAGCTTTTGCAGCGCCAGAAAAAAGGTAAAAAACAAATGAAAGCTAAAGGTAAGGTGGATATTCCAACCGAAGCCTACCTAGCCGTTCTCAAACGCTAACATTAAGAATATGATTAAGGTTGTCTTATTTGATCTCGATGGAGTGTTAATCAAAGACCCTATTTTTAGCACTGTGTACGCAGCCGAATTCGGGATTAAACAGGAAGATATGCTGCCGTTCTTTTCCCAAGAATTTATTGACTGCACAAGCGGTGAAGCTGACCTCAAAAACGCACTCCGTCCCTATCTAAAAACATGGAAATGGCGCGGCACGGTTGAGGAGCTTATCTCCTATTGGCTTAAACATCACCAACTGATTGATGTCCAAATTTTAAACCTTGTAAAAAGCGTTCGTGAACAAGGTATAAAGGTGGGTTTACAAACCAACCAAGAAAAATACCGCCTCCACCATATCTGGAACACGTTGGCTTTTAATAAGCGTTTTGATTATTTGTACGCGTCCTGTGAGCTCAAGGAACGAAAACCACATTCGGGTTTCTTTACCAAAATACTACAAGACCTGAAGCCGATTGAATCGAGTGAAATATTATTCATTGATGATTCCCTGCATAATATCGCGGTAGCCAAAGATTTCGGATTCAGAACGTATTTTTATGCTAACTATGAGGAGTTAAAAAAGTTTATTGAGACTCTATGAAACATAAAACATTGAAAACTCTGTGGACTCTCGTCGCCATCATCGGCATCGGCGCGCTCCTGCTGACCACTTTATTGCCGGCCTTTTACTAAAAGATTGCAGCACGTGCAATACACATAAAATAATTGTTCGATATTCCCACAATTAGGAGAATAAGAGGTGGGAACGTGAGAAAATTATTTTATGTGTATTGCACGTGCTTTCCTAAAACTGTATGAAAAAGTGGATCATCCAGGAAGCTCCGTCGGTCGATTTCATCGCCGCTCACCCAGAGTTACCGCCTATCGTCGTTCGACTGCTGTGGAACCGAAACATGCGTACCCAAGAAAAAATTGATGAATTCCTGAACCCGGATTATTCCACCGACATCTATGATCCTTTTTTGTTTAACGACATGGAAAAAGCGGTAACTTTGATTTTCGATTGTCTGGAAAATAACAAAAAAATTACCGTCCACGGCGACTACGATGCCGATGGCGTCTGCGCGGCGGCAGTCATCGTCACCGCTCTAAAAAAATTAGGCGCGGAGAGCGTGGGAATTTTTCTCCCCCATCGAGAAACCGACGGCTACGGACTAAACAATCGAACCGTCCAATTATTAAAAGACAACGGCACGGAACTAATCATCACCTGCGACTGCGGGATTAGCAACACCGAAGAAATTACTCTGGCAAAATCACTGGGGCTTAAAGTTATCGTCACCGACCACCACGCTATGCCGGCCACATTGCCACCGGCCGATGCTATAATCCACCCCATCGTACCAGGAGAAAAATATCCGGATAAAACACTTGCCGGCGGCGGCGTCGCCTTCAAATTGGTCCAGGCGTTATTAAAACGACACCACGAAAAAAATCCGCTGCTAGCCGACGGCCAAACGCATGAAGGTTTTGAAAAATGGCTTTTGGATATGGTCTCAATCTCCACCGTCGGCGACATGGTCCCTCTCGTCGGCGAATCACGAACCCTCGTGAGTTACGGCCTAACGGTCTTAAATAAAACCAGAAATATCGGCTTAAAAAAACTTATGATCGAGGCGGGTTTGTTCGACAAAAACAATAAACCAAAAAGAATTTTCGACACCCAGACAATCGGTTTTCAAATCGCTCCGCGCATCAACGCCGCCGGGCGGATTAACCACGCTAACGTCGCTTTTCAGCTCCTGATAGCTGAAACTGAAGAAGAGGCTGGTCGACTGGCAAGCGAGCTCAACCAGAATAATGTCGATCGACAAAAACTGACTGAAAAATTGGTAACCGCCGCCCGCGCGCAAATCAAAGCCACCGGACAAAAAGATAATCCTATTTTATACGCCTTTGGCGAAGATTGGGGAACCGGTATCCTCGGCCTCATTGCCAGCCGCCTGAAGGAAGAATTTTTCAAACCGGTTTTAGCGATGGGCATGAATGGAGGCACAATCACCGGCTCCGGCCGCAGCGTTCCCGGCTTTAACATGATCGAAACACTCAAAACCATGCCGGAATATTTTCATAAATTCGGCGGCCACCCCCAAGCTTGCGGTTTTTCATTAAAAAACAAAGACCTGTTGGAAGATTTCAAAAAGACATTATTAGTCAAAGCTGCCGATGGCACGAAGAATATAGATTTAACCCCGCAAATTAAGATCGATGCAATTGTTAATCTCGAGGAAGTCGATTGGAAGCTCTATGATTTGCTGCAAAAATTCGAACCGTTCGGCATGGCCAATGAAGAGCCACTCTATGGCGCGACAAACCTAACCGTCATCGCGGTCGAGCCGGTGGGGAAAGATGGTGTGCATCTGCGGATCCTCATTAAGCATAATTCACACGTTGTCAGAAAAACCATTGCTTTCGGTTTTGGTAATACAGATAAACATCCTTCCAACTGGCGAGAGCTCAAACCCGGAACCAGGATAGATCTGGCCTTCAACGTCAGCGTGAATGAATGGAATGGAAACCGTGAATTGCAATTAGTCGTCCAGGATATCCGTCACCCTTTATTTCTTTAAGTCTTTCTCAATCTCTTTCCACTTCTTCTTCAACCGTCTAATTAAATGATTCTTGAAATCCTCGGCTAAGTCTTTTTTAGCCGCATATTCCGCTACAGCCCTTTCCACCAATGCGTCGTACATTTCACGCGTCGGTCCGTCGAGTTGTTTAATGCTTTCTTTCAGCTCACTAAAGAGCGGTTCCAGATGAGCCGCCAACTTTGCGCGCATCTCTTTGCCTTTTGGAGTGGCGTTAAGCCACATAAGCGCAGCCCCAAGCAATCCACCCAAAAATAATCCGCGTTTAAAATTTCCCATACAATAATATTAAGTCCCGCAGCCTGGCGCCACAGCACCGCCGGCATTCAAACTAACCGACGTACCAAAACCCGGATCAAATGAACTGTTGCTTAATGTCTGTCCACATTCTGCCGGAACATCATTAAAGGCGGCGCAAATTGCATTTTTTACCGATTCGGGCGTTCGAGCAATTTGCACTTCCGTGCCATTGATGACCAAAGTCGGCGAACCCTGCACTCCATATTGATCATTCAGACCCTCGTGAATTGGATAAATCGGAAATTGTCCGGATAACCATGTCGACTGGTCTTTTAGCTTATCTAAAATCGCATATTTCTTGTTGGTGGTCGCCACACAACTGTTTAATTTACTTTTGCTGATACCGGCGCTCGTCTGACAGCTTTCTGTGTTGCCGCTACCGGTGAAACATTTCAAATAATTCTGAAATTTATCATTCTGCTCGCTCTGAATACAATACTGAACCGTGTTCTCTACAACTTCTTTTTCACCGTGCATGGCGTAAGAAACAAATTTAAGGTCGATGTCGGCTTTTTTCTTTAATAAATCCCAAGCCGGTAAATAAGCTTTTTCCATTTGCAGGCCGTATGGACAATACGACATAACGAATAACTCTACTTTTGGTTTATCAGATTTTGGCACGACTGGCGGAGGAGCCGGTTCGTTTTTAGCTGTCGCAATTTGTTGCACATTTACAGCCGGCGTATTGCTCGCGATCGATGAACCTTTTAACATCATCACGCCGAGAACTACAAATCCTATAGTACCCAACGACAACAGACCGCCGACCAACCCCACCACCATGGCGCTCTTCGGATCAAGAAGTTCAAAAAAACTTTTTTTCTCATCCATACAATTTTATATAATATGATTATTAACAAAATTAGAATACAACGCTTTCAGATATACTTCCGGCATTAATTGTAACGCATCGGCTGAATTCGTCAAGTCCACAACTTGAGCTTTTTTAGGCCGAGCCGAAAGAGGTTGTAAAGCAACGATTGTCTCTGCGGCCCTAAAAAGCTTACTTTCATACCAAGCATTATACCATGAAATAAAAACTCCGAACAGGTCGGTCGTGGTCAAACGCCCATGATAAGTAACAATAATCGGCTTGGCAGGATGTTGTCTTTTCCAACGAATAATATCCGGCACGGCGCCTAAAAATGGACAATGAACATTAATCACCTCAAAAGTATCCAGACTTTCAATAACCTGCTTCAGATTGGCGTGGCCGGCGAATGTCCGCGACGGCGCCTGAATATAAATTGCCTGCTGTGATCGCTCGTTAGGCCGGCTATATTGAAAAGTAAAAGCCTCAACCTCCAGACCGAGCCTGCTTTCAGCCTCGATCATTTGAAAAGCCTGGTCGCGAATAACATCAAAATAATGCCACGCCGCCGGAATAATATGCAAAATTTTCATATTAATTTTTTGGCGACGCAATGGACATTTGGTGAAGGCAACCTGGAAAAAAGAGATGACTCCCAAAAAACAAGCGCGTTCACAAAACCCTTGAGCCGCATAAACAGTCCTTTTGGCGCCATAGTTAAATTCAATGATTCGAAATATTCCTCGCCATTAATTTGCTTCACGCCGCACCGTCGGGCCGCTCGATCCATCAAAATAAAAGCTGCTATACCGAGCAGCTGTCCGAGGAGGTGTTCGCTATAATTAAATCTGATCTGTTTAAACCCATTTTCAGCATACAACCGTCTCAAAGACCGACGAGAAAAGTAATTAATATGGCCGGCATATTTTTTAGTCAAATCACCTTTCCAACCAATTGACCGACACCAGCGCCACAACGACAGCCAATCACCCTCACACGGCACAAACGAATAAAAAATACCGCCCGTTTTTAAAATTCGGCGCACTTCTAACGTCAAACCAGCCGCATCATCGACATGCTCCAGCACATCGAAAATAAACACCGCGTCAAAACTGCTGTTCGGATAAGGCATCACGGCACCACTCTGGTCGTAGACAACGCCGTCCGGCATTTTTCGCGCCGCTTCAATAGCGGTTGCGCTAATATCGCAACCATAACAATCCAGGTCAGGCCGCATTTTTTTTATGGTCCGAATAAACTGCCCCGCCCCGCAGCCAATCTCCAAAACCATACTGCCACCTGGTAAAGAGGCCGCCGCTCGAAGCGCTTGCCGCAAACGAAAACCGGTCGGTGACGTCACCGCCGGACTCGCATAACCTTTACCCCAAATCGATTGTTCGTAATTAAAACTCATAAGACTGATGCATAGCACTTTTCTAAATCGGCCACATGTCCATCCCAATCGTATTTTTGTATGACTGTCCGACGACCCGTCTCCCCCATCAACTTTCTTTCGTCGATCGATAAATTATAAAAAATATCTAAACTGACGCGCAAACTCGCTGCTGATCCAGGTTGGAATAATAGCCCCGATCCGACAACACGATTATGCAAGGCGGGTATGTCGCTACCAATTATCGGTTTGCCGGTTGCCATCGCTTCCAGCGCCACCAAAGAAAAAGATTCCCTATCGGAAGATATGATAACCACGGTCGCCAGACGATAATAATTTGCCAACTCTACCCGATCAGAACATTTTCCCGCGAAATAGACACGATCTTCGAGGGCTAAGCGCGTCGCTTCCTTCCGCAAGCTTTTTTCCTCATAGCCTCCACCGACTACCACCAACACCTCGTCTTGTTTAGCAGATTGCGACAGGCTGAACAAAATAATATCAAGTCTTTTTACAGACAAAAGATTGCCCACAAACAGCAAAATATTTTTATGGCGCCAGTCGGGCCTTAACTTTGACCAATCGGCTTCACCGGGCGCAAACACGTTGGTATCAACTCCGTTAGCCAATTCCATTAAAATATTCGGCCTCACTAAACAATTAAAGCCCGACGACTGAAAATAACCGACATCCGGCGTAATAATTTTTCTAGCCGCCCGAAAAATTAACGGAACTGCCAAAAAATCTGCCGGCCCTTGCACTAGACGTTTTAACCACGATGTCGGCCGGGCATCCATATGGTAAGTTACAATTAAAGGTTTACGAAAAAACCAACACGCCAAAAATGTAAACAGACCGGCCCCATAAAAAGGAAAGTGCAAATGCACCAGATCAGCGCGTCGCAGGCGCCAAATCAAGCTCGGCACCACCCCACCATCGCCAAAACGTGGCATTCCAAACAATCTTGTAATTATAAACGGCATGCCGGAAGTATCACGGTGATTATTCGAATGAAGAGTATAAACGGTTACGCTATTCCCCCGCCGTGCCAAGCGCAACGCCTCTTCATAGGCTACCTGCCCCATGCCGCCGCTATCGGGAGGAAAAGTCGATACCACCATGGCGATATTCATATTTATTTATCTTTTTCCGCCAAAGATAACTTGCGAGTCAAAAGAGTAACGTCACGTTGTAATTTTTCGTGTGCCACCATGTTTCGGAAAACAATAAAAAACAACAAAACCAACGCCGCATAAACGACTAAATCAGCGCCCCGCGCCACACCAACCAAACGAGCTAGAAAAAAAGTACTATCCGGCAGCAACACCACCGCGCCGGCAATAACCCAAAAAAATAACCAGCCGGCAGTGGAAACCAATGTTGCTTCCTCATTACGAAATCGCCGAATTACTTTAATAAAGGCCAGAAGAAAAAAAGCAATCAGGATGTATTGAATAGGTAACATATTATTTTCCAACAATTAAACGCCATATTAAATCCCCCACTATTTTTACCCCACCAAAGAACCCTTGTCCATAGGTGTGGTAGGTAATCTCCACAGGAACTTCAATTAACCGCAAACCGGCCTTTCGCGACTGACGGACAATTTCCGTATTGTGAGCCATGCCATCGAGAGTAATATGTACAGCTGCGAGAGCTTTCCGATTGAATATCCTAAAACCATTATGGGCATCGGTAAGCTTGACACCGCTGAACACATAATTTATCCAACGTCCCACCGGTAGAATAAGGTATTTTTTAAACAATGGTATCTGCGACCGCTCGTCCAAAAAACGCGAACCTAAAACAACATCTGCCCGACTAGCTTCCATTCGCTGTAGAGCCGGTTTTATATCCGCCGGATTAAATTGACCGTCGGCATCAAAATGGACAATGGCGTTGGCGCCGGCCAGGCGGGCATATTCATCGCCTGTTTCAAGCGCCGCCCCCTGTCCGCGGTTAATTTCATGATGCAACACCAGCGCCCCGGCTGCCCGCGCCTCATTATATGTGGCATCACCCGAACCGTCGTCAACCACAACGATACCATTATAACCGTGTTGTAAAAGGCCGCGCACCACACGGCCGATGGTTTTTTCTTCGTTATACGCCGGAACAACAATCAAGACCATACTACCTAAGAGAAGGACTGCCGAAATTATTGAGCATTAAAGCCTCGCGATGGGCAATGACATAATCGATGGTTTTACGCAAACCGTCTTCGAGCCGAACCAATGGCAGCCACCCCAGCGCTTCTTTAGCTCGAGAAATATCGGGAATACCCTTTCGAGTAGTAAATAACATCGGTTTCTCAAAGACCACTCGCGAAGCCGAGTTAGTCATTGCCACAATTGTTTCGGCGACTTCTTTGTACCGCACTTCTCGGTCGCCGCCAAAGTTAACTACCGAGATTTCCGGCTCGGCCGCCATCAGACGAACCATACCGTCAACCATATCGGTCACATAACATAACGAAGTTGAAAAAGATTCATCACCATAAATAACCAAATCTTTTCCTTGCAAAGCGTTGTAGATGAAATCAGGAATCATTCGTTTTTCCAAAAGCTGCATATGCGGGCCATAAGTCGTAAAAACCCTGGCCATCTTGGCATCTATCCCATGGACTTGGCGATATGTCTCAACGCAGGTCTCGGCAAAACGTTTACCTTCGTCATAACAAGCCCGCGAAGAGAGGTGCTGCACAATCCCCTGGTCGGTTTCTTTAAAGAAATTTCGTTTACTGATATCTTCACCATACACCACCGAACTCGAAGAAAAAACATATTTAGACCGATACTTAACGGCCAAATCGAGCGTACTGATCATAGAAAGCGAATTCGCCCGCAAAGCATCCATTTTCATCTTTTCAAAATTTTCAGGATTAGCCGAGCATGCCAGGTGATAAATTTCCTGAATACCTTGAAATTTAACTTTAAACTTATCAAGTTCGTCGAAACGGTCGAGATCAATCGGCAAAGTTACATCGGCATTAATAAATTCAAAATCGGCGTATTGCAATAAATGTTTGATGTTGTTAGGATGAGAATTAGTAAAATTATCGACGCAAATAACATTGGCCTCCTTCAACAACCGCTCACAAAGATGCGACCCGATAAAACCGGCCCCGCCAGTCACCAAAACATTTTTTTTCTCAAAAATTGGTATTTCCATAGAATGTCGATGAATTATCTTAGTTTAGTATACCATTAAGCGCCACCGCGATCAATAAACGACGGTCGAAGTCCCTTTTGGCACGGTGACTGAACCGGTTATAGTTCCGCGATAATCTTTGACCGAAAAGATTCCATCCTGTTTGTAAGCTAAAATAGAATATAAATTACCGGACGACTGGCGAACTAAACGCAAACGCCAAGGGTTTTTTGTATCGACAACACCGATGTAATCTTTATAAAAAGTTTCTGTATCCAAAGAGAATGTGTATTGGTTCATATTTGAACCCTGTCTAACCAACACAACTGCCTGCTCGCCATTGTCGAAAGCCAACGGCCCTAACCGCATATCTTCGACGACACCGGCAATTTTATAGGTATGCCGCCGCTTACTACTTTTAACAATATCCACTTCTGTTATCGTTACGGCGCCTATTACCGACTGTACATAAGTAAGTATTGAAGAGGATTTTCCGGTATCCCAGGCAACGACTTGGCCGGCCACTTCAAATCGAGAAACCAGACCACCTGTAGTCGTAAAAGCGGAAAAGATAGTCACTTTGCGTCTATTATCGTACTGTTCCACAAACACCTGATCCAAACCTATAAAACGGACTCTTTTAACCTTAAATGTCGGACTGTCGACAAAAGGCAAAGAAATTTCACCTGCAAATTTTCCCGCCGAATCGATAAAACGGACGTAGTAAAACTTATCTTGCTTGAATAACGCCGCCAGCATAATATCGTCAGCATTTGCGGCAAGATCAAATACCTGGGCACCCGGCAAAGACAGTAATTTTGACGACTCCCCCGTCGCAACATCAATACGCTCTACTTGGCCGGCATTGAAACGATATAAGACACCATGCGGAGCCTTCTGGATCTCTTCGGCCATAGTTTTTATGGATCGACCGATATTTATGCGCCCATATTTAATTTTACCTTGCTGATTACTATTACTAATTTTGACTTGATCGGTAGCCGACAAAAGCGATGACATGATCTGGGCCGGACTCAACGATGGCCGATATGATTTAAGAAGCGCGGCCGCGCCGGCGACAAGCGGCGCTCCAAATGAAGTGCCACGCCACTCGCCTCCGAATGGCATCGTATACCCATATTGCGGCGCGTAGCGTTCAATACTATAAATTCCTTCGCCGGGAGCAAAGACGTCTACACACGAACCGTAATTACTGAAAGTACTAACGCGGTCATCAGAATCAACCGAACCGACCGACAAAATCCAATTCTCAACCGATCCGCTATCGTAGCAGGCCGGGTAAACCGGTGTCTGATCAAGATCGCCGCTTTCGGCATCCGTGTGATTGCCCGCCGCCGCCACTATAAAAATACCCCGATCGTAGGCTTGTCTTAAGGCGTTGCGAAGCTGCTCGTTGTTTGAAGCGCCGGTAAAACTCATTGTAATTATGTCTGCGCCGTTGTTGGTAGCATAATGAACTGCTTTGACCAAATTAGTATACGACCCAGTGCCAGAGCTCCCAATAGCTCTAAGCGGCATAATACTAACCTGCCAATTCACACCTGTGCCGTTACGATCATTATTACCGACTGCTCCAACCAAACCGGCGATGACCGTCCCATGCAAAACCGCTTCGGCATCATCTTTACTGCCAAAAACCGAAGTTCGCGGGTCATTATTGTTTTCAATAAAATTCCAACCAGACACGTCGTCAACAAATCCATTATGATCGTCATCGATGGCATTCCCGGGTATCTCTTTGGTATTTTTCCAAATATTAGACGATAAATCCTCATGCAAAGTGTCTGCTCCTGTATCAATAACTGCCACCACTACCGCTTTTGAGCCGGTTGTAAAATCCCAAGCCTCCGACGCGCTGATTTTATTTAAAAAAGGAGCCTGACTAATAAAACCAGGGTCGTTTGGAACCCGAGCAAATACAAAAATTGGCAAGCCAATTTGAAAGATTACCAAGAGAACAACACTTGCTTTCTTAGCTAATTTCAGGTACAATTTTCTCATACTTTTCGGAGAAATGTACCCATAGTATACTATGTACAATCGAATTAAACAAATCACCCTAGCCATCGGCGATTTCGCCATGCTCCTCGCCGGTTTTTTTATCGCTTTGGCTATCCGCTATACTGAAATTCCGACCCGAGGCGCCAACGGTCTGACCTATTTCATGCTGCCTCTGTTCGGTTTGGCGATAGTTATGTTATTTATCGCCGGTTTGTACGATATCGGCAAGATAAAAAATGATCGATCCTTGCATAAACGGCTCGGCATGACCGCTGCCGCCTGGGTAATAGTAGCGGTACTCTTCTTCTATACAAATTCCGCCACCAGTGCCACCCCAAAAACCATCTTGATTTTGGTGGCTATCTTTGGATTCAGCCTCATCGCCTTCTGGCGCGCGCTCTACCACACTTTTATTTCAAAAAGTTTTTTATCGAGAAATCTTATTTTTGTCGGACTGGCACCGGAAGCGTTGGAAATTATTCAGCTGCTCAAAAAACAACCGGAACACGGCTACCAAGTAGTCGGCTGTATAGTTTCGGACCAAAAGGAATCCCTGCCGGATGAAATACCTTCTGCCAATCGATTGAGCGAACTCTTGGTAAAAATCCCCGTTGGTGCCGACACAATCATCGTCTCCCCTTCCATGGCGAATAACACCGCCGTCTTAGCCGAGCTATATCACACCCTTTTTCAGCAGGTCAGCGTGGTCAACTTGGCCGATTTCTATGAAGAAATTTTCGATCGTGTGCCGTCTTTTGTTTTTTCCGCCGCTTGGTTTGTAACCAATTTGCACGAACAACAAAAAAGAATTTACGATCGTATCCGTATTTTGACCGATTGCATCGCGGCGCTGAGTATGGTTTTATTTTTTATCTTAACTTATCCCTTGATTGCGCTACTAATAAAATTGACCTCCCGTGGACCGGTTCTATTCAAACAAATTCGCGTCGGCCGTGGTGCCAAACCGTTCGTCATGTATAAGTATCGCACCATGAAAGCCCTCACCACGAGCGGTAGCGCCGAAGTTACCGGCCCGCAATATGCCGCCAAAAACGACTCGCGAATTACGGCTGTCGGGCGCTTTTTGCGCAAAACACGCCTCGATGAATTACCGCAATGTTTGAATATCTTACGCGGCGAAATGAGTGTTATCGGACCGCGACCGGAGCGACCGGAGTTTGTGAATGAGCTGACCAAACAAATGCCATTTTATTCACTGCGCCATTTAATCAAACCGGGCCTAACCGGCTGGGCACAGTTGCAACATTCATATTACGGAACCATCAGCGAAAATCTTTTTAAATTACAGTACGACCTCTTTTATGTAAAAAATCGAGGATTTTTCCTCGATTTGGCAATTCTGCTTCGGACGATCAATATCGTCATCCGCTTCATGGGCCGTTAAATTTACGCGGCCACCCGCAGCTTCAGAATAATCGGTTTTTTACAGGTTGTTTTATTTTTATTGAGGGCGGCTTTGACGAGGCCGATAAACAATGGATGCGGGTGGAGAGGACGAGACTTAAATTCTGGATGAAATTGCGAACCTACGAAAAAAGGATGATCCTTGAGCTCGATTATCTCCGCTAAATTGGTTTCCGGATTATGGCCGACAAAACGCATGCCGGCCTGCTCCATATCTTCTTTATAATCATTATTGAATTCATAGCGGTGACGATGGCGCTCGTGAACGACATCGGTTTTATAAAGCTTCGCGACTTTACTTCCCGCCAATAAAGCGCAGCTGTAAGAGCCAAGCCGCATGGTACCGCCGTATTTATTATCTTTAATATTTTTTGCTTGAAAAGGATTGATGTGGATAATCGGATGTTTTGTCTCGGCATCGACTTCAACGGTATGCGCTCCCTGCAATCCAAGGACGTGACGAGCGAACTCAATCGTCGCGAGCTGCATACCATAACACAATCCCAAATACGGCAGATTGTGTTCGCGGGCAAATTTAATCGCGTTGATAATTCCTTCGATACCGCGCGTGCCAAAACCACCCGGAACTATGAGACCGCTAAACCCAGCCAACTCACGCACCGCTGCCGGATCAGTCTCAAATTTCTCGGCATCTATCCAGGTAAGCTCTACTTTGGCACCTTGAGACCACGCGGCATGTTTCGTCGCTTCGATAACCGATAAATAAGAATCGGACAATGTATAATTTCCGGTGCCAAAATATTTACCGACAACGGCGATCTTCACGGTCTTGGCCGTTTGTTTCATATTCCGGATAAACTTTTCCCAAGCCGGATTTTTGCGATTTTTATAGCGCAACCTAAGACGTTTGCCTAATAAGTCACTAAACTTTTGCTCTTCGAAAACAGCTGGAATTTGGTAGATACTTGGTACATCGGGCGCAGAGATAATTTCTTCTTCATAACGAAGACCACAAAGCAGAGCCAGCTTCTCGCGCCGCGGCTTATCGAGCGATTGACTGCCGCGCGCCACGATAAAATCCGCTTGGATTCCGCTACTATTTAACTCGCGGGCGGCTTGCTGGGTCGGTTTAGTCTTCATTTCCCCCAAGTGACCCGGTGTCGGCATGTAACTCACCAGCACGCAAATAACATCTTCCGGAGAAACCAGTTTCATCATGCGGGCCGCCTCTAAAAATAAAATATTTTGATATTCACCGACCGTGCCGCCGACTTCGATTATCATCACGTCGGAGCGCGATTCTTTGGCCGCGGTTTTTATGCGTTGCACGACTTCCATCGGGATATGCGGCACCACTTCCACGCATTTGCCTTTATAATACATACTGCGTTCTTTTTCAATAACGCTTAAATACACCCGTCCGGTGGTCATGTAATTGATGGAATTGATATCCGTATCCAAAAACCGTTCGTAATTGCCGATATCTTGGTCTGTTTCGTCACCGTCGTCGGTGACGAAGACTTCCCCGTGCTCGATCGGGTTCATGGTCCCCGCGTCAACATTGATATAAGGATCAATTTTGATGGCGGAAACATTGAGCCCGCGGTTTTTAAGGATGCGTCCGATCGACGCCGTGGTTACTCCCTTGCCTACTCCGCTTAACACCCCTCCGACTACGAAAATATATTTTGTTTTCTTCATACGTTCCTGCGCATCAACCACGTTTTTCGCTTTCCTCGGTCGCGAGACCGAGGGGCGGTCGCCTTGGGCGACCGAACCCGCTCAAAACGTAATTGATGCGCTACTAAAATCTATAAAAAAATAATCACAATTATTTTGCAGCCAAAATGACAGTTATCGTCGATTCAAGACCGTGTGAAAAAAGTATTTTTATTTGATACGCGCCTGGCTTCTTGATTGGCTTCGTGACAATTTTATCGAGCTTAACTTTATAACCGACCTTATCAAGAGCGGCGGCAATTTTTTCCGGCGTGACCGCGGCATAGAATACGCCTTGCTCGTTAGCCTTTTCTTGCAGGTCGAGCTCAAACCCATCGATCTTACTTGCCAAAGCTTGTTCGCGTTTTAGGTCATTCTTGACTTGTTTGTCCTGGCGATGGTGTTTCGCCGTAATATCCGCTATTGCTTTGCCTGAAGCCGGGATTGCCAGGTGATGCGGAAACAAAAAATTACGAGCATAGCCATCGGCAACCTCTTTGACCTCTTCAGCCCGCCCGACTCCTTTAACATCCTGAACGAGAATAACTTTCATAGGCCTTTTGACTTATTCATCAGCCTAGTATACTATATCCGCGCATCTTAGCCAAGACCTTATCATTTTTATGAACGATACACCAATTGCTGAAACAAAAAACAAAAAATCAGGTATCATTACCTTAGTCGGCAGGTCCAACGTGGGCAAGTCAACCTTGCTTAATACAATCATCGGTACGAAGATTTCTGCCGTGACCGATAAACCCCAAACCACCCGCAATGTTATTCATGGCGTTCTTAACCGTCCGGAAGGTCAGGCGGTTTTTGTCGATACTCCCGGCATCTTTAAAGACCATCATAACCACCTATCGGGACAGCTCACCGACAGCGTCTACGAAGCCCTCAAAGAAATCGACGTTTTGATTTATGTCGTCGACCCGACCAAACCGCTTGGCAGCGAAGAAAGATCTATTTTAGCCACAGTTCGACAGCAGCAAAAAATTCCTAAAATTTTAGTAATCAATAAAAGTGACTTACCTGAAAAAGAACGTGAATTTTACGATGATTATAAAATGCTGGCTGAAGAATTTACGGCTGTATTTGAGTTGTCAGCGCTAAAAAACCGCCATATCCAACCTTTGATCGATAAAGTATTCGAACTTTTGCCGGCAGGCGAATTGTTGTACCCCGAAAACCAACTGACCAATGTTGATAAAGAATTTTGGATTGCCGAAATCATTCGCGAAAAAATATTTTTGGCGCTACGCAAAGAAGTACCCTACTCGACGCACGTGATAGTCGAGTCGATTGAAGAAAAAACAGACGCGAAAAAAAATGTAGTGCTTGTTATCAAGGCAACAATTTATACGTATGATAAGCGTTACAAAGAAATGATCATCGGCGCCGGCGGACGAGCCATCAAAGAAATCGGCATTGCCGCTCGCAAAGAACTGGAACAAGCGACCAACAAAAAAGTTTTCTTAGATCTTCAAGTTGAAGCGGATAAACATTGGATGGAGAGACTATAAACAAAAGTAGTCAAGTACATTTTTCTTTTTGGCTAATATAAGCACAACAGATAGTCTCTTGTGAGACCTCATCGCAGGGCGTCCTCGCGGACGACCGAGATGGAAACAAAAAAGACCTCGCAAGGTCTTTTTATGCTGTGTCGCACAAGAGACTATCTGTTGTGCTTGCTTATTTCAACAACTCTAAAGCCTTTTCCAACACCTTATCCTCCCCTACCTGCACCGTTGAATAATCTACTTTCACTTCCACATCCGGCATAATCCCCTTTTCATTGATGGAATTGCCATTTGGCGTAAACCATTCGGCTACCGTAATCTTCAACGCCGAACCATCGGGTAAGGTTTCAAAATCCTGAACTGATCCTTTGCCAAAACTATTTTCACCGACCAACATCGCGGTTTTCGTATCCTGCAACGCGCCGGCCACAATTTCCGAAGCTGAAGCCGATCCACCATTTATGAGTACTACCGTTTTCATATCAACAAGTCGATGCTGTCCGATCGTATCATGTACATTTTCCTGGCCATCGCTAAAGCGTTCAATCACAATTGGACTTTCTTTGACCCATTCGCTGGCCATGTCTACAGCTGAATCAAGATACCCTCCCGGGTTATTGCGTAAATCCAGCACAATACCTTTTACGTTTTTAGCTTTGATTTCATCAATATGTTTACTAAATTGAGCCGGTGTCCGCTCGTTAAACTGCATTACCCGTAGATACGCGATATTGCCGGGTTTTATTTCCATCATAACAGCCGGTATATTTAATGTCGCGCGATGAATTGAGAAATCTTTTGGTTTGTCCCATCCGGTTCGCAAAATCATCAAAACTACCGTCGAAGTGGCCGGACCGCGTATATTTTGTACCGCCGTGTCTATATCCATTCCGATGGTACTTTCCTTATCAATCGCTAAAATTTTATCACCGGCCCGTACCCCGGCTTTGTCTGCCGGTGACTCTGGTAAAGGCGCCACGATCACTAATTGCTCATTTTTAATACCAATTTCCGCGCCGATTCCGCTAAATTGACCCGACAAGCTTTTTGCAAATTCGCCGGCCGCTTTAGGTGGAAAATAAACAGAGTATGGATCACCTAAACCATACACCATACCTTGTATCGCTCCATAAAAAATATCCGCGTCATTGACGGGCTGCTTAACATACTTGGCCTTGATCGTATCCCATACTTCCCAAAACTGGTTAAAGTCAACGCTGTTCGATTTATTAAGAGACCGATTGATATTTATAACATTACTAATATCAACTTGGCCTGCATCATTTAATATATTTTTCTTGATATACCACGATTGACCGGCAAAAATACCGGCGCCAAAAGCAATAATGGCGGCAATAATGCCGACGTATACCCCGACATAGCGGACCGCGCGAGTATTGGTAGGTGTTGGTGGATAATCCATAAGACAAGCTTAATCTTCAATTAAAGTAATGGACGCGCCAGCCTGGCGAAAAGTTTCATAAATATTTTCATAGCCGCGGTCGATAACATAAGTATTACGCAAAATAGAAGTGCCTTTCGCCGCCAGCATGCAAATGAGCACGTTCACAGCCGGGCGTAATGCCGGCGGGGCAATGATTTCATTGGCCACAAATTTTGTCGGTCCTTCGACCCAAACCCGATGGGTGTCTATAAGCGAAACCTGCGCGCCTAATTTTTTTAATTCCAGACTATAAATCACGCGATCCTCGTAAACCCAGTCATGCACAAGTGTCCGGCCTTTGGCTTTGGCTAAGATCGGTATAAACAATGGCAGATTATCTATATTTAGACCGGGAAAAGGTCGACATTCGATTTTGTCGGGCAAAGCCCGCAATTTGCTGGGAATAACTTCGATATCCACTAATTTAAATTTACCATTCAAAGACATTCTTTTATTATGAAAAACACAACGTTGACCCATAACTTCCAATTTCAACAACTCTAACGCTAAAAAATCTAGCGGACAACCCACGACGGTAACTTTTGAGTCAGTGGCGATTCCAGCCGCCAAAAAAGTCATAGCGACAATGGGATCGGGCATAACCGGATAGGCCGGCACCGGCTTTAAGTTTTTCACTCCGTTAATGATCAAAGTTGTTGATCCGATGCCGGAAATCTTCGCGCCGGCTTTTAACAAAAAATAACAAACGTCCTGAACCATATAATTTGCCGAGGCCATGGAAATAGTTGTGGTTCCGTCGGCAAAAACAGCCCCCATAATAGTATTAACCGTGGCCGTATCGCCAGATTCATACATTACAATATCGGCCGCTTTTAATTTGACGGGATTTTCTACTTCATATGCTTCGGGAGTTGTCTTAATGCTGATGCCGAATTTTTGCAATGCCAACAGATGCGGCCGTACCGTACGGTTGCCAAGCTTGCACCCGCCGGAACGATACAAAGTATATTTTTTTTCTCGAGCCGCTAATGCGCCTAATAAAAGCAGCGAGGCGCGTGTAGCGTCGCAAGCTTGACGGTCTATCATTTTAAGATTTAAGTCGGCCGAGGCGTCAATCACCAAATTATTGTCGTGGTCATGCTCGACGAGCACGCCGACGCTGCGTAGTAACTCAATTATTCTTTCTACCTCTTCAATATGCGGAACCTGACTCAATCGGACCTTGCCTCTGATCATGACGGCTGCGGCCAAAAGGGCTACCGCGGCATTTTTAGAAGATTGATTGATTAGTTTGCCAGAGAGTTTTTTTCCACCTTTAATCAAGACGTGCGACATATTTTTTATAAGAAAACCCGCTACGTTGCGGGACTTTACAGACTGTACAGACTTAAGTATACTCTAAACAATAAACCTTGGCAACACTTTGACACACGTTGACACACGTTGATTCACCTTGGCAACACGTATGGAATATCCCGGAGCTCACCTCATCAAACCGATTCGTCGCCTCATCCTCGTCACTTTCATCGTGGCTTTTTTTTTAATTACCCCGCTCATGTTGCTGTATACCACCGGCTATCGCTATGATTGGAAAGCCGGCATTATCCGTGAAACCGGCGGCCTTAGTATCGACGCGACGCCGGTCGATGCCGACGTCTATCTTAATGACCTGCCGCTCGACTCCTCACTCCCTATCAGACTTAAAAATATAACGCCAAAAAAATATCATATTAAAATCTCCGCTCGCGGGTATTTTGATTGGGAAAAAGAAATTATTGTAGAGCGCAAACAAACTACTTATATTAAAGATATCCAACTGCTAAAAAAAACTCAAGCGATGCTCTATGAAATTCGTTCCGGAAAAACAATTCTACTGGGCTCGACGGCAAAAGATACGCCGGTCAGTTTTTTTTGGTCAAACAAGCACCCGTTTTTAGCGGCCGCTTTTGGTCAAAACACGTTTCAACAGATAGTCACAGTAAACAGCGAGAACACGACTGAAATCAGCGCCATCACAGGACACACCATTACACGCTTGCTCTGGCGTGAAACTTCCGAGCCGGTTCTGTACTTAAGCACATCATCTAGTTTGAGTTCTTTTTACCCTCGCCTGCGAGAAGAGCGACCAATCATAAAAAATAATTTTCGGGACTGGTACATTGCCAACGGCACGCTTTGGACGCTATCCAAGGCCACTTCCACCAATCTTGAAATTATCAGTGATGAGCTTGGTTTTCACGGATTATTTGCCACCGTCTCCAGTACTGATAACTCGTATAAAATAAGCGACTATTTCTTTAAAGATATCCGTGCTAATCACGCCGTTCTAGAAAACGGCCGCGGTGAAATGATTATTATTCGTCCCGACAAACAATTCACGCTTAACGTGACCAGCTTGTTGGTCTCACCATATAATTCTTGGTGGCTTTTATGGAATGACGTTGAATTGTGGTCATATATTGAAGGCGAAAATCCGTTTTTGTTTCATCGGAGCGGCAATTCCTTAAAAAAAGTTATACCGCTCGATAAGTTTAATACGCTCGCCTTGCTATTTGAAAATGAAATAAAGGTTTTATATCCTTATGCCTATACACAGATTACTTTGCTTCAAAAAGACCTTAATGATATTGCCGCCAATCCGGAAATTCGCCAACTATATTTTAGCACCAACGATGGTCTTTACTCTTTAGCTTACTAATTTTATGAAACTAACCACTTTTACCGATGGTGGAGCACGCGGCAACCCGGGGCCGGCTGCCGCGGGGATCGTTATAAAAAATGACCGCGGAGAAACCGTGGCCGCTTTTGGAGTATGGCTCGGCCATCAAACCAATAATTACGCGGAATACACCGCTTTGCTTTCAGCACTGCAAAAATCGAAAGAATTAGGAGCGACCGAAGTCGATTGCGTGCTTGACAGTGAACTTGTGGTTAAACAAATGCGCCGTGAATATAAAGTAAAAGAGCCGACATTACAAAAACTGTTTGTCCAAGTTTACAACCTGGCCGAACAATTTAAAAAAGTCACTTATCAGCACGTCAGGCGCGAAAACAACAAAGAAGCCGATGAGGAAGTAAATAAAATTCTGGATCAACAAACGCAATGACAAAAAAATCCCGACAGGCTCGGGATTTTTTTAACCATGATTTTTTATAATTCATCGCGCAGATCGTCTAATATTTTTTTAGCATTTTTACTAAGCTTGCGAGGAACACGAATTTTCACTTTAACGTACAAATCTCCCCGACCTCGGCCATCCAAACGCATAATGCCTTTGTCCTTGAGACGGATCAATTGCCCGGATTCGGTGCCATCCGGAACCATTATTTTTACCGGTCCCTCGAGCGTTTCTATTTCAACCGTCGCCCCCAAAGTTGCGTCGGCAAAACTAATTTCTTTATCAATGTAAATCTCGTAACCTTCGCGGTGAAAAACTTTGGATGGTTTAATATGAACCGCCACAAACAAATCACCCGAAGTGCCGCTGTGCGGAGCTGCCTCGCCGTGGCCGGTCAATCGGATTGACTGACCTTCATCAATACCGGCCGGAATTTTTACGTGCACGGTGGTTGATTCCATCAAAATACCGTCGCCACCACAATGGACACATTTCTTGCTCGGAAACTTACCGCGTCCGTGACAGGTTGAACACGTGACCAAAGTCTGCATAGCACCCAAAAATGTCCGTTGCGTTTGAACGGTTTGTCCGCGGCCATGACAGGTCGGACAATTATCAATTTTACTCCCCGGCTCTCCACCGCTACCACGGCAAACGTCACATTTGGTTTGTTTGCGTAAGCTAATTTCTTTTTCTACACCAAAAGCGGCTTCTTTAAAATCGAGCGCGACTTCCACCTGTATATCTCGACCGCGAACATCGCGCGCGCCATCTCCCTGTGAACCAAAGCCAAACATATCACCAAAGACATCACCGAAATCCATACCACCAAAATTAAACGAAAATCCGCCGCCACCTTGGCCGCGAGCCGCCCGCATAAAGTCCTCCCAACCGGCGCCAGTACCAAAGCCGCCTTGCTGTTCAAAGTCAGAGCCAAACTGGTCGTAGCGTTGACGTTTGTCGGCATCGCTCAAAACCTGGTACGCCTCATTTATTTCTTTGAACTTAGCTTCGTTGCCGCCCGGCCGGTCCGGATGGTATTGCATCGCCAGCTTTTTAAAAGATTTTTTTATTTCTTCGGGTGAAGCGTTTTTATCAATGCCTAATACTTTGTAATAATCCTTGGGCATAATTAACGGGAAAATTCGTCCCATTCGGCTTTTAGCTCACCAATAATTTCCTCTTGTTGATCTCTTTGTGACAGAAAAGGGAGATTAATAACAATAATAGTCAACCTGTTCACCATCCACTCCAGGAACGCTTTTCTGCTCTGGCCATTGACCAGCGGATTTATTTGCAAAGCCTTTACCGCGTCGGTAAGTTGATTGGCTTCCTGTTGTATTAATTCATTATTTCCCCCCGGTAATGTTGTCTGATGGAGAAGCTTTAAATAGATGTTCCAAATCCGCTCATCTTCAGCCGTTAATTCGGCAACGTCCGTTATATCTTGCGCCGTACCATCAGTATCTTTGCGCTTCTCTACGACACGCTTGATATGATCGTGAAAAATATCTAAACGAGCTTCGAGGGCCTGATCATTATATTCGGACATATTATTTTTTATCTTTATCATCAACAACCTCACCCTCGATCGGTCCATCCTTTTTGTCGTTTGGTTGCGGGCCTTTGGCTTGTTCGGCTTGGTACATCTTCGTACCTATTTTCTGAGCGGCACTCGATAATTCCTCCGCCGCTTTCTTGATGGCCTCGACATCGTCTTTATCTTTCACTTCCTTCACTTTTTCTAAAGCATCGTTGATTGCCTTCTTTTCTTCTTCAGTCACAGCAACTTTCTTTTCTTCCACATCTTTCATCATCTTTTCCGTCGTGTAAACCATGGTATCGGCGATATTGCGGGCTTCGATAAGCTCTTGTTTCTTTTTGTCATCGCTCGCATGCAACTCGGCATCCTTTTTCATTTTTTCAATTTCCTCTTTAGAAAGTCCTGAAGAAGATTCAATCTTAATTGATTGTTCTTTATTAGTGGCCTTATCCTTCGCCTTCACATGCAAAATACCGTTGGCATCAATATCAAACGAGACTTCAATCTGCGGCACACCGCGTGGAGCTGGTGGAAGTCCGGTTAATTCAAACTGGCCTAACAATTTGTTGTCGGCAAACATCGGACGTTCACCTTGGGCCACACGAATCGATACGGCGGGCTGGTTGTCAGCGGCCGTCGAGAAAACTTGTGATTTTGAAGTCGGAATAGTGGTGTTGCGCTCAATGAGTTTCGTGAAGACCGAACCCATCGTTTCAATCCCCAGGGATAATGGCGTCACATCCAACAACAGCACGTCCTTAACATCGCCTTTGAGTACGCCACCCTGGACAGCCGCGCCAATAGCCACCACTTCATCCGGA
>MFQK01000056.1:26755-33605 GCA_001783035.1 Candidatus Magasanikbacteria bacterium RIFCSPLOWO2_02_FULL_44_11
TCTTTGAAACATCTAACTTGGCGTCCTGTAAAGCCAGCTTGACCGGCCCCATGGTTTTAGCGACTAAATCACCAACCATTTTTTCAAGATCCGAGCGTTTCATTTTTATCGCCATATGTTTCGGTCCCGAGGCATCAGACGTGATAAAGGGTTGATTAATTTCCGTTTCCTGAGAAGTAGATAGCTCGATTTTAGCTTTTTCCGCCGCCTCCTTAATGCGCTGTAAAGCCAGTTTATCCTTGCTTAAATCAATGCCTTCGACTTTCTTGAATTCATCAAAAATCCATTGCATGATGCGCTGATCAAAGTCATCGCCACCAAGATGCGTATCACCATTGGTAGCCAACACTTGCACGGAGTCAGCCCCGACTTCCAGCACGGAAACATCGAACGTACCGCCGCCGAGATCGTAAACGACAATTTTTTCATCTTTCTTTTTATCAAATCCGTAAGCCAGCGCGGCCGCCGTCGGTTCATTGATAATGCGCAGTACTTTCAAACCGGCAATTTCACCGGCGTCCTTGGTGGCCTGGCGCTGCGAGTCGTCGAAATAAGCCGGAACGGTAATAACGGCTTCGGTAATAGTTTCACCAAGACGTTCCTCCGCGTCTGCTTTCAATTTTTGCAAAATCATGGCCGAAATTTCTTGTGGCGAATATTCTTTATCGCCCATGACCACTTTTACGCCGCCGTCTGACTTCACAATTTTATATGGCATGACCTTCAGGTCGCGCTGCACTTCCTGGTCTTCCCATTTGCGGCCGATCAAACGCTTGATGGAATACAAGGTATTTTCCTGATTAGTGACCGCTTGTCGTTTGGCTATTTGACCAACCAAACGTTCGCCGGTTTTTGAAATGGCGACGATAGACGGCGTCGTTCGCGCGCCTTCCTTATTTTCTAAAACTTTTGGCTGACCACCTTCGATGATGGCCATGCAGGAATTTGTTGTTCCTAGATCAATTCCGAGTACCTTAGACATATTTCAGCTTATACAATTTAAATATAAATTACTTATTTAAATCATTTTTCTTAATAATCTTGACTGCAATTTTCTTCGCCGCCGTTGGCTGAGCTTTTGGGCAAGTAATTTTTAACAACCCGTCTTCAAATTCCGCCGTAACTTTATCATCCTGCACATTCGTCGGTAACGCGATTTCTCTAAAAAAAGAGCCGCTGCGAACTTCCTTGCGATAATAATTCTTTTCATCAACTTCATGCTCGCTCGTACTCTCACCTTTTAAGGTCAAAACACCTTTCTCAACATTCACCTGCACATTTTCCGGCTTCACCCCGGCCAAAGCGGTTTCAACCACCACCGCCTGATCGGTTTCATACATATTAATAGCCGGCACAAACGCTTTCATGGCCTGGCTGCCCATCACGCTCGGTAAACGAGTAAACACTTCATCTATTTCTCCAAATGGATCAAACATTGGAGACCATCTGATTAGTGACATATAAATTATTTACTTATAATTACTTTAGCGACTTTGATTACCTGCTCCCCCAGCCTGTACCCACCATAAACTTCACGAACAATCAACCCGTACTCTTTACCATTTTCTTCTACACCGATAGCTTCATGAAAACGCGGATCAAATTGCTCGCCGACCGTCTTGATTTCCTCCACCTGATGCGTCTTTAGCACATCTTGAAACTGGCGCATGATATGGCCGATACCGTCCACCCAGCTTTTTACTTGTTTTTGATCATTGACGTCCGGATGAAGAGCAAACGCTTTTTTGAAATTATCATAGACCGGAATAAAATCTTCGATAATTTGCTGCTTGCTCATCAATATCCACTCTTGGCGTCGAGCAGAAATTTCTTTTTGCAGATTTTGGTAATCGGCCACGGCCCGCTGCCAACCTTGTTTATACTCATCACGTTCTTTTTCTACCGCGCTTTCGTCGGATTGTTTGTTCATCGTGTCGCTCTCTTGGTTTGAGGGCGACTTTGGTGAAACCGGTTTTTCGTCTGACATAGTTTACATTAATTCGCGTACTTTTTTAAGTAAGGCCCAATTGTTTTTATAATCCATGCGTTGCGGACCAAGCAGGATTAAAAGCGACTCGCCTTCTCTCCCTACGCGCGTCGCGACACACGATAACATTTCACCAAACGGATGGTCCTTACCAATATAACAGGCTGGATCATTTTCTACTCTTTCATAAAATCGTGGTAAATATTCTTCACAACGATCAAACACCCGCGACACGCTGGCGACCAATTGCAGCTCGACAAAATCCGGTTTACTGAATAAATTGGATAATCCGGTGTAGTACATTTTTTCAACCGAAAACGCCATGATTACAGTTTCATCGGAAAGCTGAACTAACGTTTTGGCGACATTTTTATATTGCGATTCTTGACCATTGGCGCTAAACGCCTTTTCGAGCGCTTGACTATCGTTTTTACCGACGCGCAAGCTATCTTTATCAAGCTGCTCAATATAGAAACGATACCCTTTGGTCGTCGGGATACGGCCAGCCGAGGTATGCGGATGCGTCAAATAACCCTCTACTTCTAAGAGACGGAGTTCATTGCGAACCGTGGCTTCGCTCCAGTCCAAACCGGCTTTTTCAACCAAATACCGTGAGCCAACCGGTTCGGCCGTGGTAATATAGTTTTCAACCACGAGGGTAAGTAATTTTTGCTGCCGTTCTTCGAGCATACTCTTAATGATAACCTACTTATCACTCTCATCTTACGAGTGATAATATACCCCTGCCGCTCGCTTATGTCAAGTGACAATTGTGCATATTTCTTAAGGCAGATAAGAGTACTATTTAAGAAATCTCATCGCAGCCCGACTCGCGTCGGGCGAGATGGAAGAAAAAATAGCCTCACCAGGCTATTTTATTCTGTGTTTCTTAAATAGTACTCTTATCTGCCTTAAGAATGAATCTGCTGAATTTCACTTAACAAAACATTCTCGACATAGATACCACGAGCGTAGAAAATGCGTTCGAGTTCGTTTTTCAGTTCAGTCTCTACTTGGTCTCGTTTGGCGCCAACAATATCATTATAATCAAAGCGACTCAACACCATACGAACGCGACTGCGAATAGCCGGACGAACGATCTTCGCCACGAAGTCCTCGCCAATCGTTTGCCAAATCGATGGCACCTGATGAATATCAAGCCGGAGCAAAATAGTCCCTTCAACACCGACACGCTTAGCATCATGAGTTACGGCGGCAGTAGGCACATCACCCAAAGACCGCTCATGTTCTGGGTTAAATTGCCTGGAAATACTATATTCCAAAGTCTGAACATTAAACAATTTTGCTTTTTGCCAAAATGGAATTTTCAAATGCAACCCCGGCGTCAAAACTTTCTTTAATACGCCGCGCCCAAGATCGTACACGCAAGCCACATAACCCGGCGGTACATAAATAAACAAACCTTTCAAGACATCATCAACAACGAACGAATACATCAATTTATCCAACGATTCTGCTGCCATACAATAGAATTAAAGATTAATGTTTAACAGGCACTGTGGCCGGCGCCACCCCCGCTATTTTTTTCTTAAAGAAAAAGTGACGAGCGAGACTTATAAGATCCGAAAATACCATAGTAGTCAAAATAAACAATGATTTTACCATCGGCAAGTACCAAAGTATTAAAAATGTAAACAGAGGAAAAAGAACCAAATAATAGGCCTCGGATTTTTCCCATGTTTTCTTTGATTTATTCTCTATAAAAATAGAAACCAGCATGTAAACCGCCGCCGCTCCGGCCCATAACTCATTGTGGGTAAGACCAATGTCGGTACCGTAAAAAATATTGTTTATTCGGCCGGGAAAATCGACCCAAGGGTATATGATCCGAATCATTTTTTCACCGGAAATACCGTTTATAAACACCTGATAGAGCAAAACCAAGACCAACGCCTGGATGCCGAGCAACAAAACCTTGGCCCAAGGCGAAACTCTGTATCTTTTTATAATCTTGCGAATGACTTCTTTCTGCGCGACACGGTCATTTTTATAAGCTTCTACCGCTTTTTTTGCTTCTTCAATAGCCTTTTCTTTGCGATGGGCATTGTATTCCGAAATAATAGTCAATGGTAATAGAAAAATGCGCAAAAAAATCGTGAGCCACACGACGGCCCAACCCATATTCTGTTCCGCCAAATTCGAATAAATCCAAACCAGCGCATTAAAAAGCGGCTGAAACAATAAAGAAAACCAAATTGCTTGTAACATAGTTGCACATAGTATACCAACCAAAGCTGAAAAAAACAAGCTCTCTAAACTACCATATCCCAAACGTACTTAGCCACATTATTTGGCTTCCCAAGCAAAGGAAAATGATGTAAATTGATGAACGGAATACCGTTACACTCGATAATCCCCCATTTTTGGCCTTGGGGCGCTCTGGTGACATCGGGAATTATAAAATCAAAACCGAGTAGCGGATCACCAATCACTCTGGCAGCTTTCTCAAGAATGATGCCGATGTCCGGATGCGTATCCTCGGTTATTTCATAACTTGAACCACCATACGAAACACCGATTTTTTCGGTCAAATCGATCGTCTTACCGACCGGCAAAACCGTCTGTAAATTATAATTATTCCTGGATAGAAAATCTAAGGTCACGGATGAAATCTTGATATCTTCCACGCCATCCGGTTTGGAGGCGTTTTTCAAATCAACCAATTCGACTATCGAATGGACACCATCACCGATAATCCTCGGCGGGTCGCCCCCTAATACGCCGCGCAATTTTCCTTCAATCATCGTCCCTCGATAAACACTGCCGACCAAATGTTCCTCCATCACGACCCAATGGCATAATTGCTTGGCAATTTTGAAGGCTTCGGCCAATTGCGCTTCCTTGTATATATAGGTGGTCGTATGACGGCCCCGCGACCCCAGACGAGGTTTTACAATTACCGGCTTTTCCAGTGATCTGAAAACCTGAGCCATAACCCCAAAATCCGCGAAAGAACCACCCCGAGCAACCGGTAAATCAGCCGCCGCCAACATATCCTTCACCACAGCCTTATCGTCCATCCATAATTGGGCGGAAGTATCGATACCTTCCGGCCGCGGCAATCCGTTAAAAAAAATCCATTTCCCTTTTAATTTGACGCGGTAAAAATCTATCGGACGTTTCAAAAACATCGCGCCCTGCATGGTTACGCCGCGCGCTTCGGCTTCCTCCCATAAAACCGCCGCCCGGGCGATTGTGCAGGCTTCACGATTATTATACCAAGAAATTAAACCAACCAATTTACACAATAAAAATAAACCGCAAAGCACGCCGTCGGCCAGCCAATTAAAAAAACCACCCAGCCTGGTAGTGGTTAACCAACGATGAAACGGCGTCAAGATAACGACGCTCGAAACATTGAGCCAGGTCAAAAAATGCGGGACTGGATTATTTCCGCAATACAAACACTTAGACATAGAGACAGCTCGGCATAGCAGCATTGATAAACGGAAAAACGTTTTTCTTACCGCCAACGATAGTATAAAGCTTAGGTATAAGGTTGTCCAATGCTTGCGAAACTGTTGTTGTTTCAGCCAAACTGGTTAAGCGATTAAAAGTTTCATCATTACCATAGAGCGCGAGATCTAAACCGGTCGCCAAAACTTGCTTATCACCGGTTTGTAAACTAATAAATGCATAATCGGAAGAAAGAAAAGGTATTTCAGTTTTTTCATTGGCTATACTCACGCCAAGATCATTTAGCATTGCCTGGTAAGCGATTTGAATTTTAGGTAAATAATCTACCTGGCTAAATCCGCCGCCACATAACAATCCGTAATAACAGCTTAAAACTATAAAAGTTAAAGCCATACTGGGCAACAACTCACCGTTTTTAAGCGCGGTCGCTATCGTTTCCGGTAAAAGGCGCAGGCGGTAAGACCGATCAATTGAAACCAGCTCGTCGCCCTCCAGCGAGAGACCAAAACGGTGTCCATCACGAATCGCCCAAAATAAAAAAGTGCCTCGCCGTCCATCATCCGAAAAAGCTCCTACCAACCCATTGAAAAAACACTTATACGACAGTCGCCAGGAGTTATTAAAGATAAGCTCGTGCAATTCGGTATTTTTTTCCAAATGATATTTCGTCAACAAAGACGAGACGATCGCCTCCTGAGATAAATATATAAGATGCATATTTTCCTGCCCAGGCAGACATCGCCAAAAAAGTTCATTCAAAATCGATACCTGCTCGACATAGGTGTCGACTTCCATTAGTTTTTCTTGCCACTGAATAAATTTTTCGCCCAAATTAGAATTATATTTTCTTATTTGCACAACAAGATCGGCATACGCGTCGGATTTTATTTTTGGGAGCGAAGCGACGGGATTCTGACGATACTTCCCGGGCTGTAAAGACAATCGCACCTCAGCCAGCGCGGGCGTATGGAAAACAAAACCTCTAGGAAAAGATGAATTATTCAACGAAACATTGGAAGTTGAAAAAATAATCGCCGTATTTCGACCTTGGCGTTGGTTCATAAGCGAAGCCACAAACGTACCACCAACAACAAAAGGGTGACTCACAGGACCATGATGCTCTGCCGTCGAAACATACCACTGCTCGCTGAGTTGTTTATTTATCGTATCGGCGATTACACCGCCAAAAAGTCTAGTAGCCAATGAACGTACCGTTTCCAACAATTCATTTTTACGCAACCCAGAAACTCTATCACTATTTGGTTGGTACCGATATGCCATCAATGATTTGGCGCGATTTTCGTTTATGATGTTAGCCAACCCAGGTTTTGCATCAAAAACTTCTTGTCGCATCGCTTCAAGTGTTATGTTTCGATGACTCATAATTCATTAAAACGTCACATGCTTGGTCCAGCCAAAGACAGA